>JBBRCX010000071.1:0-24038 GCA_038204465.1 Tepidisphaerales bacterium | reverse complement strand
GCCGCTGGTGTTGTGCGACCCTGGCGTTGGTGCTGTATGACACGCGGGGCGTGAAGGTGAGCGTGGAGACGATGCGGCGGTGTCTGCACCAGCAGCAGATGGTGTGGCGTCGGCCGCGTCCGGTGCTGGGACCGACGGACGGGAAGCAGCAAACGGGACGGGTCCAATTACCCCTTCGGCTTTGCGGTCTTTCCCTTGGGGCGGCCGCGCGGACGCAACGGCGTCAGGGACAGCGCCTTCTCCATCCGGCTCACCCAGCCCGCCGAGCCCAGCGGCCGACTGTGCCGCAGTGAGTGCCGCACCGCCCCCTCCTCCGCCGCCCTCTGCGAGCGATTCACGTAGGCGATCCAATCCCGCCGCCGCGGCACCGGCCACGGGCACAGCGGAATGATCGCCGGCGGAGATTTCAATCCTTTCACCGGCCCATCATCCGCCGTCTGTCCGAGGCTTGACCAACGCCACGCTTCGGCACGTCTTACCATTCCCGCCCGCCTTGGATTGCGCTCGACGTAGCGCATCAGCATGGTGAAATGGGCATCGCTCTGGACCGGAAACGATCGGTAACGGCCCTGATAAACGCTGCCGTAGCCGACCCGATCGCGATGCTCGATCCATCGCCGGGCGTGCGTGATCGTCAGTCGCTGCATGAACCGTGACAGCTCTTTATCCTGCCGCGGCCACAGCACCAGATGCCAGTGATTGCTCATCAGGCAGTAGCCGCAGATTCGCATGGGCACGACGCGCAGCGTATCGGCGATGGCTTGGAGGAACGAGGCGAAATCGGCGGGACGCTTGAAGAGGTCCATGCGCCCGACGCCGCGGTTCAGGACGTGGTAGATCAGACCGCCAGGGGCAACGCGGGCGACACGCGGCATCGCCGTAAAGTACGACGGGCATCGAACGCCGTCAAGAATTGGACCCGTCCCGTTTGCAAGAGGAGGCGAATGCGGCGGCGAATGTCTGTCGGGGCGAGGAGAAGAGGGCGGGTTCGGAAACCTGCCCCTACCCAAGGACACGTGCGTTGTTCCCGGGAAAAACAAAAGGGCGCATCTCGAGACCCCGGCTTTTTCGCGTCGCGCTTGTTGGGTGGGTTGCTGCGGGGTCGACTTCGCGCTCGGCGTGTGTTCGCATTAGATCGGAGTCATTTATATGAAGGATTGGTACCCGTGCGCGGGTACGAATTGGAATGGTGTTGGCGGCGGGTGGCGAAGGATTGGGAGAGCGTGGGCAGGCGCCGGGCCTGTGGTGGAGGCGTCGCGGGGGCGCCGTGGCTGGGGGTTGGGAGCTTCATGGGGATCCGATGGGGGGTCGATGGTCGCCGGATGGGGAGGCGATGGGGTTGGGATGGGGGTTTGATGGCGGTTCGCTGGGGTTGGGATGGGATTTTCGTGGACGGCGTGGGAAAAACGCGGATTGGTCGAGCTGGGGCACAGGGAGATGGATGGTTTTACGCGAGGCTATGAGCTATGGGCAATTGCGCGCCGCTCTAGCCTGGGGCGGGGAGGGGGCCGCCGCCGAGGCGGACGTCGGGTTCCTTGGGGTCGGTGGCGGGGGCGATGACGGCGCCGCGACGGTTCTCCTTTTCGAGCAGGTCGGCCATGGTGGGCTTGGTGAGGGTGTCGCCGCACATGATGCGGTCGACATCGGCGGCGTCGAGGGTCTCGTAGCGCGTGAGGGCCTTGGAGAGGGCGTCGACGCGGTCGCGGTTGGCCTCGAGGAGCTGGCGGGTCTCCTCATACAGGTGATCGATCAGCTTCTTGACTTCCTCGTCGATCGCCTTGGCGGTCTCTTCGGAGTACTCGCGGGCGCCGCCGACGCCGAAATCCATCATCATGCCGGGGCGTGTTTCGTCTTCGCCGTAGAAGACGAATCCGAGGCGCTCGTTCATTCCCCAGTCGCGGACCATCTTTCGGGCGAGGCCGGTGGCCTGGCGGATGTCGCCCATGGCACCGGTGTTAACGTCGCCGCAGAAGAGTTCCTCGGCGATGCGCCCGCCGAAGCAGGTCTTCATGGTGGCGATGCACCACTTGCGGGAGAGGTTGTTGCGGTCTTTTTCCGGAAGGGCCATGGTGGCGCCGCCGAAGTTGCCGCGGGGGATGATCGTGACCTTGTGGATCGGGTCGGCGTCCTTGGTGAGGTATTGGACGACGGCGTGTCCGGCCTCGTGGTAGGCGGTGGCGATTTTTTCCTTTTCGTCGATCACGCGGCTCTTTCTGGCGCGCCCCCAGCGGACCTTGTCGCGCGCTTCTTCGAGATCGTCCATCTCGATGTACTCTTTGCCGGCGAGGGTGGCGCCGAGCGCGGCCTCATTGATGATCGCCGCGAGATCAGCGCCGCTGAAGCCGGGGGTGGCGCGGGCGAGGCGCATCATGTCGACATTGGGGCCGAGCTTCACCTTGCGGCTGTGAACCTTGAGGATCTCCATGCGGCCCTTGATATCGGGGAGCGGCACGTAGATCTGGCGGTCGAAGCGGCCGGGACGGGTGAGCGCGGGGTCGAGCACGTCCACGCGATTGGTGGCGGCGCAGACGATGACCTGGTCGTTGGTGTCGAAGCCGTCCATCTCCACGAGGATGGCATTGAGCGTCTGCTCGCGTTCGTCATGCCCGCCGCTAGAGAACCCGCTGCCGCGGCGGCGCCCGACGGCGTCGATTTCATCGAGGAAGATGATGCAGGGGCTGTTGTCCTTGGCCTGCTTGAAGAGGTCGCGGACGCGGCTGGCGCCGACGCCGACGAACATTTCGACGAAGTCGGAGCCGGAGATGCTGAAGAAGGGGACGTCGGCCTCGCCGGCGATGGCCTTGGCGAGCAGAGTCTTGCCGGTTCCGGGCTCACCGACGAGGAGCACGCCGCGGGGAATGCGTCCGCCGAGGCGCTGGAACTTTTTCGGGTTCTTGAGGAACTCGACGATCTCCATCACCTCTTCCTTGGCCTCCTCGATGCCGGCGACGTCGTCGAAGGTGACGTTGGTGTGTTCCTTGCTGGTGATTCGATGGCGGCTTCGCCCGAAGTTGCCGAGCATTCCTCCGGCGCCGGCGCTGTTGCGCAATTGGCGGAAGACGAAGAACCAGATGAAGCCGAAGATCAGGAGCCAGGGAACCAGCGGCAGGAGGATATTGATGAGCAGGCTGTTGCCGCCCTCGACCTCAATGCGGGTGGTCTTGCTGGGTCCCTGGATCTCGATCAGGTACTTGGTGAATTCGAAGATGTTGGGCGTGGGAGGGACAGTGGTGCGGAAGTATTGCGTCTTCTGGGGCATGCCTCCGGTGCGGCCGACGCCGACCATTTCGCCGTCACCGACGAACTTTCCGGTGACCTCTTCCTGTTCGACGGTGAGCGACTCGATCTTGTCGGCCTGCAACTTCTTGACGAACTCACTGAAGGGGATCTGCTGGGCCGAGTTGTTCTTATTCTTCAGCAGCATGAACAGCATGATGGCCAGGCCGATGAAAAGCACCCAGCCGAAGAGACCGCGGCCGAAGCGGAAGCCGTTGCTGCCCGCGCCGGGCCGGCCGGGTTTGCGCGTGGGGCGGTCGGGTCGCTGCTGATCTGCCATGAGAACTTCCTCTGACGGTGATTCGGCGGCGCCGGCGGCTAAAGCAACGTTGGCTCGCCGCCGAAGCGGTCATCTGTATTACGCCGCGTTCATCATACGGTTGGGGGTGGGGGCTTTTCCACCCCGCGCGCCCCCGGCAGGCAGGTGGAAATTGATGCTGAGCAAGAATCACTGGCTACCAGTCGGCCTGAAGCTCCTGGACGATCGCGAGGGCAAGGCGCTCGACATTCTGCTGCGAGCCGGTGAACTGTCCCTCGCCGAGGGTGGGATAGTAGGGTGCGGTCTGCTCGTAGTCGCTGCGCTGAACGAGTATCCGCCCGCTGCGAAGGTCTTTCCAGGTGAAGTTGACGGTGACGAGATACAGTTGCTCCTGCGGCAGGGAACTGTGGGCGTCTTCGCTGAGGGTCCTGACGCGGATGTTGACGATTTCGCCTTCGAGAATGGTGTCGGCGCGTTCGCGGTCGACCACCTTGTAGGGGCTGTGGGCCTCGAGCTGGTTGACGATTGCCTTGCTGAGGTTGAACTCGACGCCGCGACGGAAAGTGCGGTTGGTGAAGATGGGGACGGCGACGGTATGGACGTCAGTGCGATAGAGCGAGCTCCACTTGTAGGGGACGATGTCTCCCCTGGGCGGGGCGCCGGCCTGCTGGTAGCCGCACCCCGCGATGAGGAGCAGCGAGACTGCAGCCGCTGCCAGGGCTGCGGCAATCCAGGGCCAGGCTCGGCGCCGTTTGCGCGAGGGGGTGGCATAATCGAGGGTGGAGGTCGGCTGTGGCTGGGTCATCGAACCTCGCGCGGCACGCTGGGAAGCTCAGCGGCTCGGGTGGCGGGCCGGGTGGTGGAGTCCGGGAGCGAGTCGAGAGCGCTGGAGGGGCCCGGCTCGGTGAGCGCCCAGGCGGGCATGCGCTCGAGTTTGTTCCGGGCCAGCACGGCCTCGCGGGTCTCGGGGTAGGTCTGAATCAGATAGCGATAGGTGTAGACAGCCCCGCGCGGATCATGGGTGCGGACGTAGAAATCGGCGGTCCGGTAGATCTTGCCGGCCAATGAGCGATTGATTCGCTCGATCACGTCGGGAACGTTCTCTTCGGCGGCAAGCTCGGGGTAGTTGCGGGCGATGTCCTCGAGCTGGGCCTTGGCGTCGATGAGCGGCGTCGCGTCGAAAAGAAGGCCGCGGAATTGCGCGTAGGACGACAGCGCCTGGCGCATGCGCACGCGGGGGATGTCCGGGCTGCGCGGATAGCTGCGGGCATACGAGGCGTAGGCGTCGAAGGCGAGGTCGAAGTCGCTGGAGGCGAAGTAATGGTCGGCGGTGCGCAGCAGCGCGCGCTCCGCGAGCGGGGAGCCCGGGGAGCGCTCCTGGATCCGGTAGAGGATTTCCACTCCTTCGTCTTCTGAGGTGAGGATCGGCAGGCCGAGGAAGCGCCGCCTGTAGCCGCGGAGGAAGGCGTCGCCGATCTCGTATTGCTTCTCCAGCGCGGGGTAGAAGAGGCGGCTCTCTGGGTAGGTGTCGAGCAGCTCGTCGAGGTGGTAGAAGGCGCGGATGCGGTCGCCGTACTGGTCGTAGGCTTCTGCGAGAAGAAACAGGGCGCGGTCGCGGTCGGGGGCGTCTTTGTGATGCTTGAGCCAGTCGAGAACGATCTTGCGCGCGGAATTGAATCTGTGATGAACCAGGAGTTGCTCCACTTTGTCGAGCGTTGGGTTGGCGATGGGCTGCGTGTCGGGGCTCTGAACCTGCTTGAATTCGCCGGGACCGGTCAGTTCCCAGGTCTGGGTTGGCTGACTGGCGGGGGCGGCCGCGGCTGCGGATTGTCCAATCAAGAGGGAGAGGGCAATCGCGAAGGCAAGCCGGGGCATGGGGCCGGGATTGTAATGACGAGCGCGCGGGGCGGCAACGAGAGGAGCTTAGCGACGAAGGGGTGAATGCGGTCAAAGCGCATGCAGTGAGACAGATTGATGGAGCAGTGACGATGAGTCGCCTTGTGATGGCTCTGGCGTCACTCGAATCGGCGCGAGAGGCATCGGAGCGGGCGTGCTTAAGCGGTTTCGCCTCGAGCGGAAGTGGAGCGCGCGGGGGCGCTCAGAGGTGGCTCGGCGCGAAACGGTAGAGTCTGGGCTTGCCCGCGCTCGGGGAAACGGGGGACGACGTGGCGTGCGAGTTGCAGCCGGCGGCCCAGGGTATGCTCGACGTGGTCGGCGAAGAGACGGTTGAGCGGGTCGGTCTGGTGGCGGGTGAGCTGGGGCAGGCGGCGGGGCGTGCCGTTGGATCGGGGGAGGCGCACGACGCTTTGAACCAGGCGGAGGAGGCGCGGGTCGAGCGGCATTCGATCGGGGGTTGCGCCTTCGCAGTCGTGACAGATGACGCCGTCGCTCGAAGGGGAGAAGTAGCAGGCGCCGCGGTCGCCGAGCTGGGCGCCGCAGGTGGCGCAGGCGAAGAGCTCGGCGAGGTAGCCGCTCTCGCGCAGGAGGTCCAGCTGGAAGGCGAGGAAGGCTTCCTCGACGCGCGCGGTGGCAAATTCGGGAAGCGCGGCCTGGAGCCGGTCGAAGAGCTCGGGGTGAGCGTCGTGCTCCTCGATCAGGCGGCCAACGAGCTCGCCGGCGTACATCGCGAGGTATGTTCCGCGCAGGCTGCTCCGCAATCCGAGATTGCCTTCGCGGAGGCTCCACTCGGTCAGCGTCGCGAGGTCCTTGGCAGGATCGTGAGTGAAGACGGCGTCGCCAACATCGAGCAGGTCGACGCCTCCGTCGAACCTGCTGGCCCCGGCCTTTGTTCGCCGGTGGGCGCCTTTGGCGATGGCGCGGAAGGTGCCATGCTCGCGTGAGAAGAGCGAAAGGATCTGCGAGGTTTCGCTGTACTCGTGCTTTCGGAGACAGATACAGCGGTCGCGAACGAGCGGCATTTTTGGGTCAGTTGACGGATCGTTGCCGGCAAGCCGGCCGTGGCCGGCTAACACGAATTATAGGAGCACGGCCACGCAATGTGCACGCGAGAGAGATACTGAAGGATCCAGATCACTCACGCACCGGTGGCGGAGGGACCAGGCGCGCACCGTCGGTGCCACAGCTGGCGATAGGCGCGCTCCAGGCTTCGGATGAAGCCTTCGCGGTCGGTGAGGGGGGAGGCGCTGAGCGCTTTCCGGCAGCCGGCGCGTAGCTCCGCAAGGCGGGCGCGGTCGCTGGCGAGATCGATCGCGATGCGGACGAATTCGTCGGGGCTGCGCGCGATCAGTTCGCCCAGGCCGGCGTTGGTTAGCAGGCTGACGCCTACGCGCGACAGGTGCGTGTCGCCGGCGAGGGTGATTACCGGCACACCCATCCACAGCGCCTCGCAGGTGGTCGTGGTTCCGTGATAAGGGAACGTGTCGAGGGAGAGATCGACGCGGTCATAGGTTTGCAGGTGCTCGCGATGCGTCGGCGCGCGGCCGAGGAATTCGATTCGGTCCGGCTCGATCCCGCAGGCGGTGAACAGTTCCTGCACCCGGCGCCGAACGGTGGGATCTTCATAGTGATGGTACTTGAGCAGCAGTCGCGACCGCGGCAACGCCAGGATCACCTGCGACCAAAACGACGCGAGTTGCGCATTCAACTTGGCGGGAATGCTGAACGAACCGATGGTGATCCGGCCCGCAGTCAAAGACGGCAGGGGGGCAACCGGCGGCGTTTCAGCCGGTGGTTGGTAGCACCAAGCGCTCGTGAAGGGGCGGATGAGTTTCTCCGTGTGGTAGCACTCCGACGCTCCCGGCGGGTCGGCATATTGATCGGTGATGCGATAGTCAATCGTTTTCAGGCCCGTCGTGTCGGCGTAGCCGAGATAAGTGACCTGGACCGGCGCGGGCTTGCGCGCGAAGGCAGGGAGACGGTTGAGGCCTGTGTGGCCAGCGAGGTCGACGAAGATGTCGATCTCGTCGGCACGGACGGCGTCGGTCAATTGCTGGTCGCTCCATCGCGCCGTTTCGCGCCAGCGATCCACGTAGCTGCGCAGCCGGGCCGTCATGGCGTCCGGCTTTGCGACATCGCTGTAGCAGGTCACTTCAAATGCGGCGTGATCGTATGCGCTAAGGATTGGCTCCATGAAGAAACCGACCGACTGGCTGCGGAAATCTGGCGAGACGTAGCCGATACGAAGCCGGCGATCGGGGCTGCGATCATTGGAATGAGCGACCGTCGCCGCGCTCGCGTCCGGCGCGTGGAATCGTGCCCACTGCAGATGTTCTTCAAAAACCTTCGCCGGATCCTGATTTGGCAGATAGTGCAGTCCCAGCAGGAAATCGCTGTGGGCCGCCGGCGAAAGGGCGCCCATTGCAAAGGCCTCACGGTAGACATGGATCGACTCCCCCGCCCTTCCCTGAGCAAGCCAGAGCGATGCGAGACTGGTGCGCAGCCCCGGGTGCATCGGCTCCAGCTCTATTGCCCGCGTATAAGCGGACTCGGCCTCCTGGTGGTGGTTCAGTCGCCGCAGCGCGTTTCCAAGGTTGTTGTGGAGGACCGCTTCGTTCGGATTGAGTGCGAGGGCCCGCTGGAAAGCGTGCAGTGCCTCTTCGGATTCGCGGACCTCGTACAAGGAACCGCCGAGGTTGGCCCAGGAGCGGAAATCGTTTGGATTCAATGCAACGCATTGCCGCAGGGCGGTAACGGCCTGGGCATGATCGCCGGCCCGCGCGTATGCGACGCCGAGGTTGTACTGAAGATCCGCGCGCTCCGGCTGGATCTGTACGGCGCGACGATAGCTTTCAACCGCTTCATCCTTGAGCCCCAGGGCGTCGAGGCAGCTTGCCAGTGCGCTATGAAAGCCAGGTTCGGCCGGCCGCAGCGCCGCGGCGCGGCGATAGAGGTCGAGCGCATCATTCAGCGATCCTTCTGTGCGCAGGCAGTTTGCCAGTTGAAACAATGTTGCCGGCTCGTTGGGAAGGACGGCGAGCGAGCGCCGAAAACACTCGGCGGCCTCCCCTGGGCGCTGCCAACTCAGAAGAAGAGTGCCGATGGTATTCTGCAAATTGGGGTCGGCGGGGCGGAGCACGGCGGCACGTTGGGCCAATTCGAGCGCGCGTTGTGTCTGGTCCTGCTGCTGGCAAAGCAGCGCCAGGTCCAGAAGGGGTTCGATGTTGTCGGGTTGAATCGCTAGCGCCTTCTGGAGATGGTCGACGGCTTGCGGCACGCGCTGAAGCATCTGTAGCGCCTTGCCCAGCGCGACGTGAGCTTCGACATAATCGTGTTTGAAACGCAGCGATTGTTCGAGCGCGCGCGCCGCGTCGAGCGGGCGGCCGCTCATCAGCAGTGCGACACCGAGCTGATAGCTCGCCTGGGGCCATTGTGGGCGCAGGCGCGCGGCGTCGGCGAGCGCCGCGAGGGCGGGGCCCAGCTGGCGCTGCTGCAGCAGCGCACAGCCTGTGTTGAATCGTGCCTGGGCGTCGCTGTTGTCCGCCATGGTTGCACCCCCGCGGGAGGCGCGGTTGGGGGTGTCACTATAACGGTTGTGGAAGGCGACCCACACGATCGGCGCAAGTTGAGCCGGTGCTCGAAATGTCTATAGTCAGATGCTTCCGAGCGCGTAGCTCAGTTGGTAGAGCAACGGACTTTTAATCCGTGGGTCGTGGGTCCGAGTCCCACCGCGCTCAATGGAGAATCGGCGGTTTCGGGTCGATCGACGCCGCTCGTGGCCTGGGCAGTCGCGGGTTGGCACTGGGCGCGACACACGAGCGGGCGAGAACGATGACCTTCGAATGGAACGGTCATTGTCCCGCCTGCGTAGGCTCATGGTATGAACGCATCGTGCCATGCGGGCTGAGGAAGAGGTTGACGACCAGGTCCATTGCCTCAATCGCCTCTGCTCGCGAATGCAGTGCGCGCTTGCAAAGGACCGATTTCTGATTCTGTACTTGCGTGCCGGCTCAACCGATAGTATTAACGTTCGTACAGATTGTACAAATTATAAAAAGAATGACTCAAGCCGGGGGTCGAAGGTCCTGGAGGTGCGTGATGACGATTCCGATGAGTGAGGTTCGAGCGGACTTCGCTGACGTGGTGAATCGCGTCAGCTACGCGCGGGAACGGATCGTCGTCAGCAAAAGCGGCCGGGATGTCGTGGCCATTATCTCGATGGCGGATCTGGCTCTGTTGCAGCGCATCGAAGATGAGCTTGATGTGAAAGACGCACGAGACGCTCTGGCTCAGGCAAATACCGACGGCACTGTCGCCTGGTCGAAACTGAAAGCAGAGCTGAAGCGGAAAGGGGGCAAAGGTGCCCGCATATCGGGTAGAACTGGCCCCGGGCGCCGAACGGCAGTTCCGCAAACTCGAGCGACAGGTACAAATCCGAGTCGGCCTGAAATTCGACGCACTCGAAAAGAATCCCCGTCCGCCGGGAAGTGAAAAGCTCGCGGGCGGAGAGGATCTTTTCAGGGTCCGCGTCGGCGACTATCGGGTTGTCTATCAGATCTTCGATAAGAGACTGAGCCGCGAGGTGAGCATTTTCCAGAATGGGAAGGTTGAGCGGCTTAACCGTCGAGGGTGGTGATTCCCTCGCGCAAGGCGTACTTGGTCAATTCGGCGACGCTCTCGAGGCCAAGCTTGGCCATGAGCTTTCGTCGGTGGGTTTCGACGGTCTTGGTGCTGACATGAAGATGCATCGCGATCTGCTTCATCGCCTTGCCCTCGGCGAGGAGTTGCAGCACTTCGCGCTCCCGAGGGGATAGCTTGTCGTAGACCGTCGCGCCATTCGTTGCCGGGCCGCGGGCGAGGTGTTCCGCGAGTCCATCAGCCATGGTGGGACTGAGGTAGATCTTGTCGTCCATGACGGAGCGCAGGGCGGCCGAGAGATCCTCGAAGGCCGAGTCCTTCGCGACGTAGGCCATGGCCCCGGCTTTGAGGACTTCTTCGGCGGAGCGCCGGTCAGAGCGCGCCGAGAGCACGACGATCTTGCTGGAGCTGCCTTGGGCGGAAGCGATCTGGCGGGTGGCCTCGATGCCGTTGAGCTGCGGCATGTTGATGTCCATGAGGACGACATCGGGCAAGAGTTCGGCGGCCATGCGGACCGCGGTTCGACCATCCTCGGCCTCGCCGACGATCGTGGTGCCGGGTTGAGCGCGCAGCAGCGCTTTGAGCGCGTCGCGGACCATCTGGTGGTCATCCGCGAGGAGCACTCGAATCTCTTCCCTTGGATCACTCATGTTGCGCAAGCAGGCTGAGAATCGCCGCTGACTTGAGTTCAGCTCACGGGTTGTACGGCTGGCAGCGCTCAAGGGTCTTGCAAATTCTCGATTTGTTTAGGTCAAATGGTACGGTCGAATTACGTTTTATTGCGACGAAGAGCGCTCTGACAAACGAATGGTGTTGAGCTGCTGAACTGGCGAATATCGGAAGAAATGCGCGCTATTTCACCGTCATGAACCGGCCGGCGTTGCGGGCACGATCTCCTGCTCCTCGGCGGCGGCTTGCTCGGCGGTGGCGCTGACCATGACGTGCGTGCGGTAGATGATCGGCAGGAGAATCAACAGAAAGACAATCCACCCGAGGACAAGGGCTGCGCCGAGGCCGATGTGACCCTGCAGTGCGCGGATGACCGACAGCATCGGCATGAGGACGAGGATCAGCAGCGGGACCTGGCGACAGAGCGTGCGCAAGGAATGTCGCGCCTCGTATGCGGCGAAGGTGGTCACCATGGGGTAGGTGGTAATGAAGTTGCGCAGCAGGCCCTTGGATACGATCATGCAGATGACGAGCAACGCGATTCCGGGCAGCTTGATGTAGGCCGGCAGGGGGGTGCGATGTCCCGGCTCGGTGACATGCGGCGTGTTCAAGAGCAGCACCGCGGCAAGGACGGCGATCATTCCCGTCGAGATGTAGAAGGTCAGATCGTCGCGGGGAATTCGCGACGCCATCGCCCACGCTGCCGTGCAATAGCCGACCGTTGCAAGCGCGATTGACGGCACGATCGGCGCCTTCAGTCCGTAGTGAAGCCAGCGAACGACGTTGGTGAAGAGCAGAAGCAGGACGAGTCCGAAAATGTTGCTCGCGTCAACGTACCCCGCTCCGACTGAAAGCGCGGCGAGCGATGCCAGCGTGAACGGCACCGGGAGAGACATCGCCATGGCTTTCCAGCGCGGCTCGTACAGGTAGGCGACGAGCGCCACTTGAAGCGTGGTCGCGATGAGCAGCGCGTAATCCCAGGGCCCGACGTGCATAGATCCCGCCAACGGGCGGGGCGCAGAGCTTACTGTCCGGCGCTCATGCCGCACAGCGATGGCGCGAAGCGCGGCTGCTCTCACACCTCGCGGATCTGCGGCACGAGGCTCGACCAGATCTCGTAGCGTTTGCGGCCGCTGCGCAGGGTGCGCATGGGATAGGCGCCGGTCGCGTCCCACAGGCGGATCGTTGTGTGCGCGAGCAAGTCGCCCATGGGGCAATATTGGGGATACGTGGGACTGGCGTCGGTCAGGTCTTCCGGCACGGCGAGCAGGGTGTTGGGCTGCTTGCGGTTGGCGGCGGGGTAGAGGATCGCGGAGCCGCCGCCCGCGTTGACGCGAAGCCAGAAGACGTCCATGGCGTCGCCGAGGCTGCGGATGCTGGTGAGAAACTCCGGGATGGAGCCGCGATAGTTTCCGCCGGAGCTGGGATGCAGGCAGAGGCGGGCGCCGCCCATTACGCCGGTGGCCCAAACGTCCTGGTAGTGCGCGTCATGACAGACGCCGACCGCGACCTCGGCGCCGCAGACGCGCTGCAGGTTGTATTCGCGGCCATGCCAGAGGCCCGGCTCGCAGACGTGCACCTTCGCCATCGGCGGGCCGAGTGCGCCGTCCGGCCGGACGAACCGGTGGCAGTTGAGCGGCACCTTTTCGAGCGCAGCGCCTTCGACCTGCGACATGTCGACCCAATCCGGATAGCCGATCAAGGTGTGCGGCGCGCCGCGGACTTTTTGGATGCCATCCTGGAAGCGCCGCAGCTCGGACTGGATATGTTCCTGATCAGACCATTCCGGATGCTCGGGGCGGAGGCCGACCAGCGAGGTCTCGGGGGTAACGAGCAGCTGCACTCCGGCATCGGCCGCCTGTCGCACGCCTTCCAGCAGCACATTCACATTTTCGGCGGTGGTCGGCTTGATTCCCTGTTGCCAGAGTCCGACGTGCAGATACTCCGGCCGCGGACGGGTTGGACCGATAATGCTGAAGGACGCGAGGGACAACTCGCCGGGACCTTTGAGGCCGAACATGAAGAGGCTCTCGGGGAGGAAGTCGATCGCGTCGACCTCTGCCGCGACTTCGCCATCGAGGCGCAGCACGACGCTGGACCCTTCGTAGGGCAACCCCGGAAGATCGCAACGCTTTCGCGTGACGCTCAGGCTGGAGAATCCGGCGCCGGCCTTCGCGTGGGCCCGCGGCTGAGGCTTGTGGAACTCGTGGGTGAGCACCTGGAGGTCGCCGCTGCTTAGATCCAGCTCGAAGGTGATGTACTCAAATCCCACGAGGAAACCGAAGACCAGGATGCCCGAGCGGCTTTCGGCCGGCACCAGGCGCATCTCGACGGTGTCGCCATAGATGCTGCAGGGCCGCAGGAAGATCTCGGCGTTGCCCTCAGATCGGTTGACGAAGCGCGCGCGAGCCGGCGACATGGCAAAGGTCCAGCCGTTTTCAGGGATCATCTCCCAGGACTCGCCGAGAGGTCTGCTGAAATCATCGAACTGGCGGTAGCCATCGCTCATGGGGGGTGATCTTACCGGAGCGAGAGTCATTCGAAACAGCGCTCGACCGATCCAGTCGATTGTCCCCTCGTTCTTTTTTGTGTTCAGGTGATGGTGGCAGGCCAGTGGGTCGCTAGTTTCTCTCGCAGAAAGCGCACGCTGCGGCGAAGCTGATCGATTCCATCGACGCCGTCTTCGATGCTGATCCAGCCGTCAAATCCAACGCCCGCCAGCTCGGCAAAGATGGCGTCGTAGTCGTTCATCCCTTTGCCGATTTCGCCGTGCCGAAGCCGTTTCGCGTAGCCGAGCGAACCCTCTTCACGTCGCAGATCTTCGATCGTTCCTTCGGCGAGATAGCGGTCGCTGGCGTGCATCGTGAGCACGCGATGCTTGATGCGGCGAAGCAGCTCCAGCGGGTCCTCGCCGGCAAGGATGGTGTTGCTCGGATCGTAATTAACGCCGAAATGTTGTGAGTGAATTCGCTCCAGCAATTCACAGAACACATCCATCTTCTGGGCGAATTCCGGGTACTGCCAATAGTTGTCCTTGTAATGGTTCTCGAGAATGAGGGTGATGCCGCGCTCGGCGGCATGAGGGATGCAGGCGAGGATCGATTCCGCGGCGAAGCGCAGGCCATCCTCTCGATTCACCTCGGGCCGGCGCTGCCCTGAGAGCACGCGGCAGAATGAGCCGCCCAACGCCGAAGTCATGTCGATCCAGCCCTTCTCCAGATCGACCTGCCTCTTGCGGAAGGCTGGATCGGGATGGGTGAAATCGGGCGAGCAGCACATCATCGGCATCTGCAGGCGATGGTCGTCGACCATGCGACGCACGCTCATCCAGGCGGCGCGATCCTGCAGGTCGAGGAAGCCGCTGTAAAATTCCAGGCCGTCGACCTGCAGGGTGGAAGCCAACTCGATCCACTCGCGCAAGCTCATCGCTCCGGTGACGCAGAGCGGATCGAGGAAGGCTTTGGGAAACGCGGCGAGCTTTGGCATCATCGATGAAGAAGGCGCCTCGTGGACCACGCTATTGACGACTCGGGCGACCCATAATGTCGCCGCTACTTCTGGGGGTTTCTTCCGATCACGGGATACTGCTCCAGATCGACAATCGATCCCGACACGGGGCGGCTCTCATCGCCGACCCAGTACACCGCCGCCCCGGCGACCTGCTGCGGGGTCATGATCTTTCCGGAGGGCGCGAACGCGGCGGGGGGATGCTCATGCCAGTCGGGCGGCAGTCCTTCTGACACCTTCAGCTTGTACTCGTTGGGCGACAGCACCCAGCCGAGGTTCAACTGATTGAAGCGCACGCGATCGCGACCATGGGCATCGGCGAGATTACGCGTGAGGGTCATCAGCCCGCCCTTGGAGAGGCTGTACGCGAGTTGATTTCCTTCGCCGCAGTATCCGTTGATCGAGCCGATGTTCAGCACGCAGCCCTGCGTTTGCTTCAGCTGCGACATCGCGGCGCGGATCAGGAGAAGGGGGGCTCGCAGGTTGGTGGCAATCGCCTTATCGAACAGGGCGGCATCGGTGGATTCGATGTTGCTGCGCACGATCCACGCCGCGTTGTTGACGATCGCGTCGATCCTTCCGAACGCGGAGAGCGCCGCATCGACCAGGCGCTGGGGCATGTCCGGCTTTGAGATGTCGCCGATGAGCAGGCGAGCGCTCTTCGGCCCGAGTTCGCTGAGGACCTTCTCGCCGAGGTCGCGCTCCAACCCGTGCAGGAGAACGTTGGCGCCTTCGGCGATGAATCGACGCGCCATGGCCTCGCCGATGCCCGTCGTGCTGCCGGTGACGATGATGACTTTGTCCGCGAGCCTCATATCGAAAAAGAGTCGCTGGCTGCTCCTGCGCGCTGGTGACGGGAAAAGGTCGTGGGTGTTCCTGGTTGTTAACCACCAACCAACGGCTGAACACTCTCCATCGGTTTCAGTACAGCTTTGGCGATGGCGCCGCTATGCATGGCCTGGAAGGCGTCGTGCCATCGTTCGAGGGGCCAGACGCCGCCGACGATGGGCGTTACATCGAGCTTGCCGGTCGCGAGCAGGCGGATGACGCGTTCCCAGATGGGCCAGTTGTGGCTGAAGCTTCCCTGCAGGGTGATGTTCTTCTGCACGAGCGGGTCGAGGGAGACGCCGAGCGGCTGTTTGCCCCAGCCGACTTTGCTGATCCATCCATCGGGGCGGACGATCTGCATCGCGGTGTTGAGAGTGGCGGAGACGCCGGCGGCATCGATGACGCCATCGACGCCCAGGCCGTCCGCATCGTTGGCCCACGCTTCCAGGCCTTCCACAATCGGGACGCAGCCGTACTGCCTTGCGATGTCGAGGCGGACGCGGTCGCGCTCCAGCCCGACGACCGCGACCTCCGCGCCCGCGAGGCGCGCGATGGCGGCGCAGAGCAGGCCGATGGGTCCGGGGCCAAGCACGACGACCCGGTCGCCCGGCTGGATGCGTGAATTGTTAACCACCGCGTTGAACGCGACGCAGCACGGCTCGGTGAGGGCGGCAATTTGCAGCGGCAGGTCAGCGGGGACGCGATGCAGGCAGCGGGCGGGCACCTTCACGAAGCGTGTCATGGCGCCGTTCGCGCCGGCGCCGAAGCCCTTACGCGTCGGGTCCAGGTTATAGAGGCCCCTGCGGCTCATCGGGTTGTCGGGATCGATCACGGCGGCGGTCTCGCTTACCGCGCGATCGCCTTCGCGCCAGCCGCGCACGTCGGCGCCGAGCTCGCTGATCGTGCCGGCGAATTCGTGCCCGAGCACGACGGGATAATTCACCGGCCAGCTGTGGTCGGCGGTCCACTGATGAAGGTCGCTGCCGCAGACGCCGACCGCGGCCACCTCCAGGAGCACGTCGTCGCCGCCGATCTGCGGCCGCGGGATGTCGCGCAGCTCGACCGAGAACTTTTCGGAGCCGAAATTGACCACGGCCGCGCTCATCGTCTCCCGCCCGTCGGCACGTCGCCGTATGCATGCACCTTCTGGCAGATCAACCGAAGCGAGCCCTCGACGTCGCCCGATGCGGTCTTGAAGGAGTTGGCGTCGATGGTGAGGGGCGCGCCCAGGACGACCAGGGGGGCGCCATACTCCGGCGTGCGGACCGCCTGCTCGAGGGTGAGGCCGCCCACTGCCTGCACCGGAACGCTGACGGCGGCGACGACCTCGCGCAGCTGGTCCAGCGGGCTGGGGATGCGCGCGGCGCGAGCGGCGATCCCGCGGCGCTGGTCATAGCCGATGTGGTGGATCACGAAATCACAACCGAGCTCTTCGAGGCGTTTCGCGGCGGCGATCATGTCCTCGCAGCCGAGATTGTCGCCCATCACTTTTACGCCGAGGTCGCGCCCGGCTTTCACGGCGCACTTTACAGTCTCCTCGTGCGCGCGGGCCATGACGACGACATGCGTGGCGCCGGCCTTGGCCATGAGCTCCGCTTCGAGATAGCCGCCGTCCATGGTCTTCAGGTCGGCGACGATGGGCACTTCCGGGAAGCGCTGGCGGAGCGCGCGGACGCCGTTCATTCCCTCGGCGATGATCAGCGGCGTTCCCGCTTCGAGCCAGTCGACGCCCGCGCGCCGAGCCATTTCGGCGGTCTGCAGGGCCTCGGGGATGTCGACGAGGTCGAGCGAGATCTGGACGATTGGTTTCATGCGTCAGGCGGAAGGTCAGACCGGCGACGAGCGAATCATCCGTAGGCGCCCTTGGAGTGTTTACCGAGGACGCGCAGGAGCCGCTCGTCCGCTCCCTGCATGACATGATCGGGCACCTGGTAATTCATGAACGGATAGAAGCGCTGGGCGACGAAGCGCATGCTCCACGCCTGCTGGTAGACGTAGCGCGTACGATCCGAGGTGTTGGGCGCGCCGCGGTGCCAGGATTGCGGGTGCTGCAGATAGGCGTCGCCGGCCCTGGCATGCATGGACAACGGGCCGCGGCCTTCGAAGGACGGGTTGCGGAGATCGTTGGGAGCGCGGCCGGAGTAGTGGCTGCCGGGGACGATCTGCGTCGGCCCGTATTCATCTGAAGGGATGTCGGTGAGCGGGAACTGAACGTTGACAAGGTAGTTCGGTATCTTGATTCGCGGGTCGAAGCGGGGGATGTCGTCCGGCAGCGGCATCCAGAGAAAATCGTCGACGTGAAAGCGGTCGATCGCCTTGCCCGGCGGATTGCGGACGACGTTGTTCGCGATGATGTGACAGTCGTTTCCGAGAATCGCCTCCATCAGGCCGATGACCGGCTCCTTGGTGAGCATGCGAATGAAGGGTTGGCCGATCTCGAAGAGCCGGACCATGGTGATCTCGGAGTCCCAGACGCCGGTGGGCTTGTGGCGCGGATCGTCGAAGGCCTGGTCGATGGCGGTCTTCAGCTCGCGCACCTCTTCGGGAGAGAAGACGTTGCCGAGATGGACGCAGCCGTCGCGGTTGTAGCGGCTGATGAGATCGGCCGTCGCTTCCGGGGAGAACGCTCCGTGTGCTGCTTCGGCAGGCGGTGTCGCGGTGGTGGTCATGGTTGTTCCGTGAAAGAATACTGGCTCTGGTTGTTGTTGGTTTCTGCAGTCAGAGATGATTGCGCGGGGCGGGGTTTGGGTCAATGGTGATGGTTTGCGGGTCGGGCTGTTGCCGCGATTCCGGCGTTGTTTTCGCGGGTCGCGAATGGGCGAGGAGTTGCCGCGGGGGGCACACCGATGGTAGGATGTGGTCGTAGTATTGTTGCGACTGAACCACCGGGGGCGATCGGTTTCGACCGGATGGCGACGGTGGCGGTGGCATGCCGAGGACGCTCGTTGGCCTCGTAAAACACCGAGCACAGTTTAACTGCCAACAACCCTGTTGCAGGCCGGATCGGCTTCACTGCCGCGCCGGTTCGAATGGCTGCCTAATTAACTAGGCATCCTCGGCACGATGTGAAGCCCGCGTCACGTCGGCCGCAAAAAGCGGGCTGGCCGCCTCATTCGGCCGTTGGTGAGGCGGTGAGAAACAGACGGCTGGAGCCTGGCGGAGACTGTCGATGGCCGCCGCCAGGGTCGAGATTAAAACATCGACTATGCATGTAGAGGCCGCCATTCGAGTTATCTCGGGACGGGGGTTCGATTCCCCCCGCCTCCAATCCTGATGGTGCGAAAGACCCCGCTGTTGCGGGGTCTTTCGTTCTCTCTGATGGGCCGAGGATCGAGCCAGTTGTTGGAATAAACTCGCGTTGCTCGTGGTTGTCCACGCACTGAGGAGCGCCGCGGCTTCGACTGTTCCCACAGAAAGGAGGCCTCGCTCGTGCTTGGCGCGCGGTGCTCTCGCAGACTCGCCATTGCTGGATTCGCGGTCGATTGACCGCTGCCTTACACCGAAACCACTAAGCCGTTTCCAAAACGGCAGGAGATTTCAATGTCAATTCGTTCAACCACGTTGTTCACTGCCGCGCTTACCTTGTGTGCCATCCTCAGCGTTTCGCTTCTGGCCCGAGCCGACGAGAAGATGGCCGGAGACAGGATGGCGGACGACAAGATGACGGCGGACCAGAAGATGAAAGATATGTGCAAGGACATGTGCAACGATCCGAAGAAGATGGAGGACGTCAAGAACAGCATCATGCAGGGCGGTCCAGAGACCAAGGAAATGAAGCAGATGATCGTGCGCGAGATGGCTGAGAAGCAGATGATGAAGGACCCGGAGATGATGTCGAAGATGCGCGAGATGATGAAAGATCCCGAGATGATGAAAATGAGGGACTCGGACGAGATGATGAAGATGCGGGAGGCCATGATGAAGGACCCGGATCAGATGCGCAAGATGGCAAAGGAAATGATGATCCGCAGCATGATGATGAACAGCGCCGACATGAAGGAAGACGGGAAGATGGACGACAACATGAAGGAGGGCGCGAAATAACCGTCGGCTGCACCGATCCTTTCCTGACGAGAAGCCCACCGTGCACATGCCCGGTGGGCCCTCGTTTTAAGGAGCGATCTCGTCGATCCGATCTCCCATCCGTCCGCAAAAGTCCGCGGTACAGGATGGAAACGAGCCCTCGCGGGCAATTCCTGGTTTGCGTCTTCTGGTTTTTCCTGGCTTGCGGTACGGTCTGGCGTGGTTGGATTGGCCGGATCGGAGTGCCGCATGGAGAAGGAACAGTTCGCGCGGATGGCAGTGGCTGAGATGGACGCGGTCTTCAGAATGGCTTACTACCTGGCATCTGAGCCCGTAGAAGCGGAGGATTTGGTTCAGGAAACGTATCTCCGCGCGTTCGGGTCATCATCCGGATTCGTGTTGGCCGATCACGGAATTCGTCCCTGGCTCTTCAAAATCCTTCATAACGTTTTCAACTCGTCGCTCAGGAAACAGCAGCAGCACGACACCGCTCTAAAGGATTTGCAGAATCAGCACGCGCCAGAAGTGCCGGATGAGTGTCCCGTCTGTTACGACCTGTCCGCGTTGAACTGGGACCACGTGGACGAGCGGCTGAAGCGGGCGATCCACGAGCTGCCTGCCACGCATCGGATGGTGCTGCTGTTGTGGGCCATTGAGGGGTGCAAGTACCATCAGATCGCGGACCTGATGGAGGTGCCGATCGGCACGGTGATGAGCCGCCTGTACCGGGCAAGAATGTTCCTCTCGAACCAACTGGGAGAGTTGGCGACAGATTGGGGAATCGGCGCGGCATCCGCACGCAACGTGCGGTCCGCAGAATCGATCGGCCGCTGAGAGATCGCGCAAGCCGGCGTCACCCATGGCAGAGCCAATTGACGAAACCAATGCAGGTAAATACCTGACCGCTTTCGCGGATGGCGAGCTCGACATCGAGCAGAGCATGGCGGTATTCCAGTACATGTGCGCCAACCCTGAATCGGCCTTGAGGGTCTTTGGGCAACAACAACTCCGACGCACTTTGGCCCGTGTCGCCAGGAATCAAACCCCCCCGCCCTCCGATGCGCTGCGAAAGAGTATTGATCAACTCGCAGCTTCTACCTCGTTGCCCGATTCTGACCCTTTACTTCCGGCGGATCGCGCCTCCCTCATGCATGGTCGCCGGAAGCTGATCGCGGCCGCGGCCGGATTCCTCATCGTCGGGCTCGCGTTGGGTTACTTCCTAACACCCCTCCGCGACGGGCGGGTCGCGACCGGTCCCAATCCGCCCACGACACCTACGACTGCCACCTCGCTCAATCCGGCCCCCCCTGTGCCGGTCACGCTGGTCGAGGCGATCACCCGCATCCACGTCGACTGCTCGCGAGCCCTGGACCGGCTCCATTCCGCGAAGGAATATCCGGGGCCGCTCGCCGACCTGTCAGCGTCGGTAAAGCGGGACCTGGGCCGATCCAGACCCTATCCGGACCTCTCTTCGATGGGCTATCGCTTCGTGGGAACTGGGCCGTGCGACAAGCCGATAGAGGGGACGGCGCACTTGCTTTATCGAGCGGACGCTACTCGAGCGCAGGAAACCGTGAGCCTGTTCGTCCAGCCCAACAAGGGCCAATTCTCAATCGAGCCCGGCAAGATTTACGCCGCGGCCACCCCTGACTCCGTTCATCCGATGCTCGTCTGGCGAACGCAAGAGGCGGTCTATTTTCTCGTCGGCGATGCGGCAGAGACCGTGCAGGCTGCGAGCAAGCTCAGCCAACCTGCTTCGCGGATCTGATCTCACCTGAGCCCTTACCCGCCCGCATTGACTTGTCGAAGCGTCTGCCCCGTCGCCCGCCCTTGCCTGCGAAAGAAGTTGGGTGAGAAAACGAGCGAAGAATGAATAATTCACGCCGGACGCCGGTTAGCCGTTTGATCGCCCATCATGGCGTCGAGAACGCGAGTCGATGGGTGTCGACCGCTCGGCCGTGGGCAGTCCCCTCTTCCAGGAAAGGTGTCTCATATGTCGATTCTCAAGTCTGCCGTTCTTTGTGCCGCCCTCGCCTCCTCCGCCCTCCTCAGCGTTGGCTGTCAGCATGACGATTCCATGAGCCGCGACAGCTCCGTGTCGAGCGGCAGCGGCACGTCCAAGAGCCAGATGATGTCCAGGGGCGACGACATGATGATGAAGGGGCAGATGATGAAGGACGATGCCATGAAAATGGACGAAGGCATGATGAAGAACGGCATGTCCAAGGACCAGATGATGATGAAGGGGGACAAGATGATGCGCGACGGCAAGATGATGAAGGACGACGCGATGAAGATGTAGCCGAGAGCGCGTCGTCGCACGAACGCAACCTGCTTCATCCTTCTGCGCGTTGCACAGGGGGCGGTGCTCTTTCTGCGCCGGTGGAGACTTTCCGTGAAGGGCCTCGTCAAGAAGCACCCGCTGGCTATCCGGTGGTTTCACTGGATCAACTTCCCGCTCCTGGCCTTGATGATCTGGAGTGGGCTGATGATCTACTGGGCCAGCAGCGACGAGCGCGTCTCGGGCGGGGTGTATCGCATCGGCTGGGGCGCGACGACTCTATTTCACTTCTTCCCCAAGCCGTTCTGGCAGAGGCTGGGGCTCGAACACCAGCTGGCCAAAGGGATGGCATGGCATTTCTTCTTCATGTGGTTCTTCGCGATCAACGGCGTCCTCTACGTCCTCTACACGCTTTTCTCCGGCGAGTGGCGCTTCCTCGTCCCAGGGCGTGGAGATTTGCGCGGCGCGTTGCAGGTCGTCCTGCACGACCTCCACCTGAGCGAGACGATGCCCGCCTTCGTGCGTTACAATCCCGCCCAGCGAATCGCCTATTCGCTCGTCATCCTGATGGGCGGCGCGAGCCTGTTAACGGGGCTGGCCATTTACCGTCCGGTGCAATTCGGCTCGCTGACGCACCTGTTGGGTGGATATCAATGGGCCAGATGGGAACACTTCTGGCTGACTATGGGCTATGTCGCGTTCTTCTTCATCCACATCCTGCAGGTCGCGCGCGCCGGTTGGGGCAACTTCCGCTCGATGGTCACTGGCTACGACATAGATCAGGTGAAGGAGGAGCCCGCGCATGCCAAGACCTGACAGCGAATCCGCGCCCGACCGCACTCTTCCGCAATCGCCCGGCAGCAGCGATTCGCAAGACAGCCGGGTCGAGGCGGAAATGCGCAAGCGTTCGCGGCGCGGTTTCCTGGTGGCGTTGCTCGCCGCGGGCGGTGCTTACGGCGGCTGGCGATGGCTCATCGCGCGTCCCCGGGTCGACGGCCTGGCCTGGCCCTTCCGCAGATCGCTCTCGCTCAATGAAGCATTGAGCGGCAAACTCTTCGACCCCAACAGGCGCGTGGCGGAGGTTCGACGCGACGCAATCCCTCCGGCGGGCCCCCGGGTCAATGGCGACATTGGCCTGGAAGACCCGCCGAACCTGACCGACTGGCGTCTTCGCATTGTTGGCACCGAGCTTCGGCTGCAGCTTGACGACTTGCGCACTCTTCCGCAGACGAGCCAGGCGACGCCGCTGAACTGCATCGAGGGATGGACCACCGCCGCCCGGTGGACCGGGGTCCGTTTCGCGGACTTTGTTGACCGCTTCTACCCGTCAGGGCGAAGCGCGCCCTATGTCGGCCTCGCAACGCCGGACGGGAGCTACTACGTCGGGCTCGACGCCGCCAGTGCGTTCCACTCCCAGACCCTGCTATGCCATGCAATCAATGATGAACCTCTGTCACCCGCGCACGGCGCGCCTCTGCGGCTGCTGGTCCCGACCAAATACGGCATCAAGAACCTGAAGCGCGTCGGCTTCATTGAATTCGCGCAGAATCGTCCACCCGACTACTGGGCCGAGCGCGGCTACGACTGGTTTGCGGGACTTTGATAACAATGTTGCCAAGGGCCCAAGACCGCTCCCGCGTCCGGTTGAAGATTTCGCTGCGTCTTCTGGCGGCCGTGTTCTTTTTCCTCGCCGGCGTCAATCACTTCGTTCACCCCAAGTTCTACGAGAAGATCGTGCCCCCGACCCTGCCGCGGCCGCGAGCGCTGGTGGCTATCAGCGGCGTCTGCGAAATGCTCGGCGGGGTGGGTCTGCTCGTTCGACCTCTCCGCATCGCCGCCGGATGGGGCTTACTCGCACTGCTGGCCGCGGTCTTCCCCGCCAACGTCTACATGGCCGCCGCCCACCGCCGCGTGCCGCACGGCGACGTGCCGGTGTGGCTGTTGTGGGCGCGCCTCCCGCTTCAGGCGGTGTTTATGGCGTGGGTGTGGTGGGTGGCGCTGGACCGGCCTTCCCGTCACCGTCCGTCTCTTGAAAGAACGCGGTCACGTCTCGCAGGATAAGCACCACCCGCCGAAAGGTCATGCCAGCGAGACAGCACCGCATGATTCTCGCACGGGTGCTTCAGCGTGGGAGTCGAACATTCCGGTCTTTGTCGCCACCTGGTTGAAAAGCGGGAGACTGCAGCGCGAATTCGGGCTCGTGCCGCGGGCCGCCCGGCGGGCTGAAAGTCCGGTGAACGCTGCGGATGCGGCCGGCGCCGCCGCAGACGAAAGCGGGGGCTCAAGGCAACTGAATTCGAAAAAAGCTCACGCCATAGAGGAAGTCGGCATGAGGGGGTCGAACACTGCCTCCAGCGCAGAATGATCACTCAGCCCACTCTCACGTAGCTGGTGGCGATAGGTGCATGAAACTGGCCGCAGCGAGCGTGATGCGAGGATGTGATCGAACCGGCGGCCAATGCAGCGGCCCTTCGCTCGCCAGTACCAACTGCATTCTGTTACGCCGAAGCCATTCAGGAGGGAGCTATGACCAAAAGCTGTGGATGAAGACGCGGCAATAAAAGCGGCGTACCTTGGGTGATTGATTCAACTCACTCACCCGTTGGGCCACGAGGCCCGGAAGGATACGCCACATGTCATCATCATCATTTGCGTTGCGGC
>JBBRCX010000070.1:0-24732 GCA_038204465.1 Tepidisphaerales bacterium | reverse complement strand
TGGATCGCCGCTCAGATCTGCCGGATGCTGCTGCTGATCAAGGTGATGCTGTTGGACTTTTACCACTTGAGCCAGCACATGCATGAGGCGGCCAAGTGCTGCTTGGGCGAGACGCCCCAGGCAAAGGACTGGACGGCGGCGAGGTTGAAGGAGATCAAGGAACTGGGGGCGGGGGCGACGCTGTCCGCGATCGACGCCTTGGCGAAGAAAACCCGGGCGGCGGCCAAGCGCGAGAGTTTGCGACATCTGAGAGACTACATCGTCGCGCGCCTGGAACTGCTGAACTACCCCATGGCGTTGGCCAACGGATATGACATCGGCTCAGGCCCAACCGAAGCGATGTGCAAGACCCTGACGTTGCGGCTCAAACGCCCCGGCATGAAATGGGACCACGACCACGCGGCAGCGATGATGAACCTGACGGCTCTCTATGACAGCGGTCAGGCAAAGGCATATTGGTCTGCCGCGGCATGATGCCAAGAAAGATGGCCACACCCTATCCCTCGATCTCAACCCTGATGGCGAAAATCTCATCCGGCCGGGGAACCAGTCCCTGCTCCTTGACGCGCCACCCTTCGGGCGCGTAGTCGTAAGCGAATAGAAAGCAGTTGCGGCCGGTCTGAAGCACGTCCGTATGGCTGGTCGTGTTGGATCGTTCGTCCTCCCCAGGTTTGCGGGCCATCTCGCGGGCGATCTCGCCGAAGTACGTCCGTGTGATCGCCGAGCCTGCCTCGCAGTACAGGTTATGATGCTCGATCAGGTTCAGCGGATGCAATTGCAGGCCGCTGCCGTCGCCGATATAGAGCTCGAAGGCTTTGCGGCCGGCGCACAGGAGCATGACGCCCTCCTCCGTGATGACGCCACGCGGATCCATCGATTCGCCAACGCCCCAAAGCACCGCGGGACGCGTCCACGTCCGCCCGCCATCGCGGCTCTCGCAGAAATGCACCGGGCGCAGCGGCTCGATACCCGAGACGCGGAAGACCGCACGCCACAGATCGCCAAAACGAAACAGGTGAACTTCCGACGCTCCCTCCGTGCAGTCCGCCGGAATGTCCCGCGCCGTCGCAATGGTGCAATGCCACGACCACGTCCGCCCCTCGTCGCTTGAGACGAGCAGGTCGTTCGTGAAGCGCCCCATCCGCCGCATCGCCACCAGCGGATTATCAATCGCCGATCGCTTATCGTCCGCATAGCAGCCGTACGCCGGCGCCATCAGCCGGCCGTCCGTCAGCCGCTGAATCGTGCCCCAGAAACTCGTGATCGGCTTGTTGAGGGGCGGCTTGTTTTCGAACGGCTCACCGACCACCCCCTGCCGGAAGGTCATCAACTCCCTCGGGAAGCGCGCGACGGTCCGATCGCGAGTCATGTCGAATTTTCCATTCGACCACGAGAGCCGCACGCGCGGCCCGGTGATTTGTGCCCCGTCGCTCCCGAAGGTCTGCGAGTCGTAAGGCATCACGATCGCTTCGCGCCCCGATTCCGAGAAGAGGCTATAGCTGCCGACGTCCGCGTCACGCGCCACCTCCTTCCACGAACTTCCCGCATCAGCACTGAGAAAGATCAGCCGCCTGTCGACCAGCACGTCGTTGTAGTCCAGTGACTGCTGCGCGATGACTGCAACCGCGTCATTGACATGGCAAAGGTTCGGGCGGGTGATGTGCTCCTCCGGTCTCGCGCGGTAAACGCGCACCGGAGGATGCAGACGCACGCGCCACCGACCTACAGTCACTTCGCGAGGCTCAACATTTGCTTTGACGGTCATCAAATCAGGCGGTTGAGATAGTCGAGCCAGGACTGTTTGGTTGTCGCAGCCGACCTTGCGATTCACCCCCCGATCGATTCGCTGGCAATGGAGTTCAAAACGACTTCGCCCATCTCGCCCGGCTTCAGCACCGGACGGATCGCAATCACTTGCCCTCCAGTCGTCGCGGCATAAACGATTCCATCCTTCCCGATATTCGTCCCGAACGCGGCCAAGTCATTCCGCCGCGCGGTGAACTTCTGCAGCCCGGTGCTCCTCTCATACGCCACGATCGACGTCCCTCGCCGCAGGTAGCTGTACGTGTCGTCCTCCGCCAGGAAGTGACTCGTGCCGCGAGCGATCCACTTCGGTTTGCGGTCGTAATCGCCATTCGACTTGTCGAAAACCGCCACGCCTTCCTTCAGCGGCAGGTAAACCATCTGCGCGGTCCCGACCGGGCCGCGCGTCAACGGTCGGCCCGCGAAGTATTGCCAGCGGCGAACGCCGGTATCCCGGTTGAGGCAATACAGACGCGTGTCGCCCGCCGCCACGTAAACGCCGCTCTCGTCGCCCCACAGGTCCGCCACGATCGGCGCGTCGGTGTGGAAGAGCGAATTCGGAAGCCCCTCCCAGATCGGTGCGCGGTTCTGCCCGGCGACGGCGTACACGTTCCCGTCCTTCCCGGCGAAATACACCGCGTCGCCCACGAGCGCCGGCGCCGCCGATGCACCGCGCGGCATCAGCAATTCCCACCGCGCGGGAACGTACTTCTGCGTCAGATCCAGCGCCGCCGCCCGACCACTGCTCTCGCGATTGCCCGCAAGGTAGACGCTCTCGCCGCTCCCCACCGCGTCGGTGCTCACCGCGAAGTTGAGCTTCACCGACTTCTCGAAGTAGCCGTTCCGGTCGAACACCTCCAGCGTCGTCAGCGTCGGGATGATCACCCATTCCTTGAGAACCACCGGCGGGCGAATGCCGCCCGCTGTCCCGCCGCGAACCTGGTTCACATACAAAAAGTGACCGTCCGCGCGCGACAACGCCGTCACGAACCCTTTGCTTGTGTAGACGAAGATCGTCTCATCGCGCACGTGAACGCTCGCGACTCGGTCGCCGCCTGGCAGGTTGAGGTCGGTCGCCCACTGCCGCGCGAAGCTCTGCAGCGGCAGCGGGACCACCCGCCGCGAGGTCGAGCCGCTGTCTTTCGATTGCCCCGCGCAGCCCGCCGCGAACGCCGCCAGCATCACCAGCATCACCAGCATCATCCGTCGGGTTTTTAGTCTCACGGGTGCTCCGATAAGTGCCGCCCGGCTCGCGCCTGGCCCCAGGCGGGCGGGAGGTCGAGGGTTCGCGGGAGAAAATCTTGCATTCGTGGCGCACGGGTCGACAATCGGCGCTCGAACCGGGCCTCGTTCCGCGTCGTGGGTCGCGCGGAGGCTGCCGGGGCGGCAGCGCCGCAAGAATAGCAGCGCGGCCGCGGGAGCGTCAAACACGCCCCCCGGCCGGCACAGCACTGAGCCGCAAAGCGCTCCGAATCTCGTCGAGCATTTGAGACCCACACCGTCGCGGAGGGAAATGCGCATGCGAATCCGGATCGAGTTTCCGCAATGCTCCCTGCTGCTGGCGCTGGTGCTCTCATGGGCGATCGCAGCCACGCCGGTCGCTGCGGCAGACCGGCCCACTCGCCCGGAGCGCCGCAATGTCGCCTCGCAAGATACGGCAAGCGCAGCCGGGCCCGCCTCGCAGCCTGCGTCTCAGGAAGTGGAGGTTGGCCGCCGGCCCTGGGATCCTACTTCCTTTCTCGCGCGCAGCCGCGCATTGTTCGATGACATTGACCTGACCGAGGAGCAGAAACAGAAGATAGACGATCTGTTCAAGGAGGCCGGCGACGATCTCCGCGACATGCAGCAGCATTCGCCGCCGACCGAGCGCGTCGCCAGGGCGCGCGAGTATCTCGCGACCCTGCGCGACAAGGTCAATTCGCTCTTGACCGAAGAGCAGAAGAAAACGCTGAAGCAGAAGCTCACCACTGTGCAGGCCGGCGCCCGGATGCTCGATCAGTTGCGCCAGAGCATGTCCGAATTGGACCTCTCCGACCAGCAGAGGCAAACGGTCGAGATGCTGACGGCTAAGGCAAAGGATAGAATCGAGGCCCTGCGCGGCGAAACCGACCCCGACGCCCTGCGCGATCGCGTGCGCGTGATCGGGCAGGAATTCGCCGAAGGAATCCAGAAGGTCCTCACCGACGAGCAAAGGCGCAAGCTCCGCGAGCTGATGCAGAAATTGCGCGAGGAACGCAACCCGGCCGCCACGACACAATCTTCGTAACGCCGGCGCGGCGGCGGCTTCACCGCAAACTCAAAGAATCAGCTCCACCGCGCTCCCGTACCCGCATCTGCCGCTTCACCCGCCTCTGTGCTCCCCGCAATCCCCACCCTACAATCCCGATCTTTACAGGAGGCTTCTGTGGAGTATCGCGATCTCGGCCGCGCGGGCGTCAAGGTTTCGCCGGTCTGTCTCGGCAACATGAACTTCGGCGGCAGCGCCGATGAAGCCGCCAGCCGGGCCATCATGGATCATGCCCTCGAGAGGGGCATCAACTTCTTCGACACCGCCAACGTCTATCAGAAAACCGGGAGCGAGAGCATCCTCGGCCGCTGGTTCGCGGACGGCGGCCCGCCGCGCCGCGACCGCGTCGTCGTCGCCACCAAGGTCTATGGAAACGTCGGCAAGGAGCCCAACGATCGCGGCCTCTCCCGGCGCCACGTCCTGCTCGCCTGCGAGCAGAGCCTCAAGCGCCTGCAGACCGACCGCATCGATCTGTACCAATGCCATCATTGGGACTTCGCGCCCATCGAGGAGACCCTTCGCGCGATGGACGACCTCATCGCCCACGGCAAGGTCGTCTACTGGGGCACCAGCAACTTCAAGGCCTGGCACCTTACCGAGGCAACCCTCAAAGGCGAGCGGCTTGGGCAGGCGGTGCCCGTCACCGAGCAGTGCCCTTATTCGATTCTGAATCGCCACGTCGAAACCGAGCTCGCCCCCTTCTGCATGAAGTTCGGCGTGCGCATGCTCCCTTGGAGCCCGCTGAATGCGGGCCGCCTCAGCGGGCTGTATCGCAAGGGAAAGCCGTTCGAAAATACCCCGCGCAATCAGAATGAAGGCTTCCGTAAGGCCGTCGAGAAGAACATCGATGCCATCGAGGCGCTCGCTCGCCTCGCCTCAGAGCTCGGCCGCCCGCTCCCCCAGCTGGCCTACGCCTTCCTCTACGCCCAGCCCCACGTCGCCAGCGTCATCGCCGGCCCGCGCACCATCGCTCAT
Source organism: Tepidisphaerales bacterium (assembly GCA_038204465.1). Lineage (GTDB taxonomy): Bacteria > Planctomycetota > Phycisphaerae > Tepidisphaerales > Tepidisphaeraceae > JBBRCX01. The sequence continues at coordinate 19,667 of JBBRCX010000070.1, read as the reverse complement.
CTCGATGAAGCCATTGCAGCCCTCGATCTCAAGCTCGACCCCGAAACGCTGAAAAAAATAGACGCGATCGTTCCCCCAGGAACGGCCCCGGATTATGTCGGCTGGTAATCTCCGCTTCTCCGTTGTCAACCGAGCCTCTCGATCCTGAGAGCATTCTGACGGCTTCCATCCCCTCTACGCGAGCGTCGACCATGTCTCAGATGGCTCTGGAGGACGTCAGGCCCCTGCCAATCGACCCGCGCCAACAACGAGGGGCCGGGAAAGCCAATGGCCAAATCCATTAGAGACTTCTCGATTACCCACGCAGGCATAAAACCTGCGCTGCACCCGGGGCTCGGGCGGGAGATCAACGGCCAGACAAGCGTCCGCTATATGCGCTTTCTCCAGCGCGTGAAGGTCGATCGGCTGGAGCTGGCGCGAAATGTCTATGGACGGTGGGTGCCAAACGTACCCACCCACGCCGCTCATCTGCTTGTGAGCACCCTCGACCGAAAGACACACCGATGGAATCTCCGCAAAGAAATCAACCTCCCGCCTGATCCGATCATCGCAGGCGAAGGACTGAATCCGCACATGTCGATTGAGGAGATGGATGCTCGGCTCCAGGTCGCAATGGAGAAGCCTCCACAGTGCATTGAACTGGGTGGCATCGAAACGGATCACCTGCGTGTCGAGTGCGACCGCGAACACCCTGTCTGGCCAAACCACGGCGAATGCAATGGCAGTCCCTTCTTCGTTCCTTTCGGTATTCTCAACCCGCTCGTGGCGGTGGGCCGCGGAGCAACTGAGGCGCTCAGGGCGGTCTACAATCCGCTCCTGCGGCTTAGACAATTCCGCCCGAAAGCTCCTCGGGGCATGAAGCTCATCGATCGCCCCGAAATGCTGCTTTTTCAGGGGCGTCGCTTCGCGGTGGGCTTCTCGCTGCGCCGCCCGATATTGATGCACCTCGGCTGGGACGCCAATGGCGACTTCGCCATGCGTAACCGCCTCGTCACCTCCAAAGCGATGGCCACGAACATGAATGGCATGGGCGGCTTCACCGGACCATTGCTGCGCACGATCGATGCGGACGCTGGCTCGCACGTCTGGACGGGCGATGTAGAAGTGCGCGGCGATCAGGTCCGCTACACAGGTCTGCGGGCGTTGCAGGGGGTAAGTATCGATCTCACGTTCACCGTCGAACCTGACGGCATGGCGATCGAGATCAGCCAGCGGTGCGAGCGGGATACACCCGTGTTGGAAGCCGAAGCCTTCCGGCTCGCCTGCGACATGACCAGCGGGCCTACCGCCGCAGTAGGTTTACCGACGCTCCTGCCCGGTCGAAACGGTGACGTGCAACTCCCTGCATTGTGGACCGGGGATGGCATCGGTTCACTCTTGTGTAACGTTACAGAAGGCCAAGAGGACGTACGGCTGCAGGTGGAAAGCTTCCAGCCTTTCAAGGCCGTAACCGGCGGGATCGTACTAGCGCCGCGGCCTACCCCTGACGCTTGCCTCACCCTTCCCGTTGGGACCCGTCGCGCGACACTTGAATTCAAAGTCACCCGCATCGAGCCGCAATGGGCGACGAGACGATCTCGAAAGCCCGGCCCAGGGCTCCGCAAACATTGGGGATCGCTCTTCGCGTGCTTTCGTCCCGAACATGGCGGCTTCTCCAATAACGCAGCGTCGATTCATTGTCATCTCGTTCAGGCTTATCCAGCCGAGATGGTCATCCACACCCGGCGGCCGAAGTCGGGGCCGGATCCATTGGACCTCCTGAAGTTCACCATCGGCCGCGCCCTGATGGACGGCGGTGGTTACGGCTACTGGCGCAATCTATACCTCGACACCGACTCCAATCTGCTGTGCGCCGCCGGCCGGATCCACCAGGCCGGCGACCATCTCTCATGGCTCCGCGCAGTGGAGCCGGGGTTGCTCCAAGCCGTGGATCGCATGCTTGGCACGATAGATGCCGGTACCGGTCTTGTGATCTGCCGTGATCTCACAGGCAACTCGGGTTCGTATCGATGGAGCAGCAACGCCGCCGATGTAGTGGGATTCGGTCACATCGATGCCTACGTCAACGCCTGGTCTTATCGCGCCTTCCGCAACGCCGCCGCCATCCTGCGCGACCTGGGCGACAACGACCGATCCGCCCGTTGTCGCGATGCAGCTCAAGGCATCCGCGCAGAGTACGCCCGCCATTTGCTCAACCGGGATACCGGCTGGATCGCCGGCTGGCGCAGTCGTGACGGGAAGTTGCACGACTATGCGTATCTCTTCGTGAACGGCCCAGCGATCGCCTTCGGCTTGCTCGACGTCCCTGCGGCTCGAACGGCCTTGAAAAACCTGGAGCGCCTTCGCGACAAGCAGGGGCTGACGCGCGCTCGCCTGGGTCTTCCCTTCAACCTCCTGCCAACGCGGTCAGACGACCATATGCTCGGGCGCAATTCACCTTCCCTCCAACCGACATTCGAGAATTACACCGACGGTAGCCTTTGCGGCTCCGTCCCGACCTATTACCTCCGCGCTCTTTCCGTGTACGGCGACAGGAGGCGCGCCAGGCAGCTCGCGGCGGACCTCGACGAAGGATATGCCGCTGACATTTTCACCGGCGGAGTTGGCGGTGGACAGGACTGGCGCTCCTGGGAAGGGATGCCCACCGGCTACGAAGGCACCCTGATCCTCAGTCTCTGTCCCCTTTACGCTATAGCGGTGGAACAAGGGTTTATTCGGCCAAAGGACCCGGAGTGGTGGCCTCAGGGAGGTTGATGCACTTCAACGAATCCAGCGATCATCCGATCCGTGTCACGGAAAAGTCGCACCTCTGGCTAATCCTCTTCGCTATTCGTCCCCGTTGCCCCCGACGCCTTGCCTCCGCGGATTGGCGGCGGGTTCTGCCCGGATTCCACTTCATTGACGAGTCGCTGCCCCGACGATCCCCTCACAAATTCCACGTGTCCGTCACCAAACAGGACGGTGATGCCGTCCTTCCCGTGGTTCGCGGGCGGCTCGTATAGCACGACCGTGTTGGACGCCGTCGAATGCGCGTTCATTCCCTTGCCGAGATACACATACGACAGGTGTCCGCCCGTTTGCAGGTTCGCGGCCCGCGCCTGGGCCGTGGGGCCCGCCGCCGCTGTGTCATTCGACGAGGGACACACCAGCGCGTCGGCGCTGAGCGTGCCGTCAGCGAGCAGGGGGGCCAGCGTGTCAGGATACGCGCCCCGGTTCTGGCTGGCGTAAACCTGAAGCGCTTGCCCGATGATTCGCACGTTCGACTGGCACTTGATGGTATTTGCCATTTGCCGCGCTCGATTGAGCGACGGCAGAAGGATCGAGATCATGCATCCCATCAGGACCAGGCCCACCGCGCCGAGCGAGAGACCGGCAATCGCCATCCCCCGCCCGCGGACCTGCGGGTCGCGCGTCTTCGCGATTCCGATCGCCCCCAGGATGATTGCGGCCAATGAAGCGAGCGGAATGAAGAACAGGCACCCGCAGATCAGGCTCGCGATCGCTACGCTGCTCGTCCGCCGCGTGTCGATCGTGCCCGCGCCCTGGGCATAGCTTGTCGTCGGAATGGGTGGAGGCATTGCCGCCGCGGGCATTGCCGCGCCGCTTCCCTGTCCTACCACGAATGTCTTACCGCACTTGGAGCAGGGAATGCTGCGGCCCTGCGCCTCCGCCCATTGCTGCGGCGTCACGCCGTATTGCTGACCACAATTCGGACATGAAATAATCGTGTTGCCCGCCATGCGCCTCCCTCGGATTTGCCGAGGTTATACCGCAAGCAGGCACCAGCGTCATGAAATTCCAGGCCGCCCCCCAGGCTCGCGCGAAACTCATACGGCTGCTCGGCTCATCCCCACTTTTGGAGCCGATCAAGTGCTCGCCCCCTATGGCGTCACGCTCTTCGCCGCCAGCACAAGCGGCCCATGGTGGGCTTTGGTGGGCTTTCGAGGGCTTTGCTGGACCTGGGCAGGGCCCTCATGACTCATTTCTTCACTTGTCAAAGAGCGCGCAAGCTTACCCCCGCCCGGGTCAAGGCCGAAAGGACATATTCATTATACGTTCTTTCTTTATGGAGTCAACTGGTGGTTTCTTCCGCGCCTGGATACCCCATCCCCCATGACGCAATCCCTGCTCCCAACGTGGATAGTGAGCGCGACGCGAATCTCCCCCGATCGAAGACGGCTGCTCTTGCGAAGGAGCGTTTTCTGATTAATACGCTTCGTCACTCCGCGCGCGCTGCCGGCGCCGAGGCTGGTCCTTCTCCTGCGCCCCCGGCTTCTCCGCCTTTCGCAGCAACTCATCCTGCGCCTGCTTCTGATCCGACGGCGGCTCGGTGGTCAGGCAACTGCGCGGCAACGCCTGCAGCAACTGCTGGGTATTCGCCAGCGACTTGTCGTCCGGCGTACGCCTTGCGATTTCCGCTGCACGCTCCTTCAATGCGCGGAAACGGTCGGGACTCGCGATCGGCGGGCGTCGATCTTTCTCGTAGTCCGAGTCGAGCTTCTTCGCGGCTTTCTTCGACGCCTCCACCCGGCTCGCCAGCGTCGGATGGTCGCTCATGTAAGCGGGCGTCTTGTCATAACCCTTGTCGATCATCGTCTGGAAAAAGTCGGCAAAGTGGTTCGGGTCGTATCCGGCCCGCGTGTAGAAATGAATCCCCAGGTTGTCAGCTTGAGACTCATCCTCGCGCGTGAAGCCCATGTTCACGAACTGCCCGACCAACGCGCCGGCCCCCGCGCCATAGCCGGCGTACTCCTGCCCATGCTCCTTGCCGCCCACCGCATAACCCGCCACGCCCGCCGCCCCCGCGCCCAGCATCAGCGCCACCTGCCGGTTCATCCCTTTGTGCACGTGCCGCGCATAAATGTGCCCGTATTCGTGGCTCATCACCGCCGACAGGTCCCCCTCGTCATTGCACAGCTGCAGCAACTCGTTGTAGATGTAAACGTGCTCGCCCCCCGTCGTGAACGCGTTCAGTGTCTTGCTGTTCACCAGGTGGAACTTTACCGCGTCGGTAAACATCCAGCTGCTGTCCGATGAGAAGTGGCTCTTGGGCCCGAAATGCTCCGCGTCCAGCTCCTTCGCCGCGGCGATGATCCGGTCCCCGATGCTCTGCAGGTAATCATCGACATCTCGATCGTTAATCACCGCAGGCTCCAGCCCTTTGTCGAACTCATTGGCCTGGGAGATCACCCTGCTGTCGTTCGCGCACCCGCCGCCCAACAGCGGTAACAGGGCCAGCGACAGCAACACGCCGACGCGATAAGTCCAGTCTTTGAAGCGCATGCTCGCTCCTCGTGTGTAAACTCAAAAGGTAAGATGCCGGCTCGCCGGGGACGTTAGCTCGTCCTGAGGTTAATTCGATGTGGATTGTCCCACAACGGCAAATCGAGCCACTCCTGATCGCCTTGCTCGCCGCGGTTCACTCCTCCTCGTCCTCGTCGTAGGCCGGGGGCGCGTAAACATTGAACGTAACTGTGGTGGATTTACCGCGATTCACGAAGCGATGGCTCGCGCCAGCCGGAACGATCACCGCATCCCCTCGCTTTAGTGTCGTTTTCTGGTTTCGGATCTCCGCCACCACGCTCCCCTGCAGCACCAGCAGCACCTGCTCGCTTTTCGGGTGCTCGTTGCCTTTGGGGCCGCTCCTCTGCCCCGGCTTGAGCGTCATCAGCGCCGTCTGGCTTTTGCGTGAAGTCTGCAGGACTTTAAAAAATGATCTGGACCGCAGGACGTTGGCGGGCTTCATAATTCGCCAATGCTACGCCCCTCCAGCGCTGCGCCGCAACCCGCCGTCTGATCGCTTAATGTTCACCCCTCCGATGCCCGATGCAATCGTTATGCGTGGGTGGTGTCTGTTGAGCGATCCAATCCGCACCGAAGCCGATCGAGCCGCGGCGGCAGCCATGCTCTCGCGCCTGCGCGACGCCGCCGACGTGCGCCAGCGCAAAATCCGCCGCACCCGCGCACGCATCCGCGTCGGAGTCTACGAGAATGACCTGAAGCTCGCGATTGCCATCGAGCGCCTCATCCACGGCTCCCCGTAACACGGGCGTCTCGCCCGTGCCCCCGAACCTTCGTAACACGGGCGTCTCGCCCGTGCCCCACCGCGCGAAGCGCGCTGTGAGGATGCGGCGCTCTACCAGAAATGATTCAAGCCGCCCGCTGCTCCCCAAACAGCGCTTCCACGAACCGCTGCGGATCAAACGTCTCGATGTCCTGCGGCGTCTCACCCAGCCCGATGAATTTCACCGGAATGTTGAGTTGTTCCTTGATCGCGAAAACCACGCCGCCCTTCGCCGTCCCGTCGAGCTTCGCCAGGATGATTCCGCTCACCTTGATCGCCTTGTCAAAGTTCTGCGCCTGAAGGATCGCGTTCTGCCCCGTCGTCGCATCGAGGACCAGCAGGGTCTCGTGCGGCGCGCCGGGAATTCGCTTCGCCACCACGTCGCGGATCTTCGTCAACTCGCGCATCAGGTGTTCCTGCGTGTGCAGGCGCCCCGCGGTATCCACGATCAAAGCGTCGATCTTCCGCGCCTTCGCCGCCTCGCAGGCGTCATACGCGACCGCCGCCGGATCGGCGCCCATCTTGTGCTTGACGATCTCAACACCAAGCCGATCCGCCCAGATCGTGAGTTGATCCACCGCCGCGGCCCGGAACGTGTCGCTGGCGCACACCATCACCTTCTTGTTCATCTCGTTCTTGAGCAGCCATGCCAGTTTCGCGATCGACGTGGTCTTGCCTGCCCCGTTGATGCCCGCCACCAGGATCACCGTCGGCCCCGTCTCGGCGAAAGAAAGCTCGCGGTCCTGAACCGGCCAGTTCGCCAGCATCTGCTCGCGGATCACCTGCTCCGCGTCCTGGGCATTCTTGATCCGCCCCAGACGCCACCGGTCCCGGATCTCGCTCACGCTGCGCTCCACGTTCTTCACGCCCAGGTCCGCCTGCAGGAATTTCTCCTCCAGTTCCGTCAGGAACGACTCGTCAATCTGCCGGCCCGGGACGAACAGCGTGCGAACGTCGGTGTTGAGCACCGCGGCCGTTTTCTTCAGCGCGCCTTTCAGTTTGTCGAGGCTTTTTGAGAAGAAGCGCATGGATTAGCCGAAACAACCGGCGCGAAGAAGGCGCAGCCGACTCAGGGGCGGAGCGGCTGAACCGGTGTTCACGACCCCTCCCGTTCCGCGGGCGGCGCTGCTGAACCCTCCCGTTGCGCGGGCGGCGCGTCGGCGGTGCCGGTCAGCGCAACGTGCTCTCTCAAGACCGCGTCCAGCACGCCGTTGATGAACGAGGGGCTCTGCTCCGTCGAGAATTCTTTCGCCAGCTCGATCGCCTCGTCGATGACGACCTTCGGCGGCGTAGCAGTATTGGTCAGCTCCCAAACCGCCAGCCGGATCAGATTCCGATCGACCCCTGGCTGGCGCCGTGGCGGCCACTGCGGGGCCAGCCGCTCGATCCGCTGGTCCACCATCTCGCGCTGTGACCACGTGCCCGACGCCATCTCGATCGCGGCCCGCCGGATCGCTTCGTCATCGCTCCCGCCCGCCACCGCTCTGCCCGCCAGGTCCAGGTCCTGCGCGCCGTTCGCGTCCCACACGAACAACACCTGCATCGCAAGCTCCCGAATCTTCCGCTTCTTCAACATCAAAGCTCAGTATAGGTCGCCACGATCCATCGGCAATGCCGGATCGAGCCGGCCGCTCAAGCTCGCACCCGCGCGAGCCACGGCAACACCGCTTCATCGAACGTGACATTCTCGGCAAACGCATCCCCGTTCGTCAGCGGCTTGCGCATCGCATCCAGGGGCTCGATCAATAGCGCCGGCCGAGCGAATGCCGCCAACAACTCCGCAACATCTGCATGCTTCAACAGCCCCGGCACCACCACATCCTGCGGCCAGGGAAATAGCGGCGCCCGCGTCAACGACCTGAAACTGCCGAGCATTCGCAGCCCAATGAACCCCGCCGCCGCCCCGTCGATCAGCGCCGCCAGCAGCGCAACCATCGCCCCCGCGCCGTGCCCGCCGAGAACGACTCGGCGCGCGTCCACCTCTTCCCGTTCCCTCCACCACGCCAACGCCGACAGCGTGTCATGCACCCGCTGCGCCACCATCGGCCGGCCCAGCGCGATGCTCATATAACTGCAGATACGATTGACGTCGTTCCAACCCGCCAGGTCATAATGCACGTGCTCCGGCTTCGTCTCACCCCAGCCCCGCGCGTCGATCGCCAGCACGTGCGCATACGCCTCTGCCGCCTCGCGACGCAAGAATCCGCTCGCCTGCTGTAGCAGCGGCTCGTCCTGCAGCGCCGTCCACTTCTCCCGGTCATCCACCCACAGGATCGACGCCTGCGCGCCCGGCATGCGCGTATCCATCGCCGCCAGCGCCGGCACCCAAACCCCCGCCTCGGTCTCCATCGCCACCCGCTCGATCCGATGCCACCACACCCGCGCCCATTCCGCGCCGACCACCTTCCGCGGAGCAACTGCCTCCACAGCCCCCAGTTCCTCCATCGCGCGCCCGACCGATTTCACAGAGCGCGCCATTCCATCCGCGCGTTCGGCGTTAATCGTCTGCATATTGCGCGACCCATCCGGGTGCGATGCCAGCGTCGCATCCGATTCAACCAGCTTCGCCGGATCGCCAACGTCCACGCGCTTCGGGTTCGATTCCCCCAGCAGCCATCTCCGCATCCACAGCGCCACCTCCGTTGCCATCTCCACGCTGTAGACATGCCCGACGCCGCGTTGCTCGTAGTGCGCGAAACGCTCCGGCACGCCCAGCATTTCATAGCTGCGCCGCGCGTCCGCCAGCGTTTCGCCCACTAGTTTCCGGTGGTAAAGCTCGTCCAGTTCCCCGCTCACCGCCAGGCACGGCGTCGGCGCCGCCAGCGCCAGCTTGTCCGGCACGTCGATGCCCGCCGCGAACAGCCCGGGCCCGATGGTTTCAGGACACGATGTATAAAGCTCTTCCGCTCCCAGCACGCGCAGCGCGCCGGTGCAGCACACCGGCGCGATGCAGCGCACGCGATCATCCAGCAGCACGCACCCCATCGTCGTCTCGCCGCCGCCGCTCACGCCCGTCATCCCCACCCCCATCGAGAGATCTACATCCGCCCGGCCCGCCAGGTAATCGATCGCCCGCAGCGCATCCATAATGAAAAACGTCTCCGACCAAAGTCCCGTCAGCAGGCATGCCGTGCCTTGATGGAAGTGATCGTTCCCCGTCGATTTCTCCCCCATTCCCGGCGGATCGAACAGGATGCTCACCAGCCCGTGCCGCGCCAGAACCACCGGCGGCACCTGATGGTCCGCCAGCGTCTTGGGCGCATGCCCGCACGGCACCACCACCGCCGGCCATGGCCCCTTCCCTGCAGGGATGCAGACGTGGGCGTTGGCCTGCCACCCCCACATCGATTCGAACCGCAGCGTCTCCAGCGCATAACCCTCGCGATCGAACCGGGCTACCGGCTCGGCCTTCACCGCTCGCCCGCGCATCTCAAATAGCTCTTCCGGGAACGCCGCCCGGAATCGCGCGACCAGCCGGCTGCGATATGCGTCCCACTCCCGCGGCGCCGCGATCGCGTGCCGCGCCCGCTGCGCCGCGGTGAGCGCCCGCCGGACCCGGTCGCAAACGTGCCGCGCCAGCATCCCGGCCGCGTCGATCCGCTCGGGCAGGTGGTTCAGAACTTTCATTCCGCTACTTGTTTGCCCGCCGGAGGCGGTTGAAATCCGCTACGCGACGAGGAAATAGTCGCGCAGCGCCGGCCCCAATTCCGGGACCACGTACTCCGGCTTCCAGTTCTCCCGGTAGGTCTCAATGAAATGGGCGAAAAATCGCCGCGCTTCCGGCGTGATGCCGTCGAGATAGCCCGGCTTGAGAAACCACGGCTGATACGTCGCCACGTACCCGCGCTGCTCGGTCATGCGCTCCACGCTGGCGAAGAAGTAGGACGACGGCGTCAGCGAATAGGTGCTCGCGATGGTCCGCCGTGGAACCTCGGGCCGATACATCCCCCGGTGAATCGCATTGGTATGAAAGAACGCGATATCGCCCGGCTCCAGGTGCAGCGCGATGCCACCGGGCATGTCCGACTCCGGATTCTTTCGCTTCACCTCGTTCTCCTCCGGCGTGTCCCATCGCGCATGGGAGCCCGGCACCACCTCCGTCGCCGCCGTCGGCAGCAGCGGGATGTGCACGTGCAGCGATTGCGGCGGGTCCGCCTCCGCGAAGATCAGCCGCCTCTCCTCCGCCTCCTCCCCATGACTGAAGAATTGGCAGTCGCGATGCCATGCCCCAATGCGCGTTTTGCCCGGCGGGTTGAGGTAATAATTTGACTGACCGAACACCGGTTCTTCCCCCAGCAACTCGCGCAGCACCGCCAGGATCGTCGGATGTGCAATTGCGTTCAGCAGCGTCACCAACCCGTCGCGCCGCTCGCGGTGATACTTCGGGTGATTCAGGTGCAGCAGCACCCACGCCGTCGGGCCATACGCGAACCGCCCGGGCTCGGCATCGGACGTGCTCGACTTCCACTGCTCCAGCACGCGCTCGCTCGTCTCATACAGCGCCGCCAACTCATCTGCATCGATCGTGTTGTGCAGCACGAGGTATCCGTCCGCGCGCCACCGATCGTGAAGCTGCTTCAATTCTTGCTCGTTCATGCTGCGTATCTTAAACCGCCGCCCGCTTCCTTCCCAAGCCGTCTTTCATTTCCACCCCTCACTTCTTACCTTCACGCTCATGTCCGACCTCGTCCCCGTGAAACGGGCCCTGTTGTCCGTTTACGACAAAACCGGCCTCCTCGACTTCGCCAGGGCGCTTCACCATGAGTTCCACATCGAGTTGATCAGCACCGGCGGCACCGCGCGCTTCCTCCGTGACGCGGGCCTGCCGGTTACCGACGTCGCCCAGATCACCGGCTTCCCCGAGATGATGGATGGACGCGTCAAGACGCTGCACCCGAAGATCCACGGAGCCCTGCTTGCCCTTCGCGACAACCCCGAGCACCAGGCCGCGATGCGCGAGCATTCGATCTCTCCCATCGATCTCCTCTGCATCAACCTCTATCCCTTCGAGCAGACGGTAAAGAAGCCCGGCGTCACCTTTGAGGAAGCGATTGAGAACATCGACATCGGCGGCCCCAGCATGATCCGCTCCGCCGCCAAGAACCATAAGTTCGTGCTCGTCGTCACCTCGCCCGACCGCTACGAGAAGGTCCTGGGCGATCTCGAGGAACACAACGGCGCCACCTGCGGCAAGCACCGCCTCAAGCAGGCCCAGCGCGCTTTCGCCCACACCGCCGAGTACGACTCGCTCATCGCCAACTATCTCGCCAGCGCCGCCGGCATCGACAGCGCCGGCATGGTGCTCGATCTCCACAAGGCCCTCGACCTCCGCTACGGCGAAAATCCGCATCAGAAGGCGACCCTCCTCGTCGGGAAAAAACCCGATGAAGCCTCCGTCGCCTTCGCCAGGCAGCTTCACGGCAAAGCGCTCTCTTACATCAATCTCCTCGACGCCGACGGCGCCCTCGCCGCCGTGAAAGAATTCAACCGGCCCGCCGCCTGTATCGTAAAGCACACCACGCCTTGCGGCTGCGCCGTCGCCGACGATCTTCCCACCGCCTTCACCCGCGCCTTTGAAGGCGATCCGCTCGCAGCCTTCGGCGGCATCGTCGCGCTCAACCGGCCGATCGACGCCCGGACCGCCGCCGCCATCACCTCCATCGACAAGCTGCTCGAAGTGATCGTCGCGCCCTCTTTCGAACTGGACGCGCTCAAGATGTTGCGCGATCGTTGGAAGAACGTCCGCCTGCTCGAAGTCGGCCCCGTCGCTCGATTCGACGCCAATGAGCTTCACATGCACAAGATCGTCGGGGGCTTGCTCGTCCAGCAGCGCGACCTGCTGGGCCTCGACGAGGCAGGCTGGAAAGCTGTCACCGAGCGCAAGCCGACCGAGAAAGAGATGAACGACTTGCGCTTCGCCTGGCTCGTCTGCAAGCACGTGAAGAGCAACGCGATCGTCGTCGCGAAGGACGAAATGTTGATGGGCGCAGGGGCGGGGCAGATGGACCGGCCCTCGGCGGCCCGCCTCGCGATCGCCAAGGCCGCCGACCGCGTGAGAGGCTGCGTCGCCGCCTCCGACGCCTTCTTCCCTTTTCCCGATGCCCCGCAACTTTTGCTCGATGCGGGTGTCACCGCGATCATCCAGCCCGGCGGCTCCCTGAAGGACCAGGACAGCATCGAGGTCGCCAACCGCGCCGGCGCCGCCATGGTCCTGACCGGCCAGCGCCACTTCAAGCATTGACCTCGTCCGGTCCTCTACGGCATTTCCTATCCCGATCGACCGCGGTCATGACGGGGTCAGGTTACCGTCCGATAACTCGGGCCCCCCCGACGGGAGCGCCATTTTTCTTCGCCCTTTGCCCATGCGCTGGTAAAATGCCCCCTCGCGCGAGCGGCAATGCGCCCAAACTCGCTTCCGAAGGGCGGGAAACGGTGCTCGTAGGGCGGTCTGCACAGGCCGGTTTGGAGCGGAAAAGGCGGAAAAAATTCGCCGGCTTGACGGCCCGATCGTTGATTCGAAGGCTTGGCCCGGTTTAGAGTTGTGGCAACGCCTCCAAGGCGAAAGGTTCCTGTCCCGGTGCCATAATCGAGGAGCCGGCCAGCGCGTCTCTCGCGTCCTTACCGGCTCGCGACAGGACTTTCCGAATGGCTGTACCTTCATCTTCCAGCAGAGCGCCGACCGCCGCCGCACCTGCGCTGGTGCCGCAGGGCGCCCACGCGGGCAAGCCTTTCATGCCGCTTGGCCGCCCCGTCACCGTCGTCGGCTCGCGCAACCGCTCCCATCTGCACCTGCTCTCGCGATCCATCAGTAAGTCCCACGCCCTCATCGTCAACTCTCGCGATGGGGTCTACGTCCGCGATCTCGCCAGCCGCGCCCACGTCTATGTCAACGGCAGACAGATCAAGGAGGCCGACCTCCGCGACGGCGACATCCTCAAAATCGGCAGCTTTACCTTCCAGTTCACCGACAAGTCCGGACAGGTCCTGCCCACCGCTGCGAACGCAGCCCCCGCGGCGGAATTGGATTTCGTCGGCGCCGAGCCCTCCCTTCGCATCCCCGGGCGGGCCATGCTCATCGGCCGCCGGCCAACATGCGATCTTGCCCTCTCCGAACTCTCCGTCTCGACCACGCACGCTGTCATCTTCGAGCTCAATGGCCGACGCTTCATTCGCGATCTCGGCTCGCGCACCGGCACCTGGGTCAACGCTAAAAACGTCCACCAGGACGAGCTTGAATTTGGCGACAAGATCAGGATCGGTGACACCCAATTTCGCTACGCCGCCGCCAGTGGCGAAGAACTCGATGAGCTGGAAGACCTCGTTGGCACCGCCACCCTGAGCGAGGACTCAATGGGGCCGCCCGCCATCGGTGAAGCAGGGCTTGCCGAGCAGGAACCGGTTGATCTCGAGCCCCTCGATGAGGCCGAAACAGTCGAAGCCGAGGCGGTTCCCGAGGACGAAGCCCCGGTCCAGCGCCCACAGCTCCCGCCCACGCCCCAGCCCTCCCGGGAAACCGAGGAACGCATTCCCGTCATCGTCGAAGAGCAGGCTGCCGAGGTGCCTCCCCCCGAACCCGACCTGCTTCCGCTCCAAGCCGACCTTTCCGCCGTCCCGATGCCCCCGGCCCTGGCACCGGCCGAACCTGCCGATTTTATCCGCCTCGACGCCGACAATGAAGCTCCCGTTACCAGCGCCGACACCGCGGCGATCCCCCTCGTCGATGAGCCGAAGCGCGAAAAACCTGTCTTGTCGCCAGCCCTCGACGAAGCCGCTGGCAGTGTTGATATGGCGGCCGACGAGCAACAGTTATTGGTCGATGCGGACATCTATTCTCAAAAGTCAAGCGCCTCCGGCACGTTCGCCGACCTGCAGGACGAAGCGGACGAGGCGATCGCTTTCGCGTCCACGCCCGACATCGCGCTGCGCTCCGACGATGCATCGCTGGACGAATTGGACGTCGCCAGTGCCGCCGACGAGCTCGCCGCGGAGGCACCCGCTCCGACCGCGCCTGATGCCGTAGCGAAGGCGCGTACTCCGAGGCCATCCGAGCCGGCCGAATTCGGGCCGCTGCCGCTCGACGAGCTTCCGCAAGCTCGCGCGGAGGCGCCCAAAGGGCCGGCGCCATCGGGCAAAGTACCCGCGCCCGCAAAGGATTCCGTGCTTCGTTTCCCGCAGGAAGATGATCCGCTCGCCGCCGACGGCACAGCCGTGCTCGATGACGATGCTGCTGCGCCCGCGGCAGGATCGAAAGCCGCGTCTCCTGCGCACGACAGGGCGGAAACCGGCTTTGACCTGGCCTCCGACGCAGAGGCGGCCTCCCCCGCGCCGCAGCAAGCGCCGCCGTCCGCGCCTGCCCGCAAAGCGAAGAAACCGCCCGAGCCCGCACCACCCGCCCCGATCGATCTGGAATCGGTCGACCTCTCCGCTCTGAGAGAAGTTGAGCCTGCGCCCCTCGATTTTGCCGAACTCGAAGCCGATTTCCTCGACGAGCTCCAGGAGCAGCCCGCTGCGCCACTGCTGGATCTCGACCTCTCCGGGTCATCGTTGCCCCCGCTTCCCGAAGCCCTTGAGGGCGTCGAAGTCGTCGACAAAACCGAGCCAACCCCCGAGTCCGCGCTCGACATCGATCAGACGATCCAGGACGCGACCTTCACCCCGGCGGCAGAACCCGAAGCCGCGCTGTCCGACACTAACTTCGGCGACGCCGTCAAAGACTTCGCGGGGGATTCGATCGGCCCGCTCGTCGAAGCAACCCCCGAGGCCCGAGACACCCCGCAGCCGACTCCGACAGCCCCCGCGGAAGCCCAGACTCCTGCACACGCCGCTGAATCCGAGGATGACACTGAGCTGAAGTTCTCCTTCGAGGAACTTCTCGACGAGGAACTGGGCGCCGATCGGGCTGTTCTCGATCTCGGGCCGACCCTCCGCGAAGAACAGACTCATCTGGCCGGGCCGATCGACGAAGCCTCGACGCCACAGGATCTCGCCTCGCCGGCCGCGCCGGTCGACTTCGAGCCCTCGGTCGAGCCTGCCCCCATCGCGCCTAAAGACCAGGCGTCCGCTTCAACTCCGATCGACGAGCTTGATGAGGCGGAACCGATCGACTTCAGCACGCCTCTCGAAGAGCTCGAGCCCGCCCGCGCGGATGAGTTCGAGCTTGAAGTGGTCGATTCCGCAACGGATCAGTCCGCATCCCCCGAAGCGATCGCCGAAGCGCCGGAGGCTGCCCCGACGGAAGCCGAAGCGCCCAGGGCCGAGCCTCCGCCGCCCCCGCAGCAGCCCGGGCCGCTCCCGCCCCAGAACCTCTTCCGCGGCATGGCGCGCGATCAGGCGAGCTTCCTTGGCGGCATGCCGCTGGTGCTGCCCGAATTGTCGCGCTCCGCCCCGTTCGGACAGGTTCCGGTCACCTTCGCGCCAAAGGTCAGCCCACCGAAACCAGAGCCGGTCCTCCCGACCGCACCCGCCGCCCAGGCGCCGCCTCCGCCTCCGAAACAATCGCCCCCGGCCGCGCCCCCGCCGGCCGCGCCGCCCACCGCCCTGCCGCCTGCCGCCGCGCCGCCCGCTGCCGCCGCGACCGCTCACCCTGAGCCCACCGCGGAAGACGGCGATGAATCGCTCCTCGAATTCACCGATGACGCCGATGCCCTTCCGCCTCTGCCGCAGCCGCTCGACTCAGGCGATACCGGCATGTTCGCCGACGCGCCGGATGATTCACAGACCGGCGAGGCACTTTCGGACGAAGAGCCTCTCGACCTCGAAAACTACACGGAGCCGGCCGAAGCCGAGACAGATGCTCCTGCGGCTTCCCCGGCGTCCGAGGCGCCCACACCGCAAGTCGAGAGGCCGGCCGAAAAGCCCAAATACCCAACGCCGCCCCCGCCCGCGCGCGGCGCGGCCCGGGCAACGCCACCGCGCTCCCTGCGAAATCCGTTCGAAGCTTCTCCCGGTGACGCGCCCGGGACCGTCATTCCACCGTTCGCCGGTCGCACGCAAGTGCCGAGCGAATCCGTCAGCACCGCCTTCGATGGACTGGCCCTCGCCCCCGCGCGCGAAGTCGACGTCTTCTCCCAGACTGCTCCGGGTGTGCAGGCGCCCGAGGTCCCGGAGCAGATCCCCGACACCTGGCCGCCCGAGGCAATCGCCCCCGCGCCCGGGCAGCACGGACAGCGTCTGAGCAACCCCTTCGCAGCCGCCGAGCGCGCCAAGGCCCGGCCCCAGACGCTGCAACCCCTCGAGCGGCGCGGAAATCTGCCGCATCCGCCGGCCTATGCCCCGCCGGAATTTGATGACGCCGCCGGCGATGACTTCGACGAAGGACCCGTTCCGCCGCGCCGTCGCACGCGCGTCATCGCCCTCGTGATCGCCATGATCGTTTGCGCGCTCGGCGCTGCCGGCGGCATCTACTACTTCGTGCCGACCTGGCTCCCCGGACGTTTCAAGGTGGAAGGATCGCTCGCCTTCGATCGCCTCAACGACCTGCGTGTCGAGGAGCGGCAAAAGTTCCATGTGCAGCAGAAGAACAACCTGCGCGACGCGAGCGTGCGCCAAGTCGCCCGCGACATTCTGCAGGGCGACCCGCGCCAGGTCCCGCCCGGTTTCCTCGGCAACGCCGTCTCTGATGGGCTCGCGTTTGAGAAAGTGATCGAGGCCGCCCGCCTTCAGGACAACAGCAACGCGTTGCTGCTCTCGCGCCAAAGCAACGAACCCGGTGACGATCTTCGAATGCTGGCGCTGCTCAAGGCGCTCTACAACCATCCGAATAACATGAAGCTCAAGGACGCGGCTGACCGCCTTGCCGCGCAGAAGAAGGCCGCCGAGGACGAGCTCAGCGGATTGACGCACGAGCGCGCCACCTACGCGAAGCTGGCGGAGGAAGATCAGCTGGCCCGGGCAAAGCTCCCCGCCGACCCCGCCCGCACCGCTGCGGAACTGAAGAAGGAGGCCGACCGGCTCACCGACATTTACCGCGAGAAGCTTCGCACCGCTCAGGATGTCGATACGCCCGCGGTGCCCCCAGCGCCCGACTCCTCTGCGCCGGCCACCGCGCCCGCCGCGCCCACCGCCGCATCCATCGCCGCCGATCCGCAGATTTTGGAATGGAGCCAGCAACTGAAGGAGCTTCGCACGCAGTTGGATGAAGCCAAGAAAGGCCGCGGGCACCAGGTCTCCGCCGCCGCCGACTCCCTCGACCAGGCGGTGCGAAAGTTTGAGGAACAGATCGCCGCCGCCCGCAAGACCCTCACGCCCGGCCGCTCGCAATTCGACACTTACCTCACCGCCGCCAAGCTGGCGGCCGACAAGATCCGGGAACTAAACGGGGAGCTGCTGGAGCAACAGAAGTCCGACGAGGCCAGCCTCACCGAGTTGCAGCGCGTGACGGCGCTGAAGAACAGCCTGCAGATCTCTCAGGCCATGGAGGGCGACGACCATCTCCGCAGCCTGCTCGATGACCGCGCCGTCAAGCAGCGCCAGCGCAACGCCGCCGAGGGGCAGGGGCTCACCGCCCAGGCCGAGCAGCTGAAGAACGAGGTGGCAAGCCTCGACTCCAAGATTCAGGAACGGCGCAACCAGCTCGGCGCTGGAGCTTCCAACACCGAAGACGATAAGACCCTCCAGGGCTTCGTTGACGACAGCCTCAAGCGCACCGAACAAGCCAGGTCGAAGAATGACAAGGCGATGCAGGAACTCCTGAAGAACCTCTCCACCGCCAAACCCCTGATCGAGCAGCTCCCCGACGAGCAGAAAACAGTCGCCAAACAAGTCGACGAGCGAACCGCAGATCTCAATAAGGCACGAGAGAAATATGCCCAGGCCCTCGCCGCCGCCAATGTCGGCCCCGACAAGGCCGTCAAGCAACTGGAGAACAACGCCACTCAGATCGCCGCATCGATAGACGCTCGTAAGAAGGAACTCGCCGCCGTCCGCGCGCCCATCCCCAGGAATCCTCCCGAGCGCAAAGCCGCCGACGACATGCTCCGCCAGCAGCGCGAGAAGCGCATGGCTGCCATCCAGGATGCCTCCGAAAAGGCGATGGCCGCGACCAGGGCTGCCAACGACGCCGAGCTTAACGTCGCCCGCGCCAAGGAAGCCGAGGGCAAGGCTGCCGCCCATGCCGCTCAGGTCGCGATGATCAGCTCCCGGCTGCAGGAAGCGCGGGACAGGGCCCAGCAACTCCAGGACAGCCTGGCGGGCGCCGTCGTTCCAGTTCCGCCCGGTGACACTTCCGTCCATCTCGCCGAGATGCCTGACCCGCGCTGGCGCTATCTGTCCTTTGCCGAAGCTGGCATCCTGCTTGTCTTCGGCGTGCTGCTGCTCCTGTCGCTGCGCGGCCGGGCCGACAATGCCTATTCCGATCCGGGCAATCGCACGCCACAGCAGGAGCAGGAGCAGGACGCCACGCCCCAGGCCGACGACGATGCGCAAGGCGACTTCCACGCCCGTGACACGCTGGAAGCCGACGACGAGGAACCCATCGTCGCCTGAGCCTCCATCTATTCCCTGCTTCTCTCTTCCGGCTATTTCCCCTGCGGCGCGCCGTCTTCGGTCCGCGGCTTGGGCGTGATCAGCACCTCTCCCACCGTCCGCTGCTGCATCGAGATGACCCGCGCGACGTAATCCCCAAGGTCCACGGTGTCGCCCGGGCGCGGCCAACGCCCCAGTTGCTGCGTGATATATCCACCCGCCGTGTCCACCTCCTGCGCGTCCAGGTCCCCAAGCTCCAGTCGCTCGCGCAGCTCATGCAGCGGGAACAGACCGTTGACCCGGTACGACTCTCCTTCTTTCACGAAATCGACCCGCACCGCCGGATCGAATTCATCCTCGATCTCGCCGACGATCTCCTCCAGCACGTCTTCCAGCGTCACGATCCCCGCCGTGCCGCCGTATTCGTCAACGATCACCGCCATGTGAACGTGGCTGGTCTGGAACTGCCGCAGCAGCCGCGGCACCGCCAGCAACTCCGGCACGCGCAGCACGTCGCGTTTGATCTTTCGCAGGTCGATTTCCCCCGAGCCGATCACGTGCACCGCCGAGCCCGGAAGCCCTGTCGGAATCGCGATCAGCTCCCCGCCCGCCGTTTTCTCATCCACGAATCGCAGCTTCCCCGGCACAAGGTTCAGATGCGCAAAAAGGTCCTTCATGTGGACCAGCCCGATTACGTGATCGATGTCCCCGTCGCACAGCGGCAGTCGCGTGTAGGCGCTTTTCTGCACCACCCGCAGCACGTCGCCGATCGGCTGATCGAGGGTGAGGTAGTCCACCTCGGTCCGCGGCTTCATGATCTGCCGGACCTTGAGGTCCCCGAAATCAAAGGCGCTGGTGAGGATCATCTCCCGGCCCTCGGGGATCGTGCCGCCCGCCACCGCCTGCGTCACCAGCGCCCGAAGTTCCTGCTCGGTGTGCGGGACCGCTCCTTCAGCCCCCAGTTTGCTTTTCACGCCGGTCAGGCGCAGCACTCCGTTGGTCGCAACGTTCAGGAGCCATATCAGCGGGTAGAACAGGTAGGTGAAGAGAATGAGCGGGGGCGTGAGCAGGGGGAGCAGCCGGTCGCTATAGCTGATCGCCCAGTTCTTCGGCGCCTGCTCGCCGATCACGATGTGCAACG
>JBBRCX010000069.1:0-24935 GCA_038204465.1 Tepidisphaerales bacterium | reverse complement strand
AGGGTGTTCGGGCTGGCGCCTTCGTTGGCGTGATGGACGCCGGTGAAGTTGGTGCTCATCTTCACCTCCGAGGCGTCGTTGAGGAGCTGGGCGTATTCCACCTGGTCCGCAAATCCATCCAGATGCAGGTGAATGAAGGGCCAGGTGAAGACGTGCACGTACAGCCGGCGCGTGTCGGGGTTGTAGGTGAGCCGGCAATCGCGCGGCGTTTTGAATTGCTCCGGCGCCTGCGTGCAGCCGTAGATGCTGCGGCCGTGGCGCTTCATCCATTCGCCCATGGCGTTGAGGCGGCTCAGGGCGCGCTCGTCGAATTCGCCGCGCCCGGTCGGGCCGACGTTCAGCAGGAGGTTGCCGCCCTTGCTGACAGTGTCGATGAGCATCTCGATAAGCTGATTGACGCTCTTCCAGCTCGATTCATCGCGGTGATAGCCCCATGAGCCGCTGAAGGTCTGGCAGGCTTCCCACACGACCGGCGTTCCCTCGTGGGTCACCCATTGCCGCGGCTGAAACTGCTCGGGCGTGATGATGTCCCAACCCTCCGGCAGATCGAGCCGGTCGTCGAGGATCACGTGCGGCTGCAGCTCGCGCACCATCTTGTAGAGCTTCTCGCTCTGCCACTCGTTACGTCCCTTGCCAGCGCCGTTGCCAAGCTGCGGATAGCTGAAGTCAAACCAGAGGATGTCGATCTTGCCGAATTCGGTAAGCAGCTCGCGGACCTGCCCGTGCAGGTACTCGGCGTACTTCGACTGGTCCCGACCCTTGTTGAGCTCATCGCGGTCCTTGTTGCGATAGGGACCGAAGACGGGGTCGATCACGTACTGCGGGTGGTGCCAGTCGATGAGCGAATGATAAAAGCCCACGTGCATCCCGCGCTCGCGGAAGGCGTCGACCATCGGCCGGAGCAGGTCGCGCTTGGCCGGCGTGTTGGGCGCCTTGTAATCCGTGAGCTTCGAATCCCACAGACAGAAGCCCTCGTGATGCTTGGTGGTGATGACGAAATACTTCATCCCCGCGCCGGACGCGGCGGCCGCCCAGCTCCTGGGGTCATACAAATCAGGATCGAAGCGCTTGAAGTACCTGTCGTAGGCTTCGTCCGGGATCTCCTCCTTGTGCTTGACCCACTCGTGTCGCGCGGGCAAGGCGTAGAGGCCCCAGTGGATGAAAAGACCAAATCGATCGCGGACGAACCAACTCGTGTCACCGGGCGTTTTCTTCGTCTGCAGGGTCAAGCGGACTCCTGTTTGAGGGGGGAATTGTCCTTGGAGAGTTTTAAGAACAGCGATTAAGCCTTCTTCTCAGCCGGCATTGTATCCGCCCGGTCTGTGGACTTGGGCAGCAGTGGATCAATCACGGCCATGATCGCTTCGGCCCACACTTCCATGCCCCGATCGTTCGGATGGCAGTCGTCGCGGCCCAGGTGAAAATCCGCCCACGTTTCGCCGCCGCGCGTGGCCGCCAGGGTCGGCCCGCGGACGTCGACGTACGGCGCGGCCCCCTCGAGCGCGGCCAGTCGCACCGCGCACGCGGTGTCCTCGAAATGCTGCCAGCCAACGCCCAGCGGATTCGGCCCGTTGAGGCCCAGGACGACGAGGTCACAGCGGTGCCGCAGGCGAATCGTGCCGATCAGGGTGCGCAGGGCGTGCCGTGTCGACTCCGGCGGCAGGTCGTGCCAGCCGCAGTCATTGGCGCCGAGGCCGAGGAAGACCAGGTCCGGATCGAAGGGCTTAAGCCAGTCCACCCGCCCGAGCCCCTCATAACTATTCTGCCCGCCGATCGAGAAGTGCTCGGCGCTGATCTGACTTTTCGGGAACCGCCTGCGTAAGTCCGATGCGAGCAGTTGCCCCCAGTGGCGATGGGCGCAGGAAGCGCCGCCGAAATACGGCGGGTCAATGGTCACAGTGCTTATCGAGTCGCCGTAGAAAACCAGACGAACCGGCTCGCGGCGCGACAACTTTTCCGAGATGCATGTCAGCATTCGGGTTCTTATACCCACGTTTTCGTGCCGAGGTGACAAAACGCGCAGTCGGCTCTCTTGCGCCGCGCTGCCCCTCGTTTCCACCGCCGCTCGCCCGTCGTGGTGGATAAGTTGATCGACGCGAAAACTCCGAAAGGGTCGGCGAAAAAATTTGCGTTACCCTTAAGTCTCGGCGCGCAGAATCGTTAAGAACGGGTTTAGGATCTGTTGTACTAGATTTAGCCAAAACAGCCTTGCCAAACACCACCTGTGGTGTATCTTGACCGTTGCGGTTGTTGGACCGGTCGGGCGCGGATCGGGTCGGAGTGCGTGACGCCCGTGCCGCGAGATGGCAGAACTGCGGTTGCGAGCCCGAGGCGCACGCGGCGCCGTGAAGGTGAAACGAATTGGAGTCGGCGGGCGTCGAACATTTCATCGTCGTCAGGAAGATGGCGATCTCGAACAGTTCAGGTGCTCGGAAGCCACCGGCGAATTGGAGTCTTCGTGGTAGGCTTGCGCACGCGTCTGCAGTCGGCAGGCAGCACCAGTCAGCAGGACACGCGCATGGGGATTCTTTGTGACACGCAGATCCGCGAGTTGATCGGCATCGAGCCGTTCGAAGAGAACACCAAGCGGCCCGGGAAAATCAGCTTCGGCGTCTCGAGCTACGGCTACGACCTTCGCGTCGGCAGCGTCTTCAAGATTTTCACCAACGTCAATTCCGAGATCGTCGATCCGAAGCGTTTCTCCGAGCGGTCGTTCGTGACCATCGACACCGACGAGACGGGAAAGGACCACGTCCTGATCCCGCCGAACAGCTTCGCCTTGTGCGAAACAGTTGAGACCGTTTCAATGCCCCGCGACATGCTGGCGATCTGCGTGGGCAAGAGCACCTATGCACGCTGTGGCATCATCGTGAACGTGACGCCGATCGAGCCCGAGTGGAGAGGGAAGATCACGCTGGAGATCAGCAACACGACGCCGCTGCCGGCGAAAATCTACGCGAATGAAGGGATCGCCCAGCTCCTGTTCCTTAAAGGCGAACGGGTGTGCGCGGTCAGCTACGCGGACAAGCAGGGGAAGTATCAGAACCAGGCCGGGCTCACGTTGCCAAAGGTGGACTGAAGTTCGCCGTGCCGCGAAGGCGGCTCGGCGCTGTTTCGTCGTTTCGTCAAAGGAGCACAGGGGATTAAGATCGATCCTGAGTCTACCGAGGCTGGCGCGTGCCGCCTCGCGGGTCTCAGAAAGGCCCGACCGGAGGGTTGTCAGCTTTCAGGACGGAGGTTCGTTATGTTCCGCCGATTTGTAATGACTTCATTCGCCGCCGCGACACTGGTTGTCGGACTCACCGGCTGTGCTCCGGAGCGCCACCCCGCGATCCCGGACGATGCAAAGTTGGTTGCGGAGTCGGAGCGGGGCGCCACGTACACCACGCCCTCCGCGGGGCACATCTATATTTTCGATCAGACCGACAACAAGCTGATCGACTCGCGCCCGGTTGGTTCTGGCAAGACGGTGATGGTCGATGCCGCCACCAATCGAGTGACGGTGGACGGCAACCTGGTCACCGACAAAGTCACGCCGGGCCATCGCACGCGCATCTTCTTCAGGCCCAGCGACACAGCGATGGACTCGGTGGAGACGGGCCGGCGACGGTCTAACACGCTCGATGAGCACCCGATGGACCGGGAGTACGATCGGGACCGCTATTGATGCGGCTGCTAAAGATTGAAGAACAGAGCTGACGGCCCGGTGCGAGCAAAGCGGGCCGGGCTGCATGAATCGTGGAGGTGCCTCATGAAAGCTTCGCGTTTTGTATCTTGTATGGCTCTTGGAGGACTGCTGGCGGCGCTCGTCGCCGGCTGCAGCACGGACAAAAACAATCGGCATCGGTCTCGCGATCGGATCGACAGCCGCGATCGCGTCGACACCCGGGATCGGGTCGATTCGCGCGATCGAAGCTTGCCCAGCGATGCGGAGTTGCCCCGCACCGCGGACCGCGTCAAGTCCAGCCGTGGCGAGAACATGTCATACACCGCCGACCGCGACGGGCGCGTGTATGTGTATGACCGCGACAAAGGCAGCGTGGTCTACAGCGGCAGCATCAACCGCGACGAGCGAATCACGGTTCGCCCCGACCGCAACCGCATCGACATCGAGGGCAAGAGCGTCTCCGACAAGGACCTGACGAGCGATCACGAGTTCGAGATCTATTTCGACCGGCGGTAAGAGATACGTTTTCAATTGAAATCAGGATGTTCACCCGCACGGTTCGGCGGGCAGGTGTTTTATTGTCTCGTGCAGCGACGGTGCTAAGCCGCAGGACAGACACGATTTTGTGACAGGCGTCAGATAAAGTCAGTTTCCCGCGCGTCCAGGAAGGATGTGTTGAATGAAGATTACCCGGCGATTCACCAAGCCCGCGGAGAACGCGCTCGACAGCGTTCGCTACGAGAAGCGCACCAGCCGGATCAGCAATCCGGACGGCAGCGTTGTTTTCGAGATGAATGACGCCGAGATCCCCGCGCAGTGGTCGCAGCTCGCCACCGACATCATGGTGAGCAAATACTTCCGTAAGGCGGGCGTGCCACAGACCGACGAGAGCGGCCAGCCGCTTCGCGACGCATCCGGCAGCATCGTGACCGGGCCGGAAAAGAGCGCGCGGCAGGTGGTCAACCGCCTTGCCGGCTGCTGGCGCTACTGGGGCGAGAAGCACGGCTACTTCGACACCGCCGAGGACGCGCAGGCGTTCTACGATGAGCTGGCTTACATGCTGCTGCACCAGATGTGCGCGCCGAATTCCCCGCAGTGGTTCAACACCGGCCTGAACTTCGCCTACGGCATCACCGGCCCGGCCCAGGGCCACTTCTACTGCGATCCGAAGACGGGTGATTTGTTGAAGGGCCGCGATGCCTATTCGCATCCGCAGCCCCATGCGTGCCAGCCTTATGACGCCTTGATTTCCACGCCGCAGGGGCCGGTTCCGATCGGCGACATCGTGAGCGAGAAGCTCACCGGATTTGAAGTTTACGACGGCACGCGCGAAGGAGCCGGCACGACGCGCGTGGTGGCGGTGAAGGCGAACGGCGAAAAGCCGGTGCTGCGCGTCGTGCTGAAAAATGGAACCTGCATCGAAGCGACGGGCGACCACCTGGTCCGCGCGCTGGATGAGCGGCGGACCGGCGGGGAGTGGCGCCGCGTGGATGCGCTCTCGCCTGGAATGCGTCTGCAGTTATCGACCCGCACCACAGTTACCAAAGCATCCGATGAGCGGAGCATCCGCGAGGCGGCCCTGGCAGGCTGGCTTCAGGGGGATGGATTCGTCGGGCAATATGAATCAGGGACCAATCGCAGCCTCACGGTCGAATTCCTGACGATCAACGAGGACGAGTTCAACTTCGTGATGGAGCGCATCCAGCACGTCTTCGAAGGCATCCACTATCACGTCCGCTCCGTCGAATCTGAAAGCGCCCTGCTGGACATCAGGCGGATTCGGCTCTACGGCGAGGAGCTGCGCCCGTTTGTCCAGAAATACGACCTGCTCCGCGGACCTGACGATCTGTCCGTGCCGGCGGCGGTGCGAACCGCGGGAGTGCAAGCGCAGGCGGCGTATCTGCAGGCGCTGTTCCAGGCGGATGGCGCCGTGCAATTGCGCTCGCGGCTTTCACGCACGGCGGAGGTGGTCCTTACCACAACCTCCGGCCCCCTCGCCAGCGGCGTTCAAGCCTTGCTGCTCAACATGGGCATTTACGCTCGAATCCAGCGCGGCGTCGAGAAGCGAGAGAATCGGCGAGTGCCCTACTTCGTTTCGATCGGATATGCCGAATCGCGCAGCAGGTTCCAGGAGTTGATCGGTTTCGTCTCGATCGACAAGCAACAGAAACTGCAGTCGGCTTGCTCCACCGATTTCCCGGGTAAACAACTCCCCGCCGTGCGCGAGGAGGTCATCGCGCGCATCGAGCTGGCTGGCGTCCAACCGGTTTACGACATCCAGACCGAGAGCGGTCAATACCTCTGCAACAACGTGATCGTCCACAATTGCTTCATCCAGGCGGTCAGCGACGACCTCGTGAGCCCGGGTGGAATCATGGACCTGTGGACGCGCGAGGCGAGGCTGTTCAAGTATGGCTCCGGCACCGGCTCAAATTTCTCGCGCCTGCGCGGCGAGAACGAGCCGCTCTCCGGCGGGGGCAAGTCGTCGGGGCTGATGAGCTTTTTGAAGATCGGCGATCGGGCGGCGGGGGCGATCAAGTCGGGCGGAACGACTCGCCGTGCCGCGAAGATGGTTTGCCTCGATCTGGATCACCCGGACATCGAATCTTTCGTGAACTGGAAAGTCCGCGAAGAGCTGAAGGTCGCCGCCATGGCCGAGGGCATCAAGCACATGTCGAGGGAGCAGCGTGAAACGGCCAAAAAGCTGGGACTCAAGGTGGACTACGACTTCAACGGCGAAGCCTACTACACCGTCTCCGGGCAGAACTCGAACAACTCCGTCCGCATTCCCAACCGCTTCTTCAAGGCGATCGAAGATGACGGCGACTGGACGCTCACCTGGCGCACCAACGGCAAAGCGGCCAAGACGATGAAAGCGCGCGACCTCTGGGAGCAAATCGCCTTCGCGGCGTGGCGCTGCGCCGATCCCGGCGTGCAGTATGACGACACGATCAACGGATGGCACACCTGCCCGAGGTCCGGACGCATCAACGCCTCCAACCCATGCGTCACCGGCGACACCCGCGTGCTCACGCCGGGTGGCATCTGGCGGCGGATCGACCAGATGATCCACCTGCCCAGCCGCGTCGTGACCAACCTGTCGTCCCAGGAAATTCACATTACGGAAGGCGCGTTCCCCACCGGCACAAAGGATGTCTACCTGCTGCGCACCGCCGGCGGGTATACGCTGAAGCTGACGGCTGACCACAAGGTGTGGACCCGGCAGCGCGGCTGGATGGCGGCGAAGGACCTGAACGGCGGGGATGAAGTGAAATTCCCCAGCCGCCCCGCGGCGGTGAACGAGATCGGCGAGCCTCAGGACCCGCGCTTCTTCGAGCTGGTGGGTTTGTTTCTCTCCGAGGCCAACCGCGACGCGGGCACCGAGCCGGCCGGGCGGGCGGCGGGTTCGGCGCTGCGCCTCACCGCCTGCCTGCCCGACAGCGCGACGGTCGAAGACTTTTCCCGCTACGTCGCCGACAACTGGGGCGAGCGGATGTACGACGATGACTACGTCAACCGCGCGATGGTGGATGGCGAGGAGTCGGACCCCTTGGATGAGGATTCAGCCGACACCATGACCGCCACGCTGAGCAACCGGCGGCTCATCAGCCGGCTCAAGGCCTTCGTTCGCGTCGAAGGCCGCCCGGATGCTCACCCCTCGACGCAGCGCCGCCTCGGAGATGACGCGTTCACCGCGGGCCTCGCGGCGCAGAAGCACCTGCTGCGTGCGCTGTTCACCGCCGACGCGACCATCAGCAACGGCACGATGGAACTCAACAGCAGCAGCCATGGGTTGCTCGAAGACCTGCAGTTGTTGCTGCTGGGCTTCGGGATCCAGTCGGCGATCCTGGAACACGAGGCGGGCGGCATGGATGGCCTGCTCGCGAACCGACATTCCCTCGACTTCGGCCAGGACGGAGCCTCGGCCATCGGAGGTTTGCCCGGGCGACAGGCGACGCTAGACGTCCCTGGCTTGAATGGCACCGGCGATGTTTCGTCGCGCGCGGGGGCTCCCCGCGCGACGGTAGCCGATGCCGTCGGCGACGCGGATGCAAGACGCCACGGCCTGCGTATCGATCCGGGCAGCCTCCGTTCTTTCGGCAAGTACGTCGGCCTTCTCCCGGGCCGAAAGCTCGAGCAGCTTGCCGACGCCATCAGCTTCAGCCTGTCGCGCCCCGAGACGGGCGGCAACTACGACCGCGTTGCGTCGCTGACGCCGATCGGCAAGCGCCAGGTGTTCGATCTCACCGAGCCGACCACCAGCTCGTTCATCGCCAACGGGCTGACGGTGCACAACTGCTCGGAGTACATGTTCCTCGACGACACCGCGTGCAACCTGGCGTCGCTGAACGTGCTGACGTTCTTCGACCCCGAGAGCCGGCGCTTCGACGTCGAGGGGTACAAGCACGGAATCCGCCTCTGGACCATCGTGCTCGAAATCTCGGTGCTGATGGCCAGCTTCCCCTCCGAGAGCATCGCGAAACTCTCCTACAAGTTCCGCACGCTTGGGCTGGGCTATGCCAACCTCGGCGCAATGCTCATGCAGGCGGGCATCGCTTACGACAGCGAGAAGGGCCGGGCCGTCTGCGCCGCGCTGACGGCGATCCTGACCGGCGAAAGCTACGCGACCAGCGCGGAGATGGCCCGCGAGCTGGGGGCGTTTCCAGGCTATGAAGAGAACAGCTCCGACATGCTGCGCGTCATGCGCAACCATCGCCGCGCCGCTTACAACGTGTCGCACAACCCGAAGGCCATCAAAGGCGTCGGCGCTTACGAGCAATTGCAGATCGAGCCGGTGGGGATCGACGCGGCGCAATTCGCGGACAACGACCCGATGGCGCCCAGGGCGATGCTCGGCGCCGCCCAGGAGTGCTGGGACCGCGCCCTGCTGCTTGGCGAGCGGCACGGCTACCGCAACGCGCAGACGACCGTGATCGCCCCGACCGGCACGATCGGCCTGCTGATGGACTGCGACACAACCGGCGTGGAGCCGGACTTCGCCCTGGTGAAATTCAAGAAGCTCTCGGGCGGCGGATACTTCAAGATCGCCAACCAGTCGCTGCGCCCGGCGCTGGTCAACCTCGGCTACACCGGCGAGGAGATCCATGACATCCTCAAGTACGTGATGGGCACGCTGACGCTGCATGACGCCCCGTATCTCAGCTACGAGAAACTGCGCCACTTCGGCTTCACCGAGGCGGAACTGGACAAGATCGAGGCGGCCCTGCCGGGGACGTTTGAGATCTCCTTCGCGTTCAGCCCGTGGTCGCTGGGCGCTGATGTGTTCAAGCGGCTGGGGGTCCCCGAGGCGCAGTGGCAGGCGCCGGGGTTCAACCTGCTGCGGCACCTGGGTTTCACGAAAAAGCAAATCGACGAAGCGAACGACGTGATCTGCGGCCGCGGCACCGTCGAGAGCGCGCCACATGTTAAGGCTGAGCACCTGCCGGTCTTCGATTGCGCCAACAAGTGCGGCAGGCACGGCAGCCGGTTCATCCCTGTCGAAGGGCACATCCGCATGATGGCGGCGGCGCAGCCGTTCATCAGCGGCGCAATCTCCAAGACGATCAACCTCCCGAACGAGGCGAGCGTCGAAGACATCAAGAACAGCTATTTCCTCAGTTGGAAACTGGGGTTGAAGGCCAACGCGCTCTATCGCGACGGGAGCAAGCTGTCGCAACCGCTCAACGTAAAAAGCGATGAGGATCTCGACTCATCGGAAGATCAGGACGAGGAAGCGATCGAGGCGGCGAAGGAGGAAGTGGCCCGCGAGGTTGCGCATGCAGCGGTGGGCGCCGGACATGGCGGCTCGGTGAAGAGCGATAATCTGACTCCCGCGCACCAGCACACGATCGAGAAGATCGTGGAGCGCATCGTCGAGCGGCCGCTGCGTCGCCGGCTGCCGGATACGCGCCGGTCGCTGACGCACAAGTTCGACGTTGCCGGCCACGAAGGCTACATCACCGTCGGCATGTACGAGGATGGGCAGCCGGGCGAGGTCTTCATCCGCATCGCCAAAGAAGGCTCGACGATCGGCGGATTGATGGACACGATCGCCACGCTCGTCTCCGTCTCGCTGCAGTATGGCGTGCCCGTGGAATCGCTCGTGCGCAAGTTCGAGCACGTGCGCTTCGAGCCCAGCGGCATGACCCGAAACCCGGAGATCCCGATCGCCAAGTCGCTGGTGGATTACATCTTCCGCTACCTGGCGATGGAGTTCGTCCCCGGCTATCGCGCGGCCAACGCTCCCAGGCGTCCGGATTCGAAGAAGACCGGGGGGGGCGGGGGGAGCGCCCCGGGCGGCGGCGGTCAGGCGGAAACGCCGCTTGCAGATGCGCCGGCGGATGGCGCTGAAGATCCCACCGATCTCTCCGACCTTCGCCCCCCGACCGTCAATAAGAAAGGGGGCAACGGCCACGGCCCGCGCTCCGACCCCGACAGCGCCAAGGGCTTCAACTATGGCATGGAGACCGACGAGCAGCTACGGGACGCTCACAGCACCCACCTGCAGGCGCCGGAAGTCGGCGCGCCCACTCCGCCGGGCCCCAACCTGCGGCTCGCGATTGTCGCCGACCCCCTCAGCCAGCAGGGCACTGAACTGCAGGCCGACGCCCCCGCCTGCGACGTCTGCGGCAGCATCACCGTCCGCAGCGGCACCTGCTACAAGTGCCTCAACTGCGGAAATTCGATGGGCTGCAGCTAATGCGGCACGCGAACGAAGGAGCAGCGCAACGGCCGCCCTCACAGCTGAGGCGTGGCTTAAAGACGAATTATCGCGATTCCATTTGATGCAGTGAATGTGCTACTATTCGACTCAGAGGGGCGATCCGTGAAGGGTCGCCCTTTTCCATTGGAGCATCGAATGGAACGAGGAACACTGCAGCCGGTACGATTGGGTTATGCGGAGGGGGATCGTGTTGGTTATGACCCGCCGCGGACTCCGGTTGTGCTGGTCGGCTGTGTGACGAGCGTGCTGATGCTCGTCATCGCGGCGACCGCTCGGCTGCCGAATTATCACACGGCCCCGGCGTTCCTCGTGCCGATCGTATGGGCGGCATATCTATTGCGGCGCAAGCTGTATCTTCATCCGTTCCACTACCCGCTGTTCTGTTCCGCGATGCTGCTGCATAACCTGGGCGCATATGGCTGCTACCAGCGCTCGTATTTCGGCTTCTCGTTCGACCACTACGTGCATTTCTGGTTCGGCGTCGTGGGGACGCTGGCGCTTCGGCGGGCCCTCGGTCACTCCTTCGGGATGGTCGGGCCGTGGCAACTCGCGCTGATGACGCTGCTGTTCGTAATGGGAGCGGGGGCGATCCATGAAATCATGGAGTACTGCTCGTTCCTGTTGCTTGGCGAGAAAGGCGGCATGCTGAAACCGAGCACCTCGGACTTCTTCGACACCCAGAAGGACCTGAGCAACAACCTCCTCGGAGCGCTCGCGGGGCTGATCGCCTGGACTGTGTATCGTTTCCTGGCCGAGCCAAAGGCCATCCGGGTTGACGAGCAACGAACGATCGGAAGCGACTGAGGCAATCAATCGCCCTCGATGGCATGTGAGGGCCGCGTGGCAGGTTGCCGAATTGGCTGGATTTTGCGTATTCTGGGCAGATGCCAGCCGGCGCGGGAAAGGTTTCGGGACGTGGTGAGTGACTTTGCATGGCGATCGAGTCGGTACCCATTCAGATCTCCGTTCGCACCGCGCAGCTGCTCGGGCTCCTCTCGCTCATCATTACAGCCTGGCTGCTGGCGGTCTTCTTCATAGACGCCTCCGACCTGATGGTGGCGCCGGTGATCGTTTCGGGCGTACGCGGCGTGTTGCTGCTGATCTTCGCGGCGCGGATGGAGGCCGGGGACCGCTGGGCCTTCATCGCGACGAGCGTGGTGTGCGGGATTGAGCTGGTGCCGCTGGCGATGTCGGTGCTGGTATGGTGGATGGAGCACCCGGCTGACCCGCTGTTGGGGCCCTTCTGGTTCAACGTCCTGACCCGATTGCCCTGCGCTTACCTGCTGGCGTGGTGCCTGAATTCGCTGTCCGACGTGCGCGACATGGGGTCGGAGCGGAAGCGGACGAAAATGATGGCGAAGAGTCAAACCGACGGCGGGCCGGCGCCTGCGGCGCCTCCGTCCTCAGCGGAATCGACGCAGATCCCACAGAAGGTTGCCGCGCCGCCGATGCGCATGCCTCCGCGACCGACCCTAAAACCCGGCCGCCCTCGGCGCGAGCCGGAATCGGAGTGAAACATAACGCTCATGTGGGTGCGCGACCCACGGCGCTTGCGATTTCACGGCGACCCGGCGAGAGAGAGAGAGCGTTCGTGGAAAAGTTTCCGGACGTTCGCGGGCCGCCGCAGCCTACCGCTTCGCGGTTGACTGCTCGCGCGCCTGATCGACGTATTCCCTGGCGAACCTCTGGAAGATTGGCTTCTCGGATTGGAAGCCGAGCTTTCGGGCTTGCTCGAGGAGTTGCTCGCCGGTCCAGCCCTGCTCAATACCCTTGCCGATGAGCGCGAAGGCACCCGCCCGCGTTCCGAGGTGGCAATGGGCGTACACCGGCCCGGGGGCGCGCTGCAGTTCGTCGCGATACCGCTGCACCTGCTGCGGAGATGGGCTGCTGCCGGAGACGGGCAGGTGCACATAATTCAGCCCCGCCGCGCGAACGCGCTCGCCCTCCTCGTCGGGCGATAACGCTTGGTCCCTCTCCCCCGCTTCGCGGAAGTTCACGATCGTCCGATACCCCTCGCGCTTCAGGCGATCGATGTCTTCCTGGGAAACCTGGGCGCCGACGGCGAGGTTGCCGCTGATGTGGACGGGTGTCGTCATTGGGTCCTCCGTCGGTTCATCGCCGCCGCGCGTTGCACGGGAGCGCATCCGTTCCGGTAATCTGCCGGCGGTGGTCGAGCGCGGGCCCGGGAATCGGCTTCTTTGCCTCGCGCGACTCCTTCGCGCGCTCCACTGGCACGGTGCGTTTCGTCGGCTTCACGGTCTTCTCGCCACGGATCGAAATCTTCCTGCCACTCGCGCTGCCGCCTTTTCGCATCGGACCTCCGCTGAACGCTTTTCCCGCTCTTCCCGACGATACCCCGGCGGCCATGTGATGCTCAAGACACAATCCAGCCGCGGAGAATCTGCCCGAGGGCGTCGAAATGCCTTGTCTGTTACTCGCCGAGTGAGATAATGGCCCCGTCACGTCAGCCTTGATTCATTGCGTCGGGCACGGAGCAGCGGATGAGCGGGCCGCAGGGGAAATCGTTGATTTGTCCACATCCTGGAGATTGAATCGCCGGCGCGCGCCGGCGAGGAGGCTGGGTGATGTCGGATGTTCAGACAACCAGATTCACCTGCGCGGGGTGCGGCAAACCGCTGCCCTGGAAGCCGGAGGTCGCGGGGCGCAGGATCAAGTGCAAGTGCGGTCACATCATGCAGGCTCCGCAACGCCCCGAAACCGAGGAGGACCTGTACGACCTGGCGGAGGATCCGACGCCCGCGACCAAGCGGGCGCCCGCCGACAATGCTGCAGCTGCGCCGGAGAAGACGCATCTCAAGTGTCCATCGTGCGGCCTGAGCATGATCCCGGGCAAGATCACCTGCCAGCACTGCGGCTACAACATCAAGACGCGGCAAGGCTCGGTGGCGGGCGTGAAAGTCGGCGCGATCGCCGGCATGGCGGGAGGAGCGGGCGCGGCCTGGTCCGGTGGACGCAGCGTTGCACGAACCCAACCCCCAGGCGGCGGCGCGGTTTCAGGGAAAATGAAGGTGCTGATCGGCGTTGCCTGCGTGGTGGTGGTAGGCGGCGGCATTGGCGGGTTCAAACTGCTCTCGAACGGCGCGGGCGCCGCGGCCGAATCAACGCTGGGCAACGACGGCGAGATCATGACCATGGCCAAGCGCGGCGGCATGACCGAATTGCATCAGTGGCTGAAGGAGAGCGAGCGGCGCAGCGTCATGGGGATGACGCGCGAGCAGGCGGACAAGAAGGCCGACCGCTTGTACGACCTGGGGGCTAAGAAAGTCGTCGCCTTCGGCAGTGGCATCACCGGATCGCTCGCGATCGAGTTGCCGCCTGAACCTGCGAAGCGCAAGGCGCTGTTCGACTGGGCGGCGAACTGGTACGCCGAGATGGGAGAGACGCCGCCCAAGGATGTCCGCCAGAAATACATCCTTCTGAAGATGCACATTTGACCCTTGAGGCTGGATCAGGCCGCCTGCAGTGCCGGTTCGCTGGGGAGCACCGAGGCGAGACGGTTGATCTCATAGAGGTGCGCCGCACGGTCGCGCAGCCCGATGATGCGAAGATCGCGTCCGCGGCGCAGCAGGTATCGCCGAAGCAGCACGAGGTGCGCAAAAGCGGACGTTGTTGCTTCACCCGCACAATTCAGGTCGATCACCACGGTCCTGACCGGCCGGCTGCGCATGGCGATGTCGAAAATGCGCGAGGCGTCGCGATGAGAGAATCGCTCGGCTTCGTGAACAATCGCGATCTCATGGATGGTCATGGCGGCAACACGCTGACGCGGCGCGTGTTTGTGGCGACCGCCGGTGGGCGCCGATAACGTGGCGGCGGATTGCGTAGCCGCGGGCTGCCTTGCCGCTGCAAGGGTCTGCGGCACGACGGCCCAGACCGCGCGGCGCCAGGAACTGATCCGCGATCGTCGCGCGGAGTTGTTCCAGAGCTGCCGCCCACGGAGCCGCAGGCTTGATCCGATGCCCGCCAGCAGGCGTGACAGCGGTCGAAAGGCATGGATTACCGGCTGTTGCACTTCTCCACTCCCGTACGACGTTCCCACTGCCGGCCGTTCTCCGGGGGCCGGCAAAGCCCCTTTTGATGTTACTTCGGCCGATCTTACGGACCAGTGAACTTCAAAGGCGGCTTTTGCGCTACAAATCCCAAAGACCATTTTCTCGGACTACCAGCACGTGCAAAGGAGCAACATGCTTAATCAGATATCGCGATTCATTCGCCAGGCCAGAGAAACAGGACATCTCGCTGCCGCTACGGCACTGCTGAGCTTGAGCTTCGCGGGGTGCGCCAGCTATGTGACGCCGGGACGCGCGGCCGACATGCGGGTGTTCGGCGCTGCCGCCACGACCAATCCTTCTATTGATGAGCAGTCAGATCCGTCGGTGGTCCGGTCAATCGACAAGCAGCCGCTGGCGAACTTTCCCAGCTCAATCGCTGTAGCTCGAGTCCAGGCCCCCGGCTACACCTCTGCGACCGCGCAAGGCTGGGGCAGCGGAAGGTACAGCATCATTACGACGCGCGACGTGGAGGAGCCGAAGCAGCTCGATCGGCTGTCGCACCTGCCGCTCGTCAGCGGCATCGCGCCACTCAATCGGCTGCTGCTTCCTCCGGAGCTCAACTCGGACGTGGAGCTGCGGCGAGCGGCGGCGGCATTGCACGCCGACCTCCTGCTGATCTACACGCGGGACACGCAGTTCCTCGTGGAAGACAGCGCGGCCCCGCTGACAGTGGTGTCGCTCGGCTTGTCCCCCACGCAGCAGGCGCGCGTCGTCAGCACGGCGTCGGCGGTGCTGATGGATACGCGCAATGGCTACGTCTACGGCACCGCGGAGGCGACCGAGAAGCAGAACCAGATCGCCAGCGCCTGGACGAGTGACTCTGCCGTCGATCAGAGCCGCCGGCGGGCCGAGACAAAAGCATTCGAGAAGCTGGTGAACGAGTTTGAGAAGACGTGGTCAGGGGTGGTACAGAGCTACGGAACCTCTCGCCCGGCGGTGGAAGTGAAGTGATTGCAAGAACAACACGGCGCGTCGGCTTGCCACCAGGCTGAGCACCGGCGCAAGCTCGCGCCAAGGTAGGTAGCACCGGAGTCGACCCTCGCTGCCAGCTCGCGAACTGATCGCGCACTTCCGCTACAATCCCGCGCCCCGCGGCGGCGCCGTCGCGGCGAACCCTCTGATCAATCCATCGGAAATACCAAATGAACCCGCTCCCCTCGCGCCAGGTGCACCTGGATTTTCACACCTCCGAGCTCATGCCCGCCGTCGGCTCGCGCTTCTCGGCGAGGCAGTTCCAGAAGGCGCTCAAACTGGGGCGGCTCAACAGCATCACCGTCTTCGCCAAGTGCCACCACTCCTGGTCGTACTACCCAACGAAAGCCGGGAGGCGGCATCCGAACCTGAAGATCGACCTGATGGGAGAGCAGATCAAAGCGGCGCACGCCATTGGCGTCCGCGCGCCGATCTATTACACCGTTGGCTGGTCGGCCAACGACGTGGAAGACCATCCGGAATGGGTGACGAAGAAGCGCGATGGATCGATTGTCACCATCAACTACGACGTCAACGCCAAGCCGACCGATACGAAGCCAACCACGTCATGGAAATACCTGGATCCAACGGGCGACTACAAGCGGCTGATGCTCGAGCAGACACGCGAGATCTGCGAGAAATATCCGGTCGATGGCTTCTTCTACGACATCTGCCATGGCCCGGCGTCGTTGTCGCCCGAGCGGCTGGGGGTCATGCGCGAGATGGGGCTCGATCCGGATAAGCCGGCGGACGTGAAAGAGTTCAGCGTCCGGGTGTGGGTTGAATTCCTGAGCGAGGCGCGGGCGATCATCCGGGAGCGGCATCCGGAAGCGACGGTTTATTACAACGGCATCGCCAGCACGTCGGCCGATCCCCGCCTGCACGCGCAGCAGACGCATTTCGAATTGGAGGACCTGCCGACCACGTGGGGCGGATACGACGTGTTCCCGCCGCGGGCGAAGTTTTTCTCAAACTTCGACAAGCCGATGCTCGCGATGAGCGGAAAGTTCCACACCATGTGGGGCGAGTTCGGCGGCTTCAAGCACCCCGACGCCATCCGCTACGAGGCGGCGGCGATGATCGGCTGGGGCGCATCGTGCAGCTTTGGCGACCAGGCGCATCCCAGCGGCGAGATGGACCTCGAAACGTACCGCTGCATCGGCGAAGCGTACCGCTATGTCGAGCGGATCGAAGAGTATGGCCTGCCCTCGCAGCCGTTCAGCAACCTCGGCGTCTACCCGAGCTACGCCGCCCCCGGCTCGCTCGAGCCGGGTCCCACCACGCAGGGGCACGACCAGGGCGTGGCGAACATGCTGATGGAGCGGCAGATCGACTTCCAGATCGTCGACCCGCAGACGGATCTTTCGCGCTTTGAGACGATCATCCTTACCGGCGCTCCCTGTCTGGACGCGGCCGCGGCGCGGAAGCTTGGCGAATACGTCGCGGCAGGCGGCTCGCTGCTCGTGCTCGGGGAGAGCGCGCTGGATGCGGAGCGGAACAAGCTCCTGCTGGATGTGGGCGGCCGTTATCTCGGAGCGGCAAACTTCAACCTCGATTATTTGGTCGTCGGGCGGGAGCTGGCCGATGGGTTGGTGAGCTCGCCCTTCCTGAACTACACCAGCGCGATCCGCGTGAAGCCGACGAGCGGCAAGGTCCTTGCCGAAATCCGCGAGCCTTATTTCAACCGCACCTATGCGCACTACTGTTCGCACCAGAACACGCCCAACCAGCTTAAGAAGGCAGGGCACGCCGGCGCGCTGCAGAAGGGCCGGGTCATTCTGCTTCCTCACGCCCTGGGGAAGATGTACTACGAGCACGGCGCTCGGATTCATCGCGACCTGTTTGTGAACGCGCTTCGCCGCCTGCACCGCAAGCCGATCTTCTCCGCCCGCATGCCCAGCGCCGGCCGCGCGAATCTCGTGCATCAGCCTCAGCACCGGCGGTATGTGGCGCACCTGCTTTACGCCCCGCCGCTGCAGCGTGGCCGCTGCCTGGTCATCGAGGACCTGGTGCCGCTGCGAAACGTGCCGATCGAGCTTCGCCTGCCGGAGAAGATCAAGCGGATCAGACTCCCGCTGTCAGGCCGCCGACTGAAGACCAGTGCCCGCCGTGGCGTGCTTCAAGTCGAGGCGCCGGAGGTGAACATGCACGAGGTGGTGGTGTTTGAGTACTAACTCAGCGCCATTTGAAATGTAGCGCGCATCCTCGCAGGGACCTCGCGCGCGTGCGACTGTGCTTGGAGTATGCGACTTTCGGAAGTACGCTCTGATGAAAGAACCTGTCTAAGCGCAACCGGGGAGAACAGAAGGGCCGGGCGGGATGAGCGAGAGTTCGCGTTCGCCTGGTAAAAGGTCGGCGGGCGCATCGAGACTGCCGCCCGGCGCCCAGCGGCTCACCCCTTCGCCAACCGGCGCGCCGTCCGCCAAACAGATCCTGAGTGCCATCCAGGTGCGGATTCCGCCGGGCCGCTCGACGCTCGGGTATGGAGTCATCGCCACATTGGTCGCGGCGGTCCTGGTGGTGCTGCCGCTGGCGTATCTCACGCTCGTCGCGTGCGTGCTATCACTCATCGTCGTCAACGTCATCGCAACGGCCGCGGCATTGCACAGCGGCGGGCTGCGCGGGGCGGAGGCGGCGATTGTTTATGGGGTCTACGCGCTGTCGGCGCTGCTCGGGACGCTGCTCGTGTTGTCGCTCTTGAAACCGGTGTTGTTCCGCCGGCGGCCAGGTGAGGGCAAGCTGATCGCGCTTCGGCCGGGCGAGGAGCCGCTGTTGTTCGCTTTTGTGGAGAAGCTTTGCAAGACGGTGGGATCGCTTTCGCCGCGCATGATTGAGGTCGACTGCACGCCAAACCTTTCGACGCGTCTTCGTCACGGGCTCTCGGGCATTATCGGAGAGGACGAGTTGGTGGCGCGGATCGGCCTGCCGCTGGTGGCGGAGATGAACATCCGACAGCTCGCCGGCGCGCTGGCGCGGGAATTGGGCTACTTCGCTGCGGAAAAAGGGATGCGCGCTGGATATCTCGTGCGCGGGCTCATGAATTGGTTCGCAGACGTGGTCTACGGGCGCGATCGGCTCGATGACAGTCTGATAAGGCTGAAGAGGTCCGGATCGGTCAGCGGGCGATTGGTCTACCTGTTCTGCCGCGTGTTTACAGAAAGCGCTCGCGGACTGCTGTTGCTCCCATTGATGTTGGCGCAGGTGCTTTCGGCGCGGCTCCTGCGTCAGATGGAAATTGACGCGGACCGTTACGAGGCGTACCTGGCGGGCGCCGAGGATCTGCGGCGGAGGCTGGAACTGCGGGCACTGCTCGGCGTCGCCGCGGCCAAGGCCGGCGCGCAATTGGCGGAATCCTGGGAGCAGCGGCGGCTGGCTGACGACTTGCCGGCTTTCATCGTGGCCCGCGCCCGCGCGTTGCCCGAGCCGCTGAAGCAACAGATCCTCAACCAGTCGGGCGGCCGCACCCGCTGGTTCGATCTTCATCCATCCCACGCTGAGCGGGTGCGATTGGCCGCCACGATTGGCGCGGAGGGACTGGTTCAATGCGACCTGCCCGCCGCATCGGTCTTCCATCACTTTGAGTCGCTGTGCCGCCGGGCAAGTTTTGCGTTGTACGGAGATTCCCTGCACGGCAATTCGGCGCCCGCGGGATCGGTTCCGACAGCGGGGCGCGTGGCGGAGCGAGTCGGCGAACGGGACGCCTTCGAGACACTGCGGCGATTTTTCCGCGACGCGCTGCTCCCCCAGCGTCCGATCCTCCCGGGCGAGGGCGCCGGCGACCGACCCCCTGGCCCGGCGGCGGCGATCGAGGCGCTGCGCCAGGCGCGCGAGGCGATGATTCGGACGACGCCCGACGTGCGGATGCTCCACGAATATGCGAGTGTGGCCAACGCCATGGCCGTCGCGCGGGCGCGGATCGCGACAGCGGGAGCATCGGCGGCTCGCGGCATGCGATCGAGCCTCGGCAAGGCCGAGGCGGAACTCAGAGGGCTGCAACGGCAACAGGACGCATTGGTGGAGTCGCTGGCGGAGTTCGAACAACATGCCCGGGTGCGGCTGACTTGCGGGCTGCAACTGCTGCATACCACGCGGGTCGCCCAGCACTGGCCCGGCATCGGCGAAGATCCGGGGGAGAACGCGCAGCTGGTGCAGGGACGGCGCGACGCTGGGCGGCGGCTGATCGAGGTGTGCAACGCGCTGAGCCGGATCCTGCCGCAGGTGCAGGCGTTGCGCGATGACACGGTCGCGATGCACCTGTTGTTGTCGGTCTACAATCCGCGCCAGCGCAACGAGCCGCTGGCCCAGCGCATCCGCAGTCTATCGCGGCAGATCAGGGAGTCGATCGATCGCCTATGCGGCGAGTTGGCAGCGGCGCCTTTCACGTCCGAGCAACAGTTGAAGGATGTCTGCATCTCGACCGCGTTTCTCGAAGCGGCCCCGGACGAGCAGCAGCCGCGTCAGGCGTTGACTGCGGCCGGCGATTTGATTGATGGATTCTACGCGCTGCTCCTGCGCTCGCTGGCGACGCTGACGCAGATCGCGGAGCACGTAGAAACGGCCGTCGGTTTGCCTGCACTTCCGGAGGCGCCGGTGCGCGTGGAATCAGAAGAGCCGCTCGAGGACGGATGGGCGCTTCCGCAACGCCGCCATTGGACAACTTTCCTGCTTCGCACCGTCGGCGGCTTGTGCCTTCTTGCCCTGATCGTTGCCCTGATGTTGGGGCCGGGCATCATTCATCGCATCGACGTTCCCTGACGACCGCGCGGATCATCGCTGCGTGGGGCGGCCAAAGCGGTTGAGCGCGCCCTCGCGGCTGACGTTAAACCCTTCCAGATCGAGGTACTGTCGGATCAGGCGGGCCAACAGGGTGCTCTTCTTGTAGCCGCGCTCGCGGCAATCCATATTTGTCAGTATAAATCTGCAGAACACCGCGATTACCCCGTTTCCGCCCTTCGCGCCGCCGGCGTTGCGCGGGATAAACACGTAAACGGGATCGGGCCACGGAAGCACCCGCAGAAAACCGTTCATGGAGGATGCGACGTGAGGCCATTCCATGACCGTGCTTTCGTCCACTCCGCGGGCCCGGCGCGCCGCCCGTTCCGCGAAATCCGCCCCGATGCCGTCATCGCTGGCGCCGATGCTGGCGGTCCACTCCACCCTGCCGGCTGATCCGCAGAACTACGGCTTTGAATTCAAGTGGGACGGCATGCGCGTCGTGAGCTTCTGGGACGGCAAGACCCTGGCGATGCGCAGCCGCAACGACCTCGAAGCCACTTTCAAATATCCGGAATTACATGCCCTGGGGCCCGCGCTGAGCAGCCAGAGCGCGATCCTCGATGGCGAAGTCGTCGCCCTGGACGAGGTGGACCGGCCGAGCTTCG
Source organism: Tepidisphaerales bacterium (assembly GCA_038204465.1). Taxonomy (GTDB): domain Bacteria; phylum Planctomycetota; class Phycisphaerae; order Tepidisphaerales; family Tepidisphaeraceae; genus JBBRCX01. Next base: position 4,118 of record JBBRCX010000069.1, on the reverse strand, counting down.
CTCGGCTTCAGCGGCGGATGAAGGTGAGCGACCCGCGGGTCGCGCTGCGGCTGGTCAACCAGGTGCCGGTGCACTACGTGATCTTCGACCTGCTGTACCTGGATGGCCGCTCGCTGATGGACCTGCCCTACACGCGCCGCCGCGAAATGCTCGAGGAACTCACGCTGCGCGGCCCTTCGTGGCAGGTGACGCCGGCGCACGTCGGCGAAGGCGCCGCGATGCTCGAGACGGCGCGGGCGCACTCGCTCGAGGGCATCGTCGCCAAGCGGCTCGACAGCATCTATGAGCCGGGCAAACGCTCGCCCAGCTGGCTCAAGATCAAGATCGCCCTGAGCCAGGAATTTGTGGTGGGCGGATGGACGCCGCAGAAGGGAATGGAGAGCGGACTGGGCGCGCTGCAGCTGGGCTATTACGACCCGGCCCATCCGAAGCTGCTGCATTTCGCCGGCCCGGTCGGCAGCGGGTTTAGCGGCGCAACGCGAAATTCGTTGCTCAAGCTTCTCGAGGAGCGGCGCAGGACGAAAAGCCCCTTCTCCGAGACGCTGCCGAACAAGCGCGCCGTGCGATTCGTGAAGCCGGACCTGGTGGTCGAGGTGGAATATCGACGCTGGCCCGACGAGGGGCTGCTGCAGCAAGCCGCCTTCAAGGGGCTGCGGTTTGACAAGAGCGCAAAAGAGGTCGTGAAGGAAGTCCGAGTGTGCATCGCCCCGTGACAATTGCCCCGTGACAATTGCCCCGTGACACTTACCCCGTGACAACGCGGGACAGGCGGGCGCGTCAGCTCGCGCCGAAACCGAGGTAAAGGTATGGCCGCCAGACCCATCTGGACCGGCTCCATTTCGTTTGGGCTGGTCAACGTCCCGGTGAGGATGTACCCCGCGGTGCAGGAGCAGCGGGTCAGCTTTCACATGCTGCACGACCAGGACAAGGTGCGCCTGCGCCGCAAGCTGGTATGTCCCGCGGACGGCAAAGAGGTGCATCCGGAGCACATCGTCAAAGGCTACGAGATCTCCAAGGACCAGTACGTCGTCGTGCGCAAGGAAGAGCTGGAGAACTGCGCGCCGGAAAAGACGAAGAGCATCGAGATCACCGACTTCGTGGAACTCGCGGAGATCGACCCGGTCTTTTATGACCGGCCTTACTATCTGCTTCCGCAGAAGGGCGCGGACAAGCCGTACCGGCTGCTGGTCGAGGCGATGAAACGGAGCAAGAAAGTGGGCATCGCCCGGCTGGTCTTCCACGACAAGGAGTACCTCTGCGCGTTGCGGCCCGTCGAGGGCGCCATCTGCCTGGAGACGATGCACTTTGGCGACGAGATCATCGACGTCGAGGACCTGGAGGGCGTGCCGGCGGAGCACAAGATCGCCGATCGGGAAATGAAAGCCGCCCAGCAGTTGATCGAATCGCTGGCAACCAGGTTCGAGCCGGACAAATACCACGATGAGTATCGCGACTGCGTGCGCTCGATGATCGAGAAGAAGGCCGAAGGGGAAGAGGTGGTGACGCAGCCGCCGCCTGAAAAGAAACACGCCCGCGCTGAAGACCTGATGGCCGCCCTGGAGGCAAGCCTGGCGCAGGCGAAGAGCCATTCGAAGCGGAGGAAGAGCGCATGACGGTTGTTTCCCCGCGCAAGGGCCCGGCGCCCAAGGCCGTGAGCGATCTGCGGAAGGACATGGACGACGGGCAGATCCGCATCGGCTCGCGGACCCTTGCGGTCTCCAATCCGGACAAGGTGCTGTATGCGAAGTCGGGCTTCACCAAGTCGGAGGTGATCGAGTATTACGTGAAGATCGCCGACGCGATGCTGCCGCACATCAAGGGCCGCACGGTTACCCTCAAGCGCTATCCCAACGGCAGCACGGGGATGTTTTTCTACGAGAAGAACTGCCCGTCGCACCGGCCGCCCTGGGTCAAGGTCGCAAACGTCCCCAGCCGTAAGCGTGAGAACGGCGTGAATTATTGCCTGATCGACAGCGCGGCGGCGCTGGCATGGGTGGCCCAGCTGGCGTCGCTGGAGCTGCACACGTCGCTGTCCCGATCAACGAACATCCTGCGCCCGACCATGATGGTCTTCGATCTGGACCCAGGCCCGCCGGCCGACATCATCGACTGCATTCACATCGCGATCCGCATGCGCGATCTGCTCGAGCGGCTGGGGCTGAAGAGCTTCCCGAAGACTTCCGGCGGCAAGGGCCTGCACTTTTACGTGCCGTTGAACACAGCGGTAACCTATGACCAGACCAAGGCGTTTTCGCGGGCGGTGGCCGAGCTGTTCGAGCGCGAGGACCCGCAGCACGTGACGGCGACGATGAAGAAGGCGGTGCGCTCCAACAAGGTGTTCATCGACTGGAGCCAGAACGACGAGCACAAGACGACGGTTTGCGCGTATTCGCTGCGGGCGCGGGAGTATCCGACGGTCTCTACGCCGGTGACGTGGAAGGAACTGGAGAGCGCCTTTGCTGCGCGCGACCCGGACTCGCTGGTGTTCGAGGCGCCGGATGTTTTGAAACGGGTCGCGGATAAGGGTGACCTGTTCGCGCCCGTGCTGAACTTGAAGCAGAAGCTTCCGAGCTGGTGAGCGTCGCGCTCGCTCTTTTCCCGCATCGAGTCACGCTACCATAGCGTTGGATGCCGACGCTCCCGCTTTACGACTCCGACGCCCTGCCCGAGGCATGGCACCGTGTCATCTCGCCGGGCGGGTATGAATGGTGGCATTTCTACGCGCATGATGAGCGGGCGGACGTGCGCGTCATCATTGATTTCTTTCAGGGCGATCCGTTCGATCCAGAATACGTGCGGCGATACCTGCGTTATCGAAAGCGCCCGACGAGGCGCCCGCCGCCCCAGCCCCACGATTATCCGTGTGTGTGTTGTGCGGTTTACGAGGGCGCGAGACTTACCGCGTCGTGGACCAGGCGGTTCCCGGCTCACGCCTTTTGTGCCTCCGACCGGCTGGAGGTGCGCATCGGTGACAATTATTTCCGGCGCGAGGGCGATTGCCTTGTCGTGCACGTGAGCGATGGGTCTGCGAAGAAAGTTTTCAGCGGCGGCATCAGCTTCGCCCCGACTGTGCGCCCCGCAGCGCACGAGGCAGCATTTCTCTCCGATGCGCTGGGAGGTTCGCTGCATCGCTGGACGATCGCCGACGGTGTGTGCGAAGTGACAGGTGAGATCCGAGCCGCGGGGCGAACGCTGATGTTGCAAGGCCGTGGCCATCACGATTCCCGATACGGCACGGCGCCGCTGGGGATGGGACTGAGTTCGTGGATGCACGGAAAGATTTTTCACGCCGGCACTGTCCTCAGTTTCTGCGTGGCGCGATCGGCAGACGAATCGGCCGCGCCGGAAGCGCATCTGTTTAGAACCGACGCGGAAGGCACGCGCGAGCTGCATGGGGAAGCGCGCGTGGGGTGGAATCGATCCGGCGGGCCGGCGTCGGCGGTGGATTCCCTCTCGTTCGGAAATGACCTGGAGTTGAGCAACCCGCGGATGCTCGAGCGCTGCGGGGCGAGCACGCGCCTGCTTTACGATGCGTCAAGCGGCGGAAAGAAATGCACGGCGCTGGTGCAAGTCATTCAGACCGCCAGGCTGGCGCACCCGCTTTCCCGCCGGTGGATCGGCCGCTCAATTTGGAGCTATGCCAGGGAAAATTCGAAGTCGGCGCAACCGGCGCCCATCTGAAGCTGGAGGACAGCCATCGCTGACGAACCCCGTGAGGTTCTGGTTCATGCTCCGCCGGGCCGGCGTACGGTGCGGCGCTGGCCGCTGCTGGTCACAGTGAGCGCGATCGCAATGGGCGTGGTGCTGATCGGCATCCCGATTTCCTACCGCGCCGCCACAATCGAGCTTCGGCGGGCGCGGCAGCAGCAGCGCCCGTCGACCGCTCCGGCAATCGCTTCGCCAGCGTCCGGACCCGTGAAAGAGTGATGGGGATGCAGCTTGCGGGTGCACCAAGAGGCGTCGGTGGTCGCGCGGTTTTGCGGTGGTCAGATGACGGTCAGCGGCTGGCGAGCGGATTGCATCGTTTGGTAAGCCGACGGAACGGGGGTGGTAGGTTCCTGGGGGGGCGGTGGGTGGGCGGTGGGAGCGTCATGGGAATTCGATGGAGGATCGATGGT
>JBBRCX010000068.1:0-24976 GCA_038204465.1 Tepidisphaerales bacterium | reverse complement strand
CGCGCCGCCGAGCAGGACAACCAGGCCGAGAACCTCTACACGCAGGCGCTGGACCTGGACCCTGACAATCAAGCCGCCCGCCAGGGCCGCGCCGACGTTCGCTCGCGCCTGGGCATCAGCTCCGAGCCGACGCGCACGCTCAGCCGAACCGAAGAGCAGATCAGGGCGGCCAAGCAGGAGATCGAGTACCGCTTCAAGACTGCCATTGGCAAATCCCGCGAGGCGATCGCACGGGCAGATTTTGGTCAGGCCGCGACGCAGTTGGACACCGCCCGCGTCGCGAGCGCGACGAACACGGCGATCTTCCCCGATGCCGAGCTCGAGCAATTCCGCACGACCATTCAGACCGTCCAGAATGAGCTGGATACCGCGAGGACCGCGAAGGAGGCGGAACTCATATCGCAGCGCAAAAATGAGGAAGCTAAGCAGATCAGGACGACGCAGGAGAGGGTGAACCGGGAGCGCAGGGCCACTGTCAGCGACTTGATCCGGACTTCACGCCGGCTCACCGATGAAGGCCGCTATCGCGAGGCGCTGGGCGTGGTGGATCAGATCCTGGTGCTCGACCCGCAGAACGAATACGCCATCGGCGTTCGTCCGCTCATCCAGGATCGCCTGCAACTGCACGAGCAGCGTACCTTCCGCGAGCGCTTCGACCGCGAGCTGACCAATCAATTGAACGATGCGGCGGAGCGGATGATTCCGTACGGCGACATCCTTCGCTACCCCGACGACTGGCCGGACATCAGCCAGATCCGCGAGGAGACGGTGGCCCAGGAGCGGGGCGATCGCAGCGAGGACCGCCAGATCCAGGCCCAGCTCGACCGGCAGCTGCCGGACCTGCAGTTCGATGCGGTCGGCTTCAATGATGCCATTGAATACCTTCGCGAAGTGAGCGGCGCGAATATCTTCATCAATTGGAAGGCGTTGGAAGCGGCCGGCCTGGACCGCAACGCGCCGGTGACGGCGCGTCTGAAGAATGTCAAATTCGCCAAGGCCCTGGACGTGGTGCTGGAGAGTGTCTCCGGCGGTACGACCAAGCTCGGATACTCGATCGACAACGGCGTCATCACCATCTCCACCGGTGATGATCTCAGCAAGAACACCGTTACTCGGGTTTACGACATCCGCGACCTCGTGATAGAGATCCCCGACTTCAGCGAGGCCCCCAGCTTCGACCTCAACTCCACTTCCACCAGCTCCCGCAGCGGCGGCGGCAGCGGTGGGACCGGCGGCGGCGGGGGTGGGGGCGGCAACTTGTTCGGCGGCGGCGGTGGCGGCGGCGGTGGCGGCGGCAACAACAAGGAAACCGAGACCAAGACGCGCCAGGAACTCGTCGAAGAGATCACCAAGCTCCTCACCGATACGATCGATCCTGAAAGCTGGCGCGACGCCGGCGGGTCGGTCGGCTCGATCAAGGAACTCTCGGGTCAGCTCATTGTCACTCAGACCCCTGAAAACCACCGGCGGTTGGTTGCCCTGCTCGAGCAGCTTCGTGAACGTCGCTCGATTCAGGTTAACGTCGAGGCCCGTTTCCTGACCGTGCAGCGCAACTTCCTCGAGGACGTCGGCGTCGACGTCGACTTTGCTTTCAACCTGAAGGCCACGCCGGGTACGGGGGGCACCGGCTTCGGGCCCATCTCCGTCAGCAACGGCACCAGCGATTTCACCAAGAATCTCCAGACGGGCGTTCCCGGGAGCATCGGCGCCACCGCAACGGGGCTCAACACATCGGTTGCCTTCCTCGACGACTTCCAGGTCAACCTTCTGCTCCGCGCAACGCAGGCGGCCAGGACCTCGACCCTCGTCACCGCGCCGCGCATCACTCTCTTCAACGGGCAGCGCGCTTTTGTTTTCGTCGAGACGCAGAAGGCGTACGTGAGCGGCGTGACGTCGCAGGTGGCCACCGCCGCCGTAGGCATTACCCCGCAGATCGACATCATCAACAGCGGGGTCGTGCTCGACGTGCAGGCAACGGTCTCCTCTGACCGTAAGTACGTGACGATGACGCTGCGGCCGACGCTCACCTCACTGCTCGGCATCACCGAGTTCTCGTTCCAGAGCGGCACCACCAACAGAAATGCCCAGGTGGATCAGAACGGGGTTCCGATTGTCACCGACAGCAGCACCCAAAGCGTCACCATTCAGCAGCCGGAAATCCAGATCACCAATATCCGCACCACGGTCAGCGTCCCCGACGGGGGCACGCTGTTGCTCGGCGGTGAGACGATCGCCGGCGAGATCGAGAAAGAGGCCGGCGTCCCGATCCTTTCCAAGGTCCCGTTCCTCAAGCGGCTCTTTACCAACCGCTCGATGGCGAAGGACGAGAACGTTCTGCTCATTCTCGTGAAACCGACGATCATCATTCAGAAGGAGTACGAGGCGAAGCAGTTCCCGCTGCTCAGCACCAAGCTGGCGCGGTAAGGGAAAGCACCTCGACAACGGCAGAAGCCCCGCGCGATCACGCGGGGCTTCTGCATTGCGCCGGCGGTGTTGCGCGGGCGGCTTGAAACGCACCGAACCATGCCGTACACTTCGCCGCTCGTTTTGCCAAAGAAACAAAGGTAAACCCAATGCCACGAGTCTGTTATTTCACCGGCAAGAAGACGTCCTTCGGAAACCAGGTCACTCACCGAGGCAAGGCCAAGTACCTGGGTGGCGTCGGGACCAAGATCACCGGCATCACCAGCCGCAAGGTGAAGCCCAACATTCAACGGGTCCGCGCGGTCATCGATGGGCAGATCGTCCGCGTGAAGGTCAGCACCAAGGCGATCCGGAACGGCATGATCACCAAGCCTGTGCGCCGGCGCTACACGAAGCCCGCGCCGGCGAGTGCCTAGGGGTTAACCAGATTGAACGAACCGCGCCCACTACTCCGCAACGGTGGGCCTTTGTTTGCGCGGTGTTGAATGCGGTCTGCGCGTGAGCTACAACGGCGCGCGATGCCACAGCAGAAGCTGACGCTCGATGAGGTGCGCCACGTGGCGAAGCTGGCACGGCTCGCCCTGGATGAGGCGCAACTCAAGCGTCTCGCGGGCCAGCTCGAGTCAATTCTCGATTACGTTGCGATGCTTGGCAAGGTCGACGTCAGCGGCGTCGAGCCGATGGCGCACGCGCTGCCGCTGCATAACGTCATGCGCGACGACGTCGTCGAGCCGAGCCTGCCGCTGGAGAAGGTGTTGCAGAACGCGCCGGACACAGACGGCCCGTTCTTCAAAGTTCCCAAGATCATCGGCGGCGACGAAGACTCCGCCGGATGATTTCGAGCGCGCAGCTTCCTTCCCTACTGCTCCCTTCAAGCGCTTGATCCCGCGAATTTACTTTGCCGCCGCCATTCCGTACCTTCGGCGCCGCCATGCTTTCGCACGATACGCTGCTCGATGCCCGCGACGCCGTTCGCTCGAAACGAGTGTCCGCCGTTGAACTGACGCGCCAGGCGCTGGACCGCATCGAGCAGTGCGAGCCAAAGATTCTCGCCTTCAACAGCACCTTTCCGGAGCGCGCGCTGGAGCAGGCGCGGGCAGTCGACGAAGGCGTACGCGCGGGGCCTTTGGCGGGCGTGCCGATCGCGCTGAAGGACAACCTCTGCACCACCTTTGGCACGACGACCTGCTCGTCAAAGATGCTCGAGAACTTCCGCTCTCCCTACGATGCCACGGTCGTCCGCCGGCTGGAGGACGCCGGCGCGGTCATCATCGGGAAGACGAACCTCGACGAGTTTGCCATGGGCAGCTCGACCGAGAACAGCGCGTTTAAGACGACGCGCAATCCGTGGGACACCACCCGCGTGCCCGGCGGAAGCTCGGGCGGAAGCGCCGCCGCCCTCGCCGCCGGGATGTGCTGCGCCAGCGTCGGCTCCGACACCGGCGGGTCAATCCGTCAGCCGGCGGCGCTCTGCGGCGTCGTGGGGCTCAAGCCCACCTATGGCCGCGTCAGCCGCTACGGACTCGTTGCCTTCGCCAGTTCGCTCGATCAGATCGGGCCTTTCGGCTGGAACGTCGCGGACGCGGCGCTGCTGATGAACGTGATCAGCGGGCGCGATCCAAAGGACAGCACCAGCGTCCCCGAGCCGGTGCCGGATTATCTGCAGGACCTCGAGCAGCCAGTGAAGCCGCTGCGCATCGGCATCGCGAAGGAATACGACCTCGCGAGCGGCATGGACCCGCAGGTGAAGGCCGCGGTAAACGCCGCGGTTAAGCAGTATCAGTCGCTGGGCGCCGAGTTGGTTGACGTTTCACTGCCGCACACGGAGTACGGGATCGCCGCCTACTACGTCATCGCCCCGTGCGAAGCCTCGAGCAACCTGGCGCGATACGACGGCGTGCATTTCGGCCATCGCACGAAGCAGCCGGTCCGCGACATCATCGAATTGCTGAGCAAGTCGCGCGCTGAGGGCTTCGGTGAAGAGGTTCAGCGCCGCATCATGATCGGCACGTATGCGCTCTCCAGCGGCTACTACGACGCCTACTACGTGCGCGCGCTGAAGGTTCGCACGCTGATCAAGCGCGACTTTGACCAGGCCTTCCAGAAGTGCGACGTCATCCTCTCCCCGACGAGCCCCACGCCCGCCTTCAAGGCCGGCGAGAAGACAGGCGACCCGCTTCAGATGTACCTGTGCGATGTCTTCACGGTCACCTGCAACATCGCGGGCATCGCCGGCATCAGCCTCCCCTGCGGCTTCACCAGCGGCGAGCAGCCGTTGCCCATCGGGCTTCAACTGCTCGGGCCGACCTTCAGCGAAGCGAAGCTGCTCCGCATCGCCCGCATGTATGAAGCGGGCACCGAGTGGCACACTCGAAGACCAACGCTTTAACCGTACAGCGCGCGTCCCGCTCGTGCTGGCAACTCTCGCACCAGGAACACCGCCCCCACCGTAACACGGGCGTCTCGCCCGTGCCGGCAACCGTCGAAACCGGAACAGACTCTCGGCTGCATCGCCGCTGCTCTCCGCGCACGTCCACACTCGTCCGGCGCGCGACCGATGGAGGCACGACTCGCGCGTGTCACGGTCCTTGTTCTCCCGCATCGTCCGCACGGGCGGGACGCCCGTGCCACAACATGGGGCGACTCCGTCTTACGCTTGCAACCTGTTTTTGCGGGAACATAATCGCCGGCCATGAAGAAGATCATCAGCCACTGGTCCATCCGCGACAATCCAACCCGCCCGATCGCGGAGGCGATCGCTGACGCCAAGGGGGCGGGTTTCGATGGCATCGAGCTGGCCATCGCGCCCGAGGGCCCGCTGTCGGTAACGACCGATCAGAAGACGATCGAGCAGTACCGCAAGGAAGCCGACCGGCAGAAATGCGTGGTGGAGACGCTGGCCAGCGGGATGAGCTGGGGCGCGTCGCCGACGCACCACGATGAATCGATGCGCAGGAAGTCGGTGCAACTGCACAAGGACGCGCTGCAGCGCGCGGCGTGGCTCGGCGTCGAGACGATGCTGTATGTGCCGGGCGCGGTGAACATTCCGTGGAACACGGAATACAAGCCGGTGCGCTACGACCAGGCGGTGAAATGGGCGAAGGAAGCGATCAAGCAGCTCGCCGACACCGCCGAGAAGACCGGCGTCGTGCTCGGCGTCGAGAACGTCTGGAACGGCATGTTCTATTCGCCGCTGGAATTCGCCGCGGTAATCGACGAGATCAACTCGCCGAAGGTGCAGATCTATTTCGACGCCGGCAATGTGCTGGGCTATCACCAGTATCCCCCGCACTGGATTGAGATCCTCGGCAAGCGGATCAGCCGGGTGCACATCAAGGACTTCAAGTCATCCGTGGGGAACCTGAGCGGCTTCTGCGATCTGCTGCAGGGCGACGTCCCCTGGAAGGAGACGATGGCCGCTCTGCGCAAGATCGGCTACGACAAAACCATCGTCGCCGAGATGATGCCGTACGACGACACGCTGCTGGAGCGCACGAGCAAATCACTCGACAAGATCCTGGCGATGTAATCGCTACCGGCGCGCATCATGCCGCGCCGCGAGTCAAAGCCGGCTCCGTGACGATCCGCGCTTGCGCGCGTTCAGACCATCTCCGCCTGACCGGTGTCGATGCTGCGGCGCTCGGCGTCGACGATCTGCAGGCCCATCACCGCGTCGTCGGCGGTCACGCGCTCGGGCTTGGTGCGCGTGCTCACGCACTCCAGAAAATAAGCGAGCTCGCCGTGGTAGCCATCGTGCCTGGGATATTCGACGGGAAGCGATTTGCCGTCGCCGTAAACCATCAGCGTGGGGTTTCGCGCCAGGTCGTAGTCCGCGGTGGCGCGCTCGAAGTTGATGGTGTAGCGCATGGAGAAGCCGTAGCCATCCGCGACGGTCCAGCATCCCTCGGCGGCGACGAGCGGGCCGTGCTCGAACAGGTACTGCGTCACGATATGATCGATCTCCCCGCTCTGCCCCGCATACCCCCGGCTGAATACGCCGCGCGGTTTGCCGAAGAGGTGATAGATGTAGTCCACGTCGTGCACGTGCAGATCCAGCTGCGCGCCGCCGGATTTGGCGCCCTCGCGAAACCATCCCGCCGGGATTGATCCAACCCGGCGGAATGTCGCCGAGCGCACCTTTCCATAGTGACCCTCCGCGATCGCGCGTTTCACCCATTCCCACTCGCCCCAGAAGCGCATGCACATCGCCGGCATGAAGAAGCCTCTCGCCGACGCGGCGGCGGTGGCGATCCGCCGTGCCTCCGCGCTGGTCCGCGCCATCGGCTTCTCACACACCACGTGCTTCCCCGCCTCCAGCGCGGCCACCGCGATCTCCGCATGCAGCGGCGTCGGCACGCACACGTCCACCACGTCGACATCCGCGCGCGCGATCAGTTCGCGATAATCGGTCGTCCCCTTGATCTTGCCCATGTCGATCTTCGTCGCGCCGCCCGAGCCGATGTTGCCCCAGGTATCGCTCAGGTCTCCCGCCGCCCGCTTCTTGTCGATGTCGCAGATCCCCACGATCTGCGCCTGCGGCAGCGCGGAGTACACCCCGAAATGCGTCTTGCCCATGAACCCCAGTCCAACCAGCCCGATTCGAATCATTGCGTTGCTCCTCAAAGTGTCCGATGCGACATTCTAATGTGTGATTCGCGTTTCGCACCCATCCCTATCGGGCCATCCAGGCGAGCGTGCGGGGCGATCATCCGCCCGTTAGAATGCCGCGACCGGACCGATCGATCCACGCGAGGTAAAGTCCAGCGCGGGCAAGCGCCGCGCCCGGAGGAACTCGATGCACGCGATGCCGTTGTTGATCGCCATCCTTTGCCTGATGGCCATCGCCTACCGCTACTACAGCGCCTTCCTCGCCGCGAAGGTGGCGGCGCTCAGCGACAGCAACGCGACGCCCGCGGTCCGTCTCAACGACGGGCAGAACTATCATCCGACCAACAAGTGGGTGCTGTTCGGCCATCACTTCGCCGCCATCAGCGGCGCCGGCCCGCTGATCGGTCCGGTGCTCGCCGCGCAGTTCGGGTACCTGCCGGGTCTGCTCTGGATCGTGATCGGCGTCTGCCTCGCCGGGGCGGTGCAGGATTTCCTCGTGCTCTCGGCGAGCATCCGCCGCGGCGGACGCAGCCTGGCGCAAATTGCCTATAGCGACGTCGGCAAGACCGCCGGCACCGCCGCCACGGTCGCGATCCTCTTCATCATCGTGATCGCGCTCGCGGGCCTCGGCAAAGTGGTGGTCAAAGCGCTTGGCGGCGAAGAGGTCAAATATCCCGCCGGCAGCCAGCTCGTCCTGCCCGTGGGGGTCACCGCGCTGGAGGCTGTGCCGGGTTTGCCCGGCGTCTATCTTGTCCCCGCCGGAACCCGGCTGCTCTACAACAACGGCGCCGGCAGCATGGATTTTCAGGACACCTTCAAGATGCGCTTTGGCGAAGCGCCCATCGTCAGCAACGGAATAATCTCGCTGCCGAAAGACGCCAGGAATCCGCAGCTCTCCGCCACGCCGCGCCTCGTTCCCGGCAGCAGCTGGGGCACATTCACCATCTCCTGCACCATTCCCATCGCGCTGCTCGTCGGGTTGTACATGTACAAGATCCGCCCGGGCCACGTCGTCGAGGCGTCGATCATCGGCGCGCTGCTCACCATCGGCGCCACCTTTCTCGGCGGCAAGGTCCCAGGCTCGCCCATCGAGCACTGGTTCGACCTGCGCGACAAGACCGTCGTTTATGCGATGGCGGCCTACGGGTTCATCGCTTCCGTGCTCCCGGTGTGGGTCCTGCTGTGCCCGCGCGATTACCTCAGCAGCTTCCTCAAGATCGGAACCATCGCGCTGCTCGTCGGCGGCACCATCATCGCCAACCCCAAGCTGGAGGCGCGGGCCATCAACCCCGTCTTCGCGGGCGGCGGCCCCGTCGTCGGCAGCGGCTCGCCCAAGGTGATGGCCACCCTGTTCCCCTTCCTCTTCATCACCATCATGTGCGGCGCGATCAGCGGCTTTCACGCCCTGGTCAGCAGCGGCACCACGCCGAAGATGATCGGGAAAGAGTCCGACGCCCGGACCATCGGCTACGGCGCCATGCTCATCGAGGGCCTGGTCGGCGTGGTTGCGATGATCGCGGCGGCGGCGCTGCCGGTCGGCAATTACTACGGCATGAACGTCGAGCTGGGGAAAGTCCCGCAGTACCAGAAGCAGCTCGAGCAGATGGGCGCCCACATCGACAGCCTCCCGGCCGTTGAGTCGCAGGTGAACGAGACGCTGCGCGGCCGCACCGGCGGGGCGGTCACGCTCGCCGTCGGGATGGCGCACATCTTCGACGATGCCGCAAAGCGAATCTCCGCCCGCAGCGAGCACGCCCTCAGCGGGCTCATTAAGTATTGGTACCACTTCGCGATCATGTTCGAGGCGCTGTTCATCCTGACGACCATTGACACCGGCACGCGCATCGGCCGCTTCCTGCTGCAGGAGGTCGCCGGCAAGGCCCACCCGCTGCTCGGAAAGGCCGGGTGGTGGCCCGGCGCCATCGTCAGCACGCTGCTTGTCGTCGCCGGCTGGGCCTACTTCATCAACGCCAACTCCTTCGCCGCCATCTGGCCGATGTTCGGCGTGGCCAACCAGATGCTCGCGGTCATCGCGCTGGCCATCGTCAGCGTCTGGCTCGTCAACGAAGGCCGGGCCCGCTACCTCTGGGTGACCGTCACGCCGATGCTGGTCGTCGCCACCACCACCGGCACCGCCTCCGCCCGGATGCTCGCCGGCCACCTCGATGTTCTCGCCACCCAGTGGTCCAATCCCCCCGCCGCCCTGCGAACCACAATTCTGATCAACAGCGGCGTGCAAGCCGCGCTCATCCTCGCCATGCTGATCTGCGGCGCCATCGTGGTCGTCTCCTCGGCCATCAAGATCTGGTCCGTCACCAACGGCCTACAACCTCAAAGGGCCTTCCAGCCCGCAATCGCAGCTGAGTAAGAGGCAACCCCACATCGTGAAGTGTACGCTCGATCATGACTTTTGTGCTCGCTGCCGGGTGTGACGGAAAGATCATCCCACGCTCTTCGGGATATGACGCCTTTGTTGGATGTTCGAGACTCAGCGCTCTTATTAGATCGCAAAAACGCAAAAACGTATCGGGCACTATCACAGGCACTATCACCTTACTGAACTGGAAGAGTTGTCTTCGTAGCCGCCGTATGAGGTAGTCGAATGCCCATCCTTTCCTGTTCCTTACGCACCAGCGTCGCTAGCTCGTCTTTGGTCCCGACAAAAAACCCCGCGTCGTCTCGTTCCAAAAGTAGTGGCCAGACTGCGATGACTCCTTCGCCAAAACTGCTCCCATCACTGAGATAGCCAACTGGGAGGAAGACACCATCCTCATAACGCGCCGTCACAACGTGGCTTAGATACTCCGGATTCTCCCCCCGAACGTGAAGGACACCCGAAGGCGGAATCCTATACGTGTAAACGCCATTTTCAGGCGCCACGTGATCTCCGTTCGAAGGGCTAAACGTCACGGTCGCCATCCCCTGGAAGCCAACTGGAATGATAACGTGGATCCGGATGGTGGCCGATCTATTTAATTGGAAGTAGCCGAAAGCTATACATGCCGCGATACCCCCAAACACTAGTAATATCGTTAGCAGATTCCGGTTTAACATTTCGCTAAATTTTTCCCCATAAGTTGCTTCTAATAACCAAAGAAGGAAAGTTCCTATGTTTGGGCCAGAAGAGGCAGATTCGGAGAGGGAAGAGTCAGATCGGTGCGGGCCTGGCTGCGCTGGCCTTCGTCTCAGCCTCGATCCCGAGATCTGCCAGCGTGACGAGCGGGCGGTAGGGGATTCCCCGCGCGGCCAGGGCCTCGGAGGCGCCCGCGTTGCGGTCCAGGACGGAGAGGGCCAGCAGCACCTTGCATGCCTTCTGCTCGACCGCATCGATCGCCTTCAGGATCGAGCCGCCGGTCGTGACTACGTCATCGATGATGACGACGCGGGAAGAGGGCTTCAGCGGTCCCTCGATCAGCTTCATCGTCCCGTGCTCCTTCACCTCTTTGCGCACGATGAAGGTGGGCAATGGCCTGCCGACGTGAAAGCTGCGGTTCGCCACCGCGCCCACGATCGGAGTGGCCCCCATGTCCATGCCGCCTACCGCATCGACCGGCAAGTCCGCGATCTCCGCCAGGATCGCGTCCACAATCAGCGCCGACCCGGCGGGATCGAAACACGTCAGCTTCCCATCGATGTAATAGTCAGATACCCGGCCGCTCGCGAGCACGAACCGCCCACGCTGCAGCGACCTCTGTTTGATCGTTTCGACAAGCTTCGGATAGCGACTGGCCACGGGACCTCTCAAATCTCAGAATGTCTTCTCGCCAGCGAAATGCTCCGGCCGATCGTCATACGCTGCACAAACCGCGAATCTAAGTCGAACGCGGCTCTTCAACAAGTCGCTCTGATTCTCTGCCTTACGACGTGCGCGCCATCGCTCGCCCTAAACAGCTGCTCTGAGAAGTGAAGGCGGCTGGCTCAGCCCTTCACGCCCCGCCCATGAGCCCTGTCACGTTCCAGTCCTTGTCGATGGTGACTTCTACGAAGCCGCCGCACGTGAACACCGGCTGCCCGCTCGGCACGTCCCGATTGAACGTCGAGACCTGTACCCGCCAGCCGGTGTCGGCCTGTTCGATGTAGAAGGCCAAGTGTTCGTTATTGGTCTCCCGGTAGCCTGCCAGCCGGTACCGCTGCTGCACTGCCGCCTTGGCGACGGAGACGGCTTTCTGTTCGTCCGGCGCTAGCAATCGCGCTTGGTCCGTGAAGATCGGCTCCCGCATCCGGTTGATGGGAGTGAACTGGCGCGGCAGGGACGGGATTGGAGCGACAGATTGCTCGACGGGCGTTGATCCACAGCCTACAGCAACTCCCAGGGTCCCGACGAGAATGAGTTTTTGCAACATCTCTCTGCACCACATTACGGGAGCACGGGCAGCCTCGACATTTGCCCGGCGACGCGCCTTGGACGACCCTCCAAGGTCGAAGTTCCGAACCTGAGCACGGGTTCGCCGGAGATGCCGCACCTTCGCTTCTGTGTGGATCTGTTTAGCGTGAACCGCCGGTCGATCCCCGAAAACGCTCCACACGGATTCCCACATCACGCCGCAGCACGACAGTCAGCGCGCCGCATCGATTGGTCCGGTACAGCGTCCCTCCCTCCACCAATCGATCAAAGGCACGCTGCTTCGAGGAGAGCGTGTTGTCGTTCGAGCTCAGGATCACCGAAGGGCCGACGGCGCGCACGAACGCGTCGGTGCTGGGTTCGATGCTGCCATGGTGCGGTGCGACCAGGACGTCGGCGCGGAGACGCTGGGGCGTTTTCAGAAGCTCTCGCTCGGCCGGGTCCTGGATGTCGGCGGGGAAGAGGATGGAGCGCCCGCCGAACGTCAGGCGCAGCACCAGGCCCGTGTTGTTCGAGTTGAAATCGCAATCGCGCGGCGGCCAGAGCACCTCGAGCCGCGACCCGCCGCCCAGGTCGATGTCGTCGCCCGCGCTGATGATCTTCGTCGAATGGCCCGAGCCGTCGAGCATGGCCAGCAGGTCTTCGGACGGCTTGCTTGCCGTGGCATGGCGGCGCAGGTGCGGGCTGGCGAGCACTTCGCCCACGCGATCGTCGGCCACCAGCTTGCGGGCCATGCTGATGTGGTCGTAATCGCCATGGCTGAGGATCATCCTCGCGACCGATCGCCGGCCCTCGTGACGCAGGAAGGGCGCGAGGCAGGTGCGCAGCGGGTCGCTCAGCGTGGCCGAGCCGGCGTCCACCAGCATCGCCTCGCCGCCCGGCTGCTCCACGATGGCGCATTGCCCTGCCCCGATCGAAAGCAGCGTCACCCGCAGTTCATCCGGCGGAGCACTCTGCGGCGCAAAGCCGCCCAGCGGCAGCAGCAACAACGCCGCGAACCCGCTCGCCGGCGCACAGCGGGCACACCACCTCGCCCGTGGCCGCTGCCAGGGCACCAGCGGAAGGCACAGGGTCGCGTAGTACAACAGGATGAGCCACAACGGCGGCGCCGGCATCGGAAGGTCCGCCATGGGCAGCTTTGCCATCCAGCTCACTCCATGGCGCAGAGTCCACGCCGGGATGTCCGCCAACATCGCCCACGCGCCGGCCGCGCCGGGGATTGTCAGCGTCAACAGGATCTTCCCGAACCCGCCGATCACCGCCGCCATCGCGAAAGGCGCAAGAATAAATCCCGCCGGCACCGTCCAGAGGTTCAACTGCTCGAAGTGACAGGCCACCAGCGGCAGCGCCACGAGCCACGCCACCATCGCGGCATAGAATGCCCGCGCCGCGCGCACCTTGACCCACTCGACGCCGCGCTGCCGGACGCTCTGTTTGCCCAGGCGCCGGAGCATGACCTGGTCTTCATCCTTCCAATGGTCCGTCGCGCGCTGCATCAGGCGGCCGAACAGCATGAACCCGAAGACGATGACGAAGCCAAACTGGAAACCCGCCGCATAAAGGTCAAGCGGGTTCATGACCAGCAGGGCGAGGCAGGCCAGCGCGAGCAGTTGAACCGGATCCGCCGATCGCCCGAAGAGCAGCCCAATTCCCACCGCCATGCAGAGCAGCACCGGGCGCAGCGCCTGCGGCGACGGGAGCACCAGCACGCCGTAAAGTGCGGCGAACGAGATGACCACCATCACCGCTCGGCGCGGCCTCGCGCACAGCGCCCGGCACACCAGGTACGCCAGACCCGCGAGGAGTGCCATGCACAATCCATAGCTCGACAGCAGGTGCGTCGTCCCGCTGCGGCGGAATTGCTCGTCCAGCTCGCGCAGCGCGGGCCCGCGATCGCCGAACAGCAGCGCACCGAGCAGCGCCGCATCCGCGGAATGCTCGCTGAATCCGCGCGACAATGCGTTGCGGAAGCGCTCGCGCAAATGGACCAACGGCGTCGCGGAGCCTTTCTTTAGAACCTGAAGCTGCTGCGGTTGCGCATAAACAGAAGCGAGCACGCGCTGACGGCGGTAATACTTTGCCCAATCGAATTGTCCGGGGTTCATCGCCGGGGGCGGGCGGCTGAGCATTCCCAGCACGCGCAGACGATCTCCCGCCGCGAGATGCGGATCGGGTGGCGCGACCGAGATGAGAACCTCCCCCGACGCATCCTTCCAGCCGTTCCACGTTTTGATCCCCTCTACTGAAGCTTTCAGCGCCTGGCGCGTTTGCGCATCGCCCGCGCGCCGGACCGGCTCCTGCTCGATGACCCGCGGCGAGTCCGTTAGCCGCACTTCGATCGCCGCCAGCCGCGGTTCCGCGCCGGTGAATGCGCTGATGTGATCGGTCGGGAAATAATCGGCCGCGATCTCACCCGCGAGCAAGCCTGCGATGCAGATGGACAGCGCGATGAGTCCCGTCGCCGCCGCGCCTCTTTGAGACAGGACGGCCGCAAGCGTCAGCAGCGCGACAAGTGTGACCAGCCAGGTGACGGGCCAGTTCGGAAGAAGAGAGTGCAGCCCGATTCCCAGGATGAAGAGCACGGCGAGCGAAAACGCGGGGCGTGCCGCAAGCCAGCGTCGTGCCCCAACGGTGACGGGCGAAGCTTCACCCATGGCGATCCGACAAGGCTACCGCTGGAATCCGGCCTGTCGAGAAAAAACAAGTTCAGCGATGGAGCCCTCTGCGGCGCAGAGGACTCTGCGCGCGGTTGGGTCAGATTGCAGTTCCACCTCAAACAGCAGGAAGAAACTGGGCTCTTCTAGCCGAAAAGAAGGTCATGCGCTGTCGTTTGCCTTTGATCGGATCCGTCGCACTGCTCCTGACCTTCACCGGCGCTCTCGCCCGGGCACAATCGCTGCCGCTGATGGCATTGTCGGAAGCGGTCAACCCCACGACACAGCCCGCTGCTCAGTCGGCGGCGACCCAGCCAGCGGCTGCGGCGCAGCCTCCCCAGGCGTCCGACACCGGTGGAACCATGGCCGATACCTTCGGCAAAACCACCGTCGGCCAGCTCTTCCACGGCCAGCGCACCCTTACGCCGCAGGAAGCCATCAAGCTCGAATTCTGGCTCAGCGCCGGCAGGGACCTGATCTACGCCGCCGTCGGCTTCATCCCCCGCGTCTTCGTTGCCGCCCTGTTCCTGTTGATCTTCTGGGGAATTCACCGCGCGCTGCGGCGGGTGGTCGTTGGCGGAATGAACCACGCCAACGTCGATCAAAGCATCCGCGACATGCTCGGCCACCTGATCAAGTGGGGCGTCATGGGCTTCGGCCTGGTGATCGCCTGTAACCAGGTGGGCGTGCAGATCGCGGCGCTGCTCACCGGCGTGTCGATCATCGGGCTGGCGATCGGCTTCGCCGCGCAGGACGCGATCTCCAACTTCATCTCCGGCATCGTGATCTTCTGGGACAAGCCCTTCAAGGTCGGCGACTGGATCCAAATCCAGGACGTGTATGCCAGGGTCGTCCGAATCACCTTCCGCTCGACCCGGCTGCTCAATGAAGACGGCGACATCGTCGTTTATCCCAACACCGCGATGCTCGCGAACAAGATCGCGAACCACAGCACCGACCCAGTCACCCGCGTGAACGTCCCGATCAACATCCCCTACAAGGACTCCATCGACGACGCCCGTGCAGCCCTGCTGGCGCTGACCACCGGCGACGAGCGGGTTTTGACCCATCCGGGGCCACAGGTGATCGTCAATACCGTCGACGCGGGCATCGTCGGCCTGATTCTCCGCTTCTGGGTGAAAGACGAGTCGCTGGAGCGAACCATCCGCGCGGAATTCCTCGAGCGCATGAAGAACGCCTTGTTCCCGCCGCCGAAGCTCGACGACGCGAGTTCGGCGCCGTTGACGACGATCTCGCCGGAAACGCAGCAACTCAAGGCGGCGAGCTAAGCCGCCCCTGCCGGCGAATTTCAACCCCGGCTCGCCGTTCAATTGTCTATCTATAGGCGGTCGCCCCACGATGGGGCCGCTCCGTCTCCGCTGGCCACCCCGTTAACACCTGCCCATTCGTCCCATTCCTCACGAAGATCGGCGCCCAGCGGGCGGAAACTTCTTGTCGGAAAGTGCCGCAAAGCGGTACACTGACCCCGCCGAGTCGGGTAGTTCCCGACGTGAAGCCGGTCGAACCCTGCGGCTCGCAGACGTGTATCATTAGTGCCGCGAGGCGCTTGCCGTCCGATTGCCGGCACCTGTAGCCGCGCCTTCGCGAGTTGTTCCTTCCTTCGTCGCGCCAGCCCCTCCGCTCGCGCCCGCCAGGATGACCCGCCCGCTGCGGCACGGACCGGCTGAAAGGAGCTTGCGGCAGCACACGAAGCCTTCATTCACGCACGAAGTGACACGCACCAAAGAGGCCGCCCCCGAACAGGAGCTTGCGCATGGCAAAGGCACCACAAAAGCTGGGTGAACTGCTGGTTGAATGGCAGGTCATCACGGCCAAAGAGGTCAACAAGGCGCTGGAGCACGGCAAAGCCAAGGGCCTGCGGATCGGCGAAGCCCTGATCGACCTCAAATTGTGCAACGAGAGCCAGGTCTACAAGGCGCTGGCCGCCCAGCACAACATGGATTACGTCGATCTCGACAAGACCTCCATCCCGCCCAACGCCTCCGCCCTGATCCCCGACGACTTGATGCGCAAGTACATGATCCTGCCGCTCGGCACGGACAACGGCCGGCTGCAGGTCGCCGTTCACGATCCGCTCGATCTTCAGATGCTCGACGTGCTGCGCTTCCGCCTGCACAAGGACATCCGCACGGTCCTGGCCCCGCGCAACCGCATCAAGGGGCTGCTGGACGAGCTCTTTAACACGACCTCGGCCAACACGATCGACAAGACGCGCGACGAGACGATCGATCGCCTCCGTAAGAGCCTCGACAGCACCATGGACCGCTCGGTCGACCGCTCGCTGGATAAGTCGGTCGACCGATCCATCGACAAGTCGATCGACCTGGACAACATGGGCGGCGACATCGCTAACGACCCGACGCAGGCCCCGATCATCAAGCTTGTGCACGCGATGATCTCCGAGGCCGTCCGCAACCGCGCCTCGGACATCCACATCGAGCCCATGAAGGACCGCGTTCGCGTGCGCTATCGCATCGACGGCGAGTGCGTCGAGCGCGACCGCATCCCCCTCAAGATGAAGGGCCCGCTCATCAGCCGCCTGAAGATCATGGCCGGCATCGACATCGCCGAGAAGCGCCTTCCCCAGGACGGCCGCATCAAGCTCAAGGTGGACAAGGTCGACATCGACTTCCGCGTCAGCACGCTTCCCAGTTACCATGGCGAGTCGGTGGTGCTGCGTATCCTGCGCCCCGATTCGGTGCGCATCGGCATCCAGAACATGGGCTTCGAAGAGGAGGACTACCGCGCGTTCCAGAAGATCATCAAGCGCCCCAACGGCATCTTCCTCGTCACCGGCCCGACGGGTTCCGGCAAGACCACCACTCTGTACGGCGCGCTCAATGAATTGAATCGCCCCGACCGCAAGATCATCACCGCGGAAGACCCGGTCGAATACAACTTCGCCGGCATCAACCAGTGTCAGGTGCGCGATAACATCGGGCTCACCTTCGCGAAGATCCTTCGCGCGATGCTGCGCCAGGCGCCCAACATCATTCTCGTCGGCGAAATTCGCGACCTGGAGGTGGCGGAAGTCGCAGTGCAGGCGGCACTCACCGGCCACCTCGTCTTCAGCACGCTGCACACCAACGACGCGCCCGGTGCGATCACCCGCCTGATCGACATGGGCGTCAAGCCGTTCCTGGTCGCGTCGTCCATCCAGGCGGTGATGGCGCAGCGGCTCATCCGCGTGCTGTGTCCCAAATGCAAGCAGCCGGACCGCGACCCCGATCCGATGTGGCTGAAGCTGTGCGGCATCAACCAGAATGACTTAAAGGAAAAGGTCGTCTACAAGCCGCGCGGGTGCGAGTATTGCACCGGCATCGGCTTCCGCGGGCGAATCGGCATCTTCGAGATGATGCACATGAACAGCGAAATCCGCGGCCTCGCCTTCGATCGCGCTCCGACCAACAAGATCCGCAAGGCCGCCCTCGCCAGCGGCATGAAGAGCCTCCTCGGTGACGGGCGCGTCAAAGTGCTTGGCGGCGTCACCACCGCCGAGGAAGTCGTCAAAGTCGCGCAGGTCGAAGGCATCATCACCGGCTGAGGTACGCATGAAGCGCGAACGGCATAGAATATCCTTGAGCATGCAGCGACGGTGAACGGGAAAATTTCATGGCCAGCATCCAGATCGATCGTCTGCTCGAGACCTGCATCAAGAAGAACGCCAGCGATCTGCACCTGGCGGTCGGCAAGCCGCCCGTGCTGCGCCTGCACGGCCACATGCGCGAGCTTCAAACCAAGGTGCTCGACGCCGAGGACACAGCAGCGCTGCTGAAATCGATCACGCCCGAGCGCATCCAGCAGGAATACGAGGAGACCGGGTCCGGGGACTTCGGCTTCGCCTATGGGGAAGAGGCGCGCTTCCGCGTCTCGGTCTTCAAGCAGAAGGGCGTCGCGAGCATGGTGCTCCGCAAGATCCCCAACAAGATCCTCACCTTCGAGCAGATCGGCCTTCCCGAAATGGCCCGGCAGATCTGCCGCCGCCCGCGCGGCATCTTCCTGGTCACCGGGCCGACCGGCTCAGGCAAGACCACGACCCTCGCCTGCATGATCAACTACATCAACGAGAACTTCGATCGGCACATCATCACGATGGAAGACCCGATCGAGTATTACCACCAGCACAAGAAAAGTCTCGTCGTGCAGCGCGAGATCGGCGTCGACGTCCCCAGCTTCTCCGAGGCCCTCCGCCGGGCCCTCCGCCAGGACCCCGACGTCATCCTGGTCGGCGAGATGCGCGACCTCGCGACCATCGGCTCGGCCATTACCGCCGCCGAGACCGGGCACCTCGTCTTTGGCACGCTGCACACCTCCGGCGCCTCGTCGACCATCAACCGCATCATCGACGCGTTCCCAACGGATCAGCAGGAGCAGGTGCGGGTGCAATTGGCCAACAACCTGATCGCCGTGCTCAGCCAGGCGCTGTGCCCGCGCGTCGACATGGATGGCATGGTCGCCAGCTACGAGTTCATGTACGTCACCCCCGGCATCCAGAACCTGATCCGCGAAAACAAGAGCTTCCGCATCGACTCGGAAATTCAGACGGGCAAGAAATACGGCATGCAGTTGCTGGACGACAATCTGTGGATGCTCTTCCAGGCCGGCAAAATCAGCGCTGAGGAAGCGATCGACAAGAGCCGCGTTCCCGGCGGAATGGTCGATCGCATGACCCGCGCCGGGCTCATGATCGACAAGCCTGACGTCATCGGCGAAGAGCCGCCTCCCGATGAGGCAGGCGGCGCCAACCCCGCAACGCCCAAGCCGACTCAGCCCGGCTCGCCAGGCGGTGCTCAAAGCGAGGCCGAGCGCCAGGCCCAGGCCGCCGCCAACCGCGCCCGCATGCTGGGAAAGAAGCCGTGAGTGATTGACGCGTGGAGCGAGGTACACTGACTTCGAGAGAGCAGAGCGAGGAGAGCTATGTCCAGAATCGTCCCACCGCCGTCGGGAACTCCATCCGGAGCGCCCAACGACCCGAAGCGACCGAATCCCGTGGGAATGCCGGCGCAGAAACCCAACGTCACGACGCCCATGGCGCCGCCGGTCGGCGCCAGCGCGCCGCCGACGGCTGGCGGCATGCCTGCTAATAAAGTGAGCCCGCCGTCTTCCGGCGCTTTCGCAATGAAGCCCGCCGCGCCGCGGCCCCCGCAAGGTTCCCCTCGCCCTGCGGTCGCCCCGGGCACTCCCGGCGCCGCCGGCTCAGGCCCGATTGGTCCCTCTGGAATGCCTCCGATCGAGCAGCTCAAGGGCCGTCCGATCGGCCGCGTGCTCACCAAGATGGGCAAGGTCACGCGCGAGCAAGTCGTCGAGGCGATGGACTTTCAGAAGAGCAAGGGGGGTGCCCTGGGGCGCATCCTGGTCGATCTCGGTTACGTCAAGGACGCCGACCTCAACATCGGGCTCGCGGCGCAGCTGGGCTACGAATATATCAGCCTCGAAGGCAAGACGATTCCTTCCGCCACCATCCTCGCGGTCCCGGTTCAGATCGCGACGGTGCAGAAGGTCCTCCCCATCGAGTTCGACGCGACTGCCAAGCGGCTCGTCGTCGCGATGGCCAGCCATGAAAGCTTCCGCGCCCTCGACGATCTGCGCGCCCTGATGGGCTACGAGGTCAAGGCCGTCCTCGCCGACCCGGAACAGCTCGAGAAGCTGATCAACAAGCACTACCAGTCGGCCACGGAAGGCTTCAGCGACATCATCAACGACCTCAACGCCGATGAGAGCCTGCAGGACCTCAAGAACCGGGGCGAGTCGATCGATCTCGAAGCGATCAAAGGCGCCGCCGACAGCAATCCCGTGAAGAAGTTGATCAACCTCGTGCTGCTGCAGGCGATCAAGGACAAGGCGTCCGACATCCATTTCGAACCCTTCGAAGACGAGTTCAAGATGCGCTACCGCATCGACGGCATCCTCTACGAGATGATGCCGCCGCCGGCGCATATCGCGCCGGCCATCAGCTCGCGCGTGAAGGTGATGGCCAACCTGGACATCGCCGAGCGCCGCGTGCCGCAGGACGGGCGCATCGAGCTGACCGTCAACAACCAGCCGATCGATCTTCGCGTCAGCGTGCTTCCGACCATGTTCGGCGAGTCGGTCGTCATGCGCGTGCTCGATCGCAGCAACGTCAGCCTCGACCTCGACAAGGTCGGCCTGCGCGATGACGAGAGCGCGGTGCTGCGCCAGCTGATCCGCAAGCCCAACGGCATCGTGCTCGTGACCGGCCCCACCGGGTCCGGCAAGACCACCACGCTTTATTCCGCGCTGCGCGAATTGAACGACATCAGCAGCAAGCTGATTACCGCGGAAGATCCGGTCGAATACGACATCGACGGAATCGTCCAGTGCCAGATCAAGCCGGAGATCGAGCTCACCTTCGCCCGCATCCTTCGCAGCATGCTGCGTCAGGATCCTGACATCATTCTCGTCGGTGAGATCCGCGACAAGGAAACCGCGGAGATCGCCGTGCAGGCTTCCCTCACCGGCCACCTCGTCTTCAGCACCCTGCACACGAACGACGCGCCGTCGGCCATCGCCCGCCTGCTCGACCTCGGCCTCGAGCCGTTCCTCGTCACCGCCACGCTCGAAGGCATCGTCGCCCAGCGCCTCGTCCGCCGCATCTGCACCAACTGCAAGGCGGAGTTCAAGCCCAGCGAAGAACAGCTGATGGAACTGGAGCTGAAACTCGAGGACGTCGAAGGACGGGTCTTCTGGTACGGCAAGGGCTGCGACCAGTGCAACAACACCGGCTACCGCGGCCGCCAGGGCATCTACGAGATCATGCTTCTCGACGACGAGATGCGCGACATGGTCATCAAGCACGCCAGCACCCAGACCCTGCGCCTGGAATCCAAGAAGCGCGGCATGCGCACCCTCCGCGAAAGCGGCCTGCTCTCGATTTACGACGGGGTCACCACCATTGAAGAGGTGGTGCGCGAGACGATCATGGATGAGGCATAGGGGCTTTTCGATTCCTGCTTCGCGATTCGATTTGGAATCATGTATTCCGACGGGGGTTTTGCGCGCCTGCGGTCGGATCCCGGCGATCAGAGGTGTCGGCGCGTTGGGTCATGAAAGTCTTCGTTGGTTGGCGATTGAGCGCTCCGATTTCGCGCTGGTTCTTCAGTTGAATGCGATACACGCCTCCCGGATACAGCTTCGGCGAAGGAAGCGGGCGGGGGCATCGCTCGCGCCATGCTCGCGGAGTACCGCTGCGCGTGTCATGATGGATACTGCCGCCCGGCTGGTGAGAATGCCCGAGCTTCAATGCGGCACGGACGTCTTCCCACGCCGTCGTCGCTTGCGAGTTCACATGTCACATGAACAGGGGCACACTTACGAACATGGCGCGCCCCGAGGGGTGTCGAGCGGCCGGATGGCTTTCGCCGTCATCCTTACCCTCGCCTTCGTCATTGGTGAGGCAATCTGTGGCTGGCTGGGACACAGTCTGGCTCTGCTCTCGGATGCCGGACATAACTTTGCCGACGCCGCCGCGCTGGGCTTCTCGTGGTATGCCCTCGCATCGGCGAAAAGACCTTCCAACCAGGCCATGACTTACGGGTATCACCGAGTCGGCATCCTGGCCGCTCTCGTTAACGCCGTATCCCTCGTGGTCATCGCGATCTTCATCTTCGTTGAAGCCGCGGAGCGGCTACGGCACCCGCAGCCCGTGAGCAGTGGGTTGATGATTGCCGTCGCCGGCATCGCGATCGTCGTGAACGTCGTCATCAGCCTGTGGCTTCGCAGCGGAGCCAGAGATGACCTCAACGTGCGGTCGGCTTACCTGCACATGGTTGGCGATGCCGTATCGGCGGTCGGCGTCGTCATCGCCGGCGCGATCGTTGCCGTCACTGGAGCCTCAATCGCAGACCCAATCGTCTCGTTCCTGATCGGGGCGCTCATCCTGTGGAGTTCCTGGGGTGTTCTGAAGGAGAGCGTGAACGTCTTATTGGAAGGAACGCCAGCGGGAATCGACATGGCGAAGGTTGAGGCTGCGATCGCGGAGGTATCAGGCGTGCTGGGCGCGCACGACCTGCACGTCTGGACGGTGGGGCCCGGTGTGGTTGCGTGCAGCTGTCATATCCTGGTCGCCGAGCAGAGCATCCGTGAGGGTCAACAGGTATTGCGCGCCGTCGTGGAGAAGCTGCAGCACGACTTTGCGATCAACCACTCAACGGTGCAGGTAGAAGTCGAAGGCCACGGTGTCGACGAGATGTATTGCACGATAGAGCCCGGTGCCAATACCCACGCGGGACACCGCCACTAAAAGAGTTGTGGGGCACCCGTCGTAGAGGCTTGCTCCACAGCGAAGCCGCGCCGTTTCAGCCGGCGTGCGGCTCGCCTGTTTGCCAGCAGCCACAGCGCGGCCGGGAGGCTGATAATGGTGGCGATCGCCCAGTGGGGAAGCCACAGATACGTGTAAGATTCAGAGGTTGGTGGATACATTCCGCGAGCGAAGCTAAATCCGAGGCGCTGGGGAAGCGAATAACGCGGCCAACTGAAGGCGTTCAGGGGCAGACGAGAAAACAGAAAATGGCCCGCCGGCGCCGTCTCCACCGAAGTCCAGGTCGAAGCGATATGCGTCCTCGCCGACACTGAGGATGCGGTCAAGGAGAGAAACCCCCGGCCATTGCGCCCGGAGATCCGCAGGCGCACCAGGTCCGCCGCCCAGTAGCTCCGCACCCACAGGACGCACACCGCCACGAAAAGCAGCAGCGACAGCGCGGCGGCGAGGTTGAAGAGTTGGCGTCTCATGCAGCCGAGGCCGCGTTGACCACGGTGCCGCACTCGGGGCAGCGGCCCGGCGTGGCGCGCAGGTCGTAGCCGCAGAAAGTACAGCCGCCTTCTAAAACCTTGACACGACGGAGGCGCAAGAAAATCCACGTTGCGGGCATAAGGGCCGTACACGCGATCAGCGGCCAAAGTCGCGCCTCATACCGAAAGAGCGACCGGCTATGCAACGACGTTTCGTAGGAGCGCGCAGCATGCTCCATTCTGACATCGGGCATAAACAGGGTGTCGAGCATGAGGCGCTCGTATTCACCTGCAGATCGTAAGCCCCGCTTCATCGGCACATATTGTCGCGCGCCGCTTCGAAATTGCTCCGCGCCAAAGTACACCCGGCCGCCATACACCCAGAAAGAAGCCCAGTATTGAGCTTCCCCTCGCGGGGAGGCTGCGAAAACAATCGGCTTCCGCCATAACGCCCCACCCCCCAACGCCACGCACAGCAGCAGCGACAGGGCGGCGGCGAAGGTGAAGAGTTTGCGTTTCATGCAGCCGATGCGGGCTTGATGACGGCGCCGCACTCGGGGCAGCGATCAGGGCTGGCGCGGAGATCGTAGCCGCATGTCGGACAGAGGCCGAGCGCCGCCCGCCGCTGCCGCCGCCAGCGTCCACGCCAGAGTCCGAACCACACGCCCGGCAGAGTCGCGGTGGCGGACGCCAGGCACCAGTACGGCAGGCTGAGGTCCCAGCGCCGCTCCTCATACCTCGAGTCATTCGTCACGCGGTGACGGCCGTCGAAGCCCAGGTGGTTCCACCAGTGCCGCGGCGCCGCTGGGGCCTGGAAAAAACGCACCCACAGCGCCGACGGAAAGGACTGGAACTTGAATCCGGCCGGGCGCCGACTTTCTATACACAAGATGGAAACCGAATCGAGCATGATGGGAGCAGCGTTGGGGATCGCGGCCAGTGTGACCGCGCCCAGCAGCACCGCGCCGGGGGAGGAGCCCGCCCAGTAGGTGGTCCCGTCGTCGGTCCGGTAACCCACCTGATCGTAGACCTGGCGGCTGCGCACCCACAGGAAGGCCGACGCGAGGAACAAGACGAGCGACACGGCGGCCATGAGATTGAGGACGTGGCGTCTCACGCGGCCCGTCCCTTCACCATGATTGGCGTGCCGCACTCCGGGCAGCGGTCCGTGCTTGCACGCAGGTCGTATCCGCAACGGGCGCACAATCCTGCCTGGAGCCGGCGCGCTGCCCGCCGCCCGCGATAGCCAAACCCGCGCCACAGCGGCAAGGCGCAGAGCAGGAGCGACAGCGCGGCGAGCGGGTTGAACAGACGGCGTCTCATCCCCGCTGATCTTACCCGTCTGTTTGTCTGCTACCGAACCAATCGCCAGGTGGCGCAGTGCCAACGAAGCATCGGCGCCTACCCTGACGGTATGGACTCGTCACACCTCACCGAAACCCAGCGGCAAAAGTTGATGGCCGCGGTGTCGCGACAACTCCAATACCTCCACAAGCTTTGCACGCGGATGCAGCGGCTGCACTTCCCCGAGGGCGATCCGCTGGACGTGGCGGCGCATCCAGCCCGCGATGCAATTCAGAAGCTGATGGATGAGGCGCGGCGAGTGGGCAGGCGGTGAAAGGGTGTCGCTGTCGCTATCGCGAGCGCCTGGAGTGCGAGCCATCAGCGCACTGACCTATGATGGCAACGGATACCCAATTACCCGGAGAGTCGTTGGATGTCCGAATTGGGGCTCGCCGGTGTCTACCTTCTGGAGCGTCACTTGCCCAAAGCTGACACGTGTCTATTACTCCGGCACGGGCCGCGGCCCTCACCAGCGGCCCCGACAATTTCTTGAGAGGAGACTGGCCATGATCCTGCGCAAACATGTTCCGCTGCATCTATCCCGGGCATCTCTGGTGATCGTGGCGCTCCTGGCGGCCGCGGCGCGGCCGGCGTGGTCGCAGAAGCCGGGCGACTCCTTTGCGAACTTTGAGCCGGTCGAAGAGGTTCGCGAGAAGCCGGGCCCGAACGGAGAAGCTTCGGAGGATCCGTTGCTGCCGAAAGATGCGCAGGAGCTGCTCAAGAAATTTGAGACCGAGCAGGCGGACGCACGGCGGCAAGCGGAGAAGAAGAAGACCGAGCGTCGCCAGGAATTGGTCCGGCAATTAGAGGCGCTTGAGATACGTCACGCGAAGGC
>JBBRCX010000067.1:0-25394 GCA_038204465.1 Tepidisphaerales bacterium | reverse complement strand
CAGAGATCTCTGTCAGATGTGAGCTCCGGCGGTGGAACAGCCGGGCGGGGCTTCATTGCCAATGCATACAAGGTCCCCTGGTATTGAATCAGCTTACAGGTGTGCCAGCCGTGGATTGAGCCGGGATTGACCTCCGCGCTGACGAGTTCCATTCGAGCAATCCGAGGCTGGCCCTGGCTGACGCCTTCATTCATGTTGACTCCTGCCCAGACAATTCCCCCCGGAGCAAAGCGATTTCTCGCGCGATGGTTCAGTTGCCATCGCCCATTGTGTGAAGACGTCGGCGACGCCGGACCACCGAGGCCAGTGACTACCCGGTGTTGGGCGATGCGGTCAATGCCGCTTCCGGGTGGAAGTCGGCCAACTGGGCTATTGCGCCTGCGCCGCCTAACGCCGCGGGCTCGCGGAAACTTCCGCTATGAATCGGCACCCAGCGCCGTGCCTAATTCCGCTTGCGTGATTCGCGGTGAAATCTCGAACGAGCTCCGGTCGAAATCCACCGTGACACTCGTTCCGCCGGAGTACGTCGTTCGCTGCCGCCGGCGGCCCGGGTCCAGCATCTCGTGTGTCATCATCTCCTCCAGGCCCACGCGCCGCGCCAGCGCGCACACGTTGCGTACGCGCTTCAACTCCTCCTCCCCGCCGGCGACGTCCAGGTAAGGCAGTCCCGCGTTCAGCAAGGCGTGCAGGTAGCCGGCATCATTGTCGGGGATTCCCCAGCCGCCGGCGTCGCTCATCGTCCACGGGAGCAGAATGGCGTCGTGGTACACGAGGTTGAACAGCGGCACCGGGATGCCGAATGCGGGGTCCTTGCCCGGGTCGGGCGACAGGGCGTACGGGCCGTGGTGCACGAGGTCGAGGTACGGCACGGCCCAGTCGCACGGCTCTTCGGAGCTCGCGACGCCCTCCATCGCGCGGATGAGGTTGAAGCATTCGGCGCGGCGGGCGAGGCTTTCCTGCCGGGTGATCGGATGCTCCGGGTGGTAACACTCGTCGCCGGGAACGATCGAGAAGACGTCGAGATACGCGCCGTCAAGGGAGATGCCCAGCTTCCGCAGGGCATCATGGTTCTTCAGGACATGCGCGGGCGCGAAGTGCGCGCAGAGGATCGACTGATCGCCGCCATACCAGACGTGCAAATGCTCATACGAGCCATCCTCGCGCCGAGCGGAGAACCGTTCGTCGAAGCTCGCGGCGTCGTGGTAATAGTCGCGGTAGTTGTCGTGAACGGCGAGGAGAAATCCCAGCTCCCGGCAGGTGTCCGCCAGGCGCTTCATCGCCTCGGCGCCGCCCGCCTCCGGGCAGGCGGGCAGCACGTCGGGGTGGAGGTTGTCGTAGCCGCGCACGCCCCAGCCGTCCAGGTGCACGTATGACCGACGCACGCCGCGTGAGGCGAGCTCGCGCAGTTGCTGGGCGCGGGTGTCGAACGCGACGAGGTGGTGGTTCTTCGTCGGGTCGTCCTTGTGATAGTAGAGCGACTTCTCCGTGATGTGCGCGAGGATGGAGGTGTGGACGACGGGCGAGCCGATCAGCCGTGCGACCTTCGGGCTGCGCGCGATCTTCTCCCTGAGCGTGACGAAGTTGCCCGTGTCGATCGCGTAACGGCGGTAGCGCTTGGCCAGTTCCACGTAGCCCCCGCGCTCGATGAGGCACAGCCGCGCGCTGTGCGTGCCGGTGAAGCGGCCGGGGCTATGAAGCCAGCGCGGCTCCGCCACCGTCGGGCCGCCCGCGGGGTGAGCGAAGCCACACCCAGCGTCGCAGGGCGTCTGCAGGATCAACAAGGCGCACGAATCCTTCTGCTGCCAACCCCACCAGGGCATGTACAACCCGCGGCTGCACGTCAGCTCGTCATACATCTGGACCGGCTGAGGCCAGTTCTTTGGCAGCAGCATCCCCTGCATGTAAGGAACGACGGTTGATTCGAAGCTTCCGGGCTCGAGGGCGCGGGGCCATCGGCACTCGCGCAGGATTGTTTCGCGCCCGTCGGCACAGACCTCAAAAAGCACGTCGCCGCTCGCATCTTCGAGCAGGACGCGCAGAACGATGACCAGGTCGAGCGGGCCGCCATCCCGTTGAAACCCGCGCAGCTCGATGCGCACGCCCCGGCGCGCGCCGTCGGTGTAGTCACAGAACTCGACGCCGCCGGCGTCGGTGTAGCGCAGCCCAAAGCGCTCGCTTCCCCGCTGCACCAGCAGATCATCATGACCCGAGGGGCCGAAGCACCACGACGCGGGACCAGAGTCAACGCGCACCGAGAAGTCGCCCCGCGAAACCGAGATCCGGCACCCCTTGGCGGCAAGCACCCATGTGCGGTCGTTCGTTGCTCTAGTCAAAACTGTTCTCCTCGTTCAGGTACGATTGCGCGATAGTCTACCGGCATCTGGAAACGTACATACCCCGACGAGGTGGGTTCGAACAGAAGGGGGTCAGCCTGGCAGTGAGGCGGCGCAGAAGCCAAGATGGCCAGTGATACGAATCGGTGCGGAATTACGGGGCAAAAAATTCGGAGCAGTTCTTTGGAGCAGTTCTATTTCGGTCCGTGGAACCACTGCATCCGGCTACTTCACCGCCCGCCGCGCTCGCCGGCCAGCAATCAGCATTCCACCGATGCCAAGCAAAGCCAAACTCCCGGGCTCGGGCACCGTGAAGTTGTAGCCGATCACTTCGAGCATTCTCAGCTCCACAACCATGTTCGGCGTGGCGTTGGGGGTGCCAGCGGCGTCCTGAACCTGCGGCGTGTGGGGGCCGCTGCTCCACCAGTCACCTTTATCGCCTGTGCCCTGGTTGAACCGCGCCAGTTTCGTCGTGCCGCCGTCGATCGAAAAGTAGGCGTCGTCACCGCTGGTGGTGTACGTTCGCGCGCCGGCGAGGGTGTAGCGATACAGGTCCATTACCCGAATCGTCGCGAGGCCCAGACCCGAGCCGGAGCCCAGGACCTCGTCGATCTCGTGCTGGGCCACGGCCTTGAGATCGTATTTCGCCGGGTCGCCCGGGGGCCGCGTCAGGTTCATGATCGAGGTGTTCAATGAGACCGTGCCGTCGAAGCCATCGGGAGTGGGATTCGTGGAAATGCCCACGGCGTGAAGGTTGGCGACCGAGACGATGATATTCGTGCCCCCGTCAACGCCGTTGGTAGGACCGGACGGGAGATAAGCGATGGCCGTGTCGTCGTCGGTGGTGGATTTATCGGCGACCAGCGCGGCGAGGAAGCTCGCATACGTACCGGTGCCGATCCAGGTCGAGCTTTTGCCAAGCCCGGTGCTCATCGTCTTGAACTGGATATTCACTGTGTAGGGGGGGTTCGCCGCATGTCTGCGCCTGAAAATTCTGCCAACGGCCGCTTCCCGCCGGCGCAGTCTGTTTGGCTTTTCAGCCGCCCCCTTCCGCCGGTGCCACCCTCAAACGGCTTAAACCTTGCGCAGGCTACCGGTTGGTAGCGGAGGGACGCGGCGATGCCTTCAGGGTGATCGGACAAGCGACTCGCGCGGGGGAAACCTAGATAAAGTCGCTCTTCTTTGAGTTGCACCGGCGGCACAGGAGCTGAATGTTGTTGTCGCTGTTGCTGCCGCCTCTTGCCACGGGGATCACGTGATCAAACTCGAGATAATCCCGCGCGCCGCACTCCACACATTGACCTCCGCACCGCTGAAAAACCCGCTGTCGCACGTCGCGTGGGATGTGACGCGCTGACTGAAGTTCCGCCTGATCGACGATCGTCTGGTTGGCTTTGCGCACGGCCACCCGATACACGGCGTAGCCGCGCGCGATGTCACCCAGCCGGTACTGTCCAGCGCCTTTCCCGTTGGTGCGGATTTCAAATCCGGCATGCGTTGGAATCAGCGCGGCCACCTGCTGGTGATTGATGAAATGGGTTTTAACAGGAGATTCGAAGATGGTGCGGCAGTCAGTGATCGTCAGCACGCCGGCGTGCTCCAGAATCTGAGGGCCGGAGCGCAATTGACGGATCTGGCCCCAAACCGCTTGCCCCTGGAAGTGGAGGATCTCGCCGGCACGCAAAGATAAACTTGAGCACGCAATGCTTGGCAGTTGCCCCGCATTGATTTGAGTCATCTCTTCCAGCTGGGCCAGCTGAGCAAGCACTTGCTCGCGACACCCATCGCTGACCCCGAGAATCGAAAGCAGATCGCGAAGTTTTTGTCCTTCTTCTGCGCTGATCTCCTGATCAGCCCACGCATGGGCCAGGACGCCGTTGACGACTTGCTCGCAGTCCGCATCGTACCCCTTGTAAACACCGCTCGCTCCGCGTCCAAAGAATTCGATTGTCTGAATGAAATAATTCCAGATCGCCTCGTCCAAGGTTCCCGAGCTAAGGGCCTGCCAGAAGATGCTGCGCAGGATCTGATCTGCCTCCCTTGCGAACAGTCGCGATATCAGCGATCGTGTCGACTCGCCCGCGATCCCCGCCACTTTCGTCAACTTCGCGCGATCGTGCTCTTCAAAAGTTCTACATTTGACGCTGTCACGTAGGCAGTCGCCGAATTTCTCCAGACCGAGCGTGCGTTCAAGTCTTTGTTGCTCTGGCCCTTTCAATCCAAGTGACCGACCAACGAAGTCGAGGGCTTTACGCTCGTTCTCTGTCGCCACCAGGTCCAACCAGACCCTCTCGAGTGAGAGACGGAACACCCTTTCGGCGATTGCTTGCGCATCCTCGGGTTCGACCCCGAGAGAGGTCAGCGTCTGATCCAGGTTGAACCGATTGCGATCGCGGAATAACTGTTGCTCGACTTCCTTTGCCAGGTAGGCGATTCGTTCTTCCTTCTTTGGGTCGAAGACACGATCGGAGACCGATCTAACCCATTGAAATAGCTTTGGCATGAGCACCCCGAATGAATCGAAATGAGCTTTTGGAGTAACGGTAACCGTGAGGCTCACGACATGCCACACCCGATGTGTACATGACGGGGACGCCGACGGCGACGCAAATCTACGCCGGGAGGCGGTGGTGGAACGTATCGCCGACCGCTGCAAGCACGCCGAACTGCTGCTCATAGCCGTTGCGAACTGCACCGAGCGTTATTGATTCAGCGAGTCGCTGCGCATATCGCATCCTGATTAGCTGGCCCAGCGCCGGATGCACGATAGCCGCCTGGTCGATGACGAAGACAGGTAGCGGCGAGCTGTGATCGACGGTGACGCGTTCGCCATGACTCCGCCAGAATCTCAGCCACGTCTGCGCGTCGGGCTTTTCTTTCAGAGCCGGGGCGATCAGTTCCCAGGCCGACTCCTGCAGCAGTTGGTCGCACGCGGCCTCGCCGAACTCTGATGCACAGGCTTGATAGAAGAAGGGATACCAGCATCGGTACGCATGATGCAGCCCCAGCCAGGCCTGCCAGCTTTGGTCGATGAGGTCGATTGCCGCCCGCGCATTGGCGTCTCGTATTGCCTCAACGATCCGTTGCACCGCCGGCCGAGCGAGCTCAAAGAGCTCCGCGGCGCTGAATACCTGTTCTGCAACTTCTGGCTCATCGAGAACCTGCTGGCCCACTCGTTCGGCGGCCGAGGGGGGGATGAAGGAGAGTCGCTTGTACGCGTGGGCCACGCAGGCCCCGCCACGCCGCTGGGGGGTCCATCCCTCGATGATGAAATGCGCGAGGCCGCGGCGAAGGAAGGCGCGATTCGAGAAAGCGCAATGGGTGCACCAACTCGGAAAATGGGGTTGGGAAAAAGTCGCCGCCGAAGCTTCCTCGAGTATCGTTAGCGGGCGCGACGTCGATTCATAGACGCCTTCATTGATCAACCGGCCGCCGGAACCGCACGGCTCCAGCGAAAAGGTTATCTTTTCACGATCTTCGCTCATGCGGAAGGGCGTGCGGTGCCAATGCCACAGCATCGCGATCGCCTGCACGTGGGCGCGGAAGGGGCGGGCTGTCGCCCCGATGAGACACCACTCGGTCATCTGATCATAAACCGCATCGCCGACCCGATCGCCGATCTGACGTCCGTATCGCTTGTAAATCTCATCCTGCATCCGAGCGTTCATATTTCGCAGCCCGTCGTGGGCCAGCACATATTCCGTTTCTGCGTCTTGAAGCGCCCGCTCCGCGTCTTCCCAGCGCCCGGCCTCGACGAACGACCGTCCGAGCAAAAGTCGCGGGATCATCTCGGTTTGCTCGACGGTCACGTGATCTCCACGTACTTAGGCGATACCGACTCGCGCGGGTGAGGAACCCAACGCCGTTTACTTGCCTCTGGCTAATCCGCTTAGCCCGCTGTCACCGAACCACCAACCTTCTTCATCAACCTCACCGTCGCCTCCACCGCCCGCCGCTCCGAATCCGTACGCAGCGCAACGGGCAGCCGGAACGCCTGCGCCATCAGATCCGGCACGGCGTAGCTCCCATCCAGCCTCCACCCACCCTCCGGATAATCCTGGGCCCGCGGCAGATAGGACACCAACCCGTTGGAATATCCCAGCACAAACGCGTCGGCGATTCCCGACTTCGCCTTGATCTCGAGCCCGGTCTGAAAAAATGTCTCCACGTTCATCCCGGCAATCACGATGTCATTCACGCGCAGCACCTGAAGGTTCAAATCGCACGTCGGGTGACCATGCTTCACCGCCTCCGCGAGCACGCCGCTCCAGTCCAGGTACTTCTGCGCGAACCGGATTTCCCACTCCTGCGTCCCCCGGCCGCGGCGCTCCTCGAGCGTCTTGAGCCAGTGTGCCCGGATTGCCTCGGCCTCCTTCAGCGAAGGCAGCTCACCAAACTCCAGCGGCACGATCTCCTCGACGGCGCCAAGGTACGTGCACGTGTCGCCGGTGACGGGCTCCCATGGCGTGAACAGGATGTTCTGAATGCTCCCCAGCGGCTTGCGCTTCCCCGGCCGAAGGTTCGTCCGAATCCCCGCCGCCACCTTCAGCGCCTCGCCGCCCAGCGCCGTTCCGACGCGCTGCTTGGTGTCGCGGCAGTCGATCTCATACCCGATCCCGACGGCCGGGTTGATGTTTCCCCCGCAGCCCTGCAGGAACACCGCCATTCCGCCCAGGCAGCGCTCGAGGACCTCGCGCGCCGGGCCGGGGAAATCCGTCGAAGCCACCATCGAGCGGCCCCCGACGGTCACCGGATGACACGAGTAGCGGAACAGGATCGCGATCGGTCGCCCCTCCAGGTCATCCACGCGGATCACGCCAACGGACGGATCGATCGCATGCCCCGGCACCTCCCCCAACACATCCTGCCCGTCGCGCACCTCGCGCCGGTAGACGCCAATAAAGCTTTCGCCCCAGCCCGTCCCCACGCGGGCCGGCTGCAGCCGCCCGTCCGCCTCCACCGCGGCCTCCACCAGCCAGTGCTCCAGGTCTTTCGCGTACCGCTGCTTGAGCGCCGCCTCCTCCGGCGAATCGCACATTGCCATGAACTCCGGCAACGTCGGCGAGCTGTGATTGTGGCTCAGGTTCAGCATCACCTGTGCCACCGGAACACCCAGCGCCTCCGCGACCGCGGCGCGCAGCCCACCCGCCTCGCGCATGCTCATCACGCACAGATCCACCGCGAGAACGACCAGCTTCGTCTCTCCGTTCCCCAGCACCACCGCGCTCGCGGTCAGGTCGCTCTCGATCGCCTGAATCGGATCCCCAAACAGCCGCAGCCCGGCCTTCCCCGTCCCCAGCAACGGATTGATCACCCGCCGCGAAGCGCCGGCGAATAACGTCTTCGACATAAGCTTCTCCATCAGTTCGCACGAGGACCTGTGCAGCCCATCTGCCCAACGATCATCGGGCACGAAAGCGCTTCTGGCAAAATGCCCACGCACGCCGCCCTTGCGAAGAATCTGTTCCGCCAGTTTAGACTAACCATCGCGCTGACGTGACATGGTAGGGCTGCGGATCGCTGCAGAACGCGGTTGGCCACACCGGGCTCGCCAGAGGGGCGACGAGCCGGATGCTTCGACTCACAATGTCGTCTTCGTGAAGTGAAACCTGACGCCCGCAACCTCCGCCGCAGCGAGCAGCGTCTCCGCCGCCTTCAAATCGCGCAGGATGGGGTTCGGTTGCTTGAAGTCGTTCAGGTTTGCGCTCACGTGCTCCGCCAGCCCGCGCACCGTCTTCAGCCCGTCGGCGGCGGGGAACCACTGCTCGGGGGGCAGGCGCATCTTCGAGGGATCGAAGCCGTCCGCCTCGAGTTGGGCGACCAGCGCCGCCTGGCTTTCCGACAACATCGAGGTCAGCGCGGTCACGCTGCAGCGGCGGGCGGCACTGTCGAGCCGCTCCGACTCGCGCGCCAGCGCCTTGCCCGCGCCGGCTTTCGCGTACGCCGCCGCTTCCTCGGGCAACTCCTTCTCCAGCGTCACCACTAATGCCAGGGCCATCGCTCCTCCGCGAATTCTCCGCCGGTTCTTCGCGCGCCGCGGTCGTCCGCGAGGCTTTCCGAACCACCACGAAATCCGCCGCAACCGTCAGCTCTTCCGCTCCACTACCGCATGAAGCATCCACCCCGCAAGCGGCAGCATATCCATGGTGATCTGCTGATCCTTTGACTTTTCCAGAACCGCATCATGGCATTCCTTTGCCCAGTCCGCGTATTGCCGCTCGCCCGTCTCAAAAAAGAGATAACCGGCGAGACCGCCGATTAGACCATTCGCAAGCCGAAAGCCTTCGTGCGGAAAGTTGTTCTCCGGGAACGGGCTGTATCGGAAGCGCCCCTTGCTCGCGCGAGATTCCGCGAACAGCCCGAAGGCAAGTTTGCCGAGCAGCGTCAAGACCTTCGGATCCCCTGTCAATTGATGATAGCGAATGACCCCGAATGCCAGGTATCCGGTCATGAAGCCGGTGATTCCGCGGTAGTTCCACGCCCCGTGCTGCTCCGCAAATACACCACGCCGGCTCTCCACGTAGGCGTAGATGGCTGTCATGAATTCCTTCGCCTTGCGCAGGAAGCGGGGGTCGTGCGTCTGGTCGTACCATCGCACCAACTGTGACAGCGGCCAGCCCGTCTCCCGCGCGCAGCGCGACCATACCTGACAGCTCAACAGGCGTTCCGCCAGTCCTCTGGCTGCCTGAAAACTATCGGGATCGCCGGTCAT
This sequence comes from Tepidisphaerales bacterium, assembly GCA_038204465.1. Classification (GTDB taxonomy): domain Bacteria; phylum Planctomycetota; class Phycisphaerae; order Tepidisphaerales; family Tepidisphaeraceae; genus JBBRCX01. The sequence continues at coordinate 16,349 of JBBRCX010000067.1, read as the reverse complement.
CAGATAATGATCGAGCATCCCATCGCAGTTGGAGCCGATGTTCCCCATCGGCCCGCATGAGGTGTGGTCCTCGCCGAAGGAATGGTTCGCCCCCACCCAGTCGGGATGTTCCGGACAAAAGTGGATGATGTCCACGTCGCGATTATGCGTGCACGCCGCATCGAAATAGCGCAGCCATCGCGGGTCGGCGGTTTCGACATACTGGATCAGTCCCTGATGCGTTCGCCCGCGGTAGTCGTTGCTCCAAGCGGTGTCCCAGTATTCGCGGTGACCCAGGCGCGGCGCCCCGATCCCCGTTCGTTCGATAATGGGAGTGACGGTCTTCGCCCATCCCCTGAGTTTTTTTGCATCGCGTCGCGGACCCGTTTCCAGCGCGCCGGAGGAAATGAACCACGATCGATCAAAAAGACGCGGCGCGTCTTGAACGCAGGCGTTGAATCGCTCCGCTTCCGCGGCCGAGAGCTTCCCATCGTGAAGATACAGGCCAAACGTCTGCCGCTTGGCCTCGCCGCGCCCCATGCGAACGAAAGGGCGATCGTGCGACCAGGCCAGGGCATCTTCATTTTCCGCAAGCGTCGCCAGGGCGAGAAGGTTGGGGCGAACCACCATTCCTTTTGGAAACTCTTCCGCGAACCAGCGCATCGCGCCGGCCACGCCGCCGCTCGGATGTTGCACATTCACGAACCCTGCCGCTTGCTGCGTCGTGGCAACCCAGGACGTGTTTCGATAGATGCGTCCCTGGTCCGCTCGTTCCTGGCGGACGCTCAATTCCGAATCCTTGTGAAGCGGAATCGCCCGAACTTTCTCTACCGTGCCCTTATGGCCCACGCCCCTCATAGCCAGATCGTCGTCGTCGAATCCCTTTTCAAACGGCCCGAAGTCCACCGATGCGCCTTGCAGATCCGGCAGAGCCAGGCGCGCCGACCAGTCCAGCAGCATGGCCATCGCCTGTTCCGACTCATTGACCAGCGTCCAGTCCAAAAGAATGTAGGGAAGTCCCGCCCAGATCTGGATGCGGGCGCGCCAGGAACCAAAGCGCTGCTTCTTCTCATCCAGCATCTCGCCTTCAACCCGCACGACCGCAAGAAGCGGATCGGACCGCTCGATGACGATGCGCTGCCGCCGCGCCGTGAAATGGTCGCGCCAACCAACCCGGTTCAGCTTGACCGAAAAATCAAGCGCGCCGACGTCGAGCCCGCCCGCGTCGCGCGAGATGCACTCCCACGCGCCGGTTCCAACATTCGGTCCCAGCGTCAGGGTCAGACTTCCATTGCTGAGCGTCGTCGCGCCCTTGCGTTCCGCGACGCGAACTGCTCGCCTCGGCCGCGGGGAAGTCGCGCCTGGCACGAGTCGGTAACGGCCCTTTGCTTGCGCAACGAACTCGCACAGGATCCATCGGACAGTCCCATCCGGCCAGTGGCTGAGTTCTGTGATGACCACCGGCAGCGGCGCGCCCGTCGGGTCTCGCAAAGCAACCGCCGCGCCTCGTTTGAGGCTGCCCTTCGGAAGCGGCACTCCGCATCGCACCGGATATCCCAGCGACGGGAGCGGGGCGGTCGCGGTCAGTTCCAATGGAATCCCGGATCGCGGGATCGCGGATGCTCTGACCCTTGTTCGTTTGGCGGAAACGACACGTTCCCGGGGTCGTACCGGCCGATCGTTCAAGCTCAGGGCAACATCCCCGAAATAAACCGAGGTCTGGAAGTTCTTGATCGCCACGGCCGGATCAAACGCGCTCCACGAGAATCGCTTGTAGGCGTCGCCGGGGAGTTTGGTGGTGCTGGCGACCTTGTCGAACACGCGAAATGTCAGCGTGATCTTGTCTTTTACGTGCTTGCTGATGTCGACGACCCGATAGGGGTCGAGGTGCCCCGAGCGACACGGCTCTCCTGTGAACCACTTCTCGTGCGAGCCCGAGAATTCCTCGTCCGCCACGTCCTGGTCCCAGACGATCTGGCCATTCACCAGCAATTGTTTGAACCGATGACCGATGAACACCTGCGCGCCCATCCAGGCATGCTCGATAAAATGCCCCGAATAGTTGTCCGACTGATAGAAGGAAACGAACAGCGGCCTGCCCGGCCGCCAACCGGAAGGAACAGTTGCCGTGGTCTCCCACGACGCAAAACCGCCCGCCTGGCTCGGCGCCCAGGGATGGTGAATAGCGAGCAGGTTTCGAATGTCCTGCTGCGCGGCGAATGGGTTGTTTTGCTTCTTCTTCCACTGCCGCAGAGGAAGGAATTCCTGCGCCTTCGTTCTCGTCATAGGTAAACCTCATCCTTCGTCCCGCGTCGCACTCCATGTTGCGAAGCGAGTGTCTGCAAGTTTCGACGCCCGCTCCTGCGTGCTCAAGCCTTCAGTTGCCGCGCGAGCCAGTCGAACGCATCCTTCTGCATTTGGAGGTCGAATTTGTGCAACCCCGGGTAGAAGCGCCCGACATAGTTCCGTGGCTTGCCCGCGGCCCGATAGTGCGCCTGGAGCCGGCGGTGGGCTGCGCGCATGCCTTCCCTGCTGAAGATCTGGTCCTCCAGATCGTACTGCACCATCAGCGGGGAGGGCGCGCGGCAGGCGGCCACGTCCGGCCAATCCCCGCGGCGCGACCAGCCGTGCGGGAACAGCCCCCAGGTGTGCGACATGTTGTGATCCAGAAGCCCTTCGTAGGTGCTCATCATCCCGACCACCACCGCAGCCCGGATCTGTGAACAAGTCGCCTGCAACAGCGTTGCCCGCAATCCGCCGCCCGACAGGCCCACGCACCCGATGCCCTGCGCTTGCACGTCGGGGCGGCTCGTCAGATACGCAGCCGCCACACGGTCCTCATAGCTGATGAGGCCACTGAGAGTCGTGCCGAGAACCGCGCAGTATTTCTCCATCGTGTGTTCATGCTCGGCCGAAAGCTCGTTGTACCGGCTCGCCTGTTCCGGCGTCGGGTCCGGGTTGCGATCGTCGAACAATTCCACCTTCCGCCACACGCTCTTCGCCATGACCTCCAGCGGAAACTTTCGGCTGCCCCAGCCGAACGTGTCGGGCACCAGAACACAAAACCCCCGAAGCGCCAGTTCGTTGGCGAACGCCTTCCCGCCGTAAAACGCCTCGCGAAAGTCCTTCAACACCGACGCGGTCACGCCGGGACCATCCGCGATCTTCTCCTTGCCGAAGTATTTGAATCCGCCATGGTCGTGCAGCGCCAGCACCCCGGGCAGCCTCCCCCTGGCGCCCTCGGGCCGGAGCAGCCATGCTTCGGTCCGCGGGCCATAACCGACCGACCAGCTCACCAGCTCGCCCGCGATCCCGTCACGCCGCCACTTGCTTTCAACGCGCGCCGCGATTGGTTCGGCCGGGCGCGGATTGAAGCCCAGCGTTTCGACGAATGCCCGTTGCGCCTTTCGTCCGGCTCTAACGACCGGGAAAAGCGCGTGGGATTTCCGAGCCGCGGCCACCAGATCGGTGAACGGACCAAGGTTCTGATAGGTACGTTTCTTCGAAGCCATCTTGAAAGCGTAAGTAATTGATTCGGTGCACCGCTCTAAGCCAAAACGTAGAGCGCATGAGAAATGAGATGTCAGTCCTTGATGCGAAACTGCCAGCAGAGCAGGATATGCGCTCACTGGCGGGTGCACTCTTTAACCAGAAGCAGCGATGTAAACAACAAGCCGCGGCGAAATGTGTTTTGTCGCGGCTTGTAAGCGTATGATCAGTTCACCCGTCGCGGCAGATCTTCCGCACCGGGTCGAAACGGATGCTCGAATAAAGCTGGTAGGGGCCTCTGTTGCGCGAACCTGCCGCAGAATCCAGCGCTCGGTGAGTTGACGCGAAAGCAGATCGGATCCGGTTAGAGAATGTGATCTGAATCCTTGTGCGGCCCTTCGTGACCATCCTCGCTCTCATCATTGGCTTCGCCGTCCTCGCGTCGCCGCTAGTCACCTTTCGCCAGGACTTGTGTTGGATCGATGCCACGACCGCGTCCATGAAGCGGCAAACGATCTGGCCCTTCGGCATCACTGCTGGTCCGATGATCGAAGCCTCCGCGATCGACCTGCGCCTCCAGCAGGTGGGTCTCAATGCGAACCCCAACTGGCGATTGCTCAGCGATACCGATCGGACGGTTCTGGGACTTGCAATCAGCCGTGGGTGTGGTTTGGCTCCTCCGATCTATCAATTGCGGCCGGTGCTCGATGAGTTTGCCCGCACTTCGTCCGACGCTGATCTCCGCGAATTTGTTCGCGTGATGCAGTCAGGCACGGAATCGGAGCAGCGTGCCGCGATCGAGGCGGCGGCTGAGAAGGGGCTTCGCGTGCTCTCGCAACCTCGGCCTGATCGCTGAGTCGCGAAAACTCGCCGTGCCCCGATGTTGTAAGCCGAGCGGTTGGCTCCTGATCTCTGTCTTCACCTTCGATGCCCGACTACGCGCAGCTCAACGCCCCACGGATTGAACCGCTGCATGCGAGTGCCGAGCGGCCGTTCTGGTCGGTGATGATTCCGGTCTATCAGCGCGCGACTTGGCTGCAGCAGGCGATCCGCAGCGCCCCCTGCCAGATCCCGCCCGGAGAGCCGGTGCAGATCATGGTGGTGGATGATGCATTGCGGAACGGTCCGCCATCCGCGATGCCGTCACCTCCACGGGTGATTCGCGCGTCGCACTCCATTGCAATCCGCAGCGCCTCGGGATGGTTGGCAATTGAAACCATTGCCTCGAATTGTCGCGCGGGCAGTGCGTCCATCTGCTGCACGATGACGATTTCGTCCGAGCGGGCTTCTACGCCACTCTCCGCGACGCGCTGCACGTCAACGCTTCGCGCGTCGCGGGCTCGTCTTCCACCAGCAACACGTGCAGGCCGGTGAGCGGCATCGTCTTGACCTGCATCGCATCACTCGTCGCCCCGGCGTCGCTTTCGCCGGGCGCGTTCGCCGTTGCATGAACGCTTCGACGGACAGGCAGCTCGACGATGAATGTGGCTCCGCGGCCCTCCCCCTCGCTTTCCGCACGGACGTTTGCGCCATGCGACCGCACCAGCTCGTGGACGATCGCGAGGCCCAGTCCCAAACCGCCATGCATGCGACCGCGCGCGATGGGCCATCTGCTCACGTGCCGCAGCAGCCGCAATGCGAGTGCTCAATGCGAGCATCCAATAAGCTCCATCGGATACAATTCTCTGCCTCATGCTGGCCATCCTCGCCAACACCATCACCGCCGACCTGGGACTTGTGCCCGGCTTCTCGATATTCGGCCCGCTGTGCGGCCTGCCGCTTTCGGTGATGGCGGCCATCATCGAGCGCCCCTTCCTCACCGCAGGAGGCCTGCGCCGCCACACCGTTTGGTATTCGATTCAGGCGAATTTTCTCAGCCTGATCGTCGGCTATGCGCTCGTCATCCTTGTTCCATTTGGTGGCGAAGTCTTGTACGTGTTCATCGCGGTGTCGCTGTCCACCGTCATCGAACGCGCGTATCTGAATCGGCGAGCTCACATGGATCGACCGCTGAGGGTGGGGTGGGTTATCGCCGCGAACGTGGTGAGCGGGGGGATCTGCTTGCTGCTCCTGATTCCGGTGCACGCCCTCGACCATAACGACATCAAAAACGCGCTGCGCCCCTATCAGCTTCCGTTCAGCATCCTTCTCGGCGCAGGCTGCTCCTGGGCTGTGGTGGCTGCGTTCATCGTTCCCAACTGGGAGCGAAAGAAACGACAGCAGGCCGTGTCTGTTGACGGGAGCACACCTTCATAACAGCCAGTGGACATGCCCGTCGCCACCCCGTACTCGTCGGCTCCGTCACCCGTCACGAATAACAAGGATCCCAACCACGAAGCATCACCACCACGACACGAAGGAGCGATTGCAGACAAAAACCCGCGTTTTCACGCCCAGAACCCATAGCACCCCCAGAGGCAACCCACCGGCTGACCAACGGATCCCCATTTCATCCCCATGCGACATCCACAAGGAGACCGCAAGGCGCCCGTCAGCGTGCCGTCCGTCTACCGCCGCCACGCCACCCTCCGCCAGCCGCTCACCAACGTCAAACCGTCCCAGCCCCACGTCCCGACTGTCCGCGACCCAAAGAAACCTCGATCATAGCCCGAACAGTCAGCGAGTTTGTTCAGGCTGCAATACCGTGCGACAGACGATCACCGCACCTACACTGACGTTCGCCAATTTTTCGGAATCAATTTGGTGGTGGCCTGGAGCGGGCACCCTTGCGCGGCTGGATAGGCGCATACGCTTCAAATGCAAACCATGGGGTGCGTTCGGGAGAATCACAAAAGTGGGAAGTCGCTGTGTTCTCACGCCCCAGCACCGGTTCGGTTAACAAGAGACCCCGGGCAAAACCAGCGATGTTTACGGCGGACGAGCAGACGGGTCAGGCAGTCGACACGAACTTCCGCGAGGTGAACTCCGCGATCAATACACCTCGTCGTGAGTTCCCACAGACTCCAGCAGGATTGCCGGCTTGCCACCATATTTTGTGAACGAGAACACGACGCGTAAGTCGTATCCGCCGAAGCAGGCCCAGGAAGCTTTGAGCTTTCCCTTGAGTTTGTGGCTCTTGAGGCGGGCGGCGCAGGGATCGGCCTCCAAGAGCTGCAGCGTCTGGAGCAGTTGATCCGCAAGCTCCGCCCGTCGCCGCAGCATGCGCCTGGAGTCGCGCACAAAGGCCGAGCTGCGCAGGAGCGTGTAACTCAACCAAGAATCTCCCGAATCAACTCATCGGGGGTGGTCGGCTTGCACCGACCACGGCTGTGCTGTTGCCTGGCCGAGCGGATGCTCGCGGCAATCCGGCGCCGCTCGTCATCGGCGATGCGCCTGCGGACGACGTCCACCAGGCTCTCGCGCTGCTCGAGCGGCAGACGGTCGATCATCTCAACCAGATCAGCAAAGCGGACGACAGGGACAGACATACCTGACCCTCCTGCTCCTAGTATACGCCGGTATCTAATGGACGCCACCTGCGCGAGAAGGGGCAGGGGATCGGTGAGTCACGTCGTGCTGGCTTCGAGTGGCGTCCATGTCGACCCATCGCAACGATTATGCCGGCGTTTCATACGGAAGGTCGGCCTCGGCAACGCCCACGTAATCCGGCTCCCGGGTCGCGGTCGAACTGAACGGCTCCGATCGTCGCCGAGCTTTGCAACAGCGCCTTGAGAACGCGGACCCTACCTGAGCGCTCATATCAGACACGTAGATGATGATCTCAACGAGACCGGTGACGTGTGACGTACGTGCGGTCCGATTGTTCATCTCCGATTCTTCTGCGTCTTGAGAATCGGCCGGTCTTCCAACCTGTCTAGAATCTCCATGAATCGCGACCGATTGCGATAACGCAGCCGGATATCCTCGACCAATTGTTTCCACTCATGTTCGCGATCGATGGTTTTCATGATGGGCTTGATCTTTCGCAGATACGCTGCGACGGTTTCGTATGCGCCAACGCTTGCTTGCGTGAGATTCTGATCGATTTGCTGACGATAGATGTCCAGCGAGCGCTGCGGATGCGCCTTGGCAACGGCCTCCGCCACGCGGTCGGCGTGGGCGCCGCGGCCAGACCATGAAGCACCAAACGCCGATTGCTTCCGCTGGGCACACATCAGGTCATACCAACGAAGCACATCGTCTGGGCGCTTGTCAGCAATGGCCATGTCGATCAGGACGTCATAGTGCGGCTCGGTCGATCCTCGCCTTTGACCTTCTGATCGCAAGAGCGGCGACAAATACGCAGGCACCGGCAGCGGCCAATCATGGGCCGTATTGATCGTTCGCTCTCCCTTCTTTGCTACCGCCAGGCGAATTGGAGCAACGCCCGTCTCCAGGAATTGCAGGGCAAGTCGCCGCACCGGCTCCTGGCAATCCGCCTTCGCGGCCGCGGTCATGAGTTGGTTGAAACCATCCCTGCCAGGACGATCGAAGAACTGATAGGCGCTGTGTGCGGCCACGATGTCCCATTTTTTGCGAAGACGCGCCACTTCACAGAGCTGCTCGGCAAGATTCGCGGCAATGCCCAAAAGATCGTGTGCGGTCTTCTCGATCCCCTCCGTGGCCCAGCGTTCGGCATCATCGTAGCGCTTCTGATCGATGAGGAACCTGACCAGACGTTCGTAACTGCCGGTCGTCCGCGCTTCCTTCTCATACACGGCCAGCACTTCCTCACCGCGACCGGCGTGGTTCAGCGCCTTGACAATCCAACCGCTGATCTGATCGCGCTGATAATCCCGCGAGAAGCTGTCGCCGTCATCATCATTGTCGTCATCGTCTGAATTCCCACGTTTCGACTTGGTCGCGGACAGCCGGCGCGTCAAATCGTCGGCGACGGCAGACCAGTCGGTTGGCGGGTACTTCCCATTGAAAACCGCGTCCGCGGCATCGCCGATCACGTCACAATCATCCTGAAGCTGCGCGTCGATGGCGAAGAGCAGTTTCTGAGGCGGTGTCAGGCTCGACTTGGACACGGCGCGGAACACAACAGGCAGGCATCGGCCCAGTTCCATGGCCGTTTCACCTTCATCGTGCGACTGGCCCACCTGTTCCATGCCGCGCTCGATGATCTCCCGTCCGAGCCGCGCCACCGCATCCGAATGACCCAGCTCAACCAGTCGCTCCAGCCGATGCAGCAGCCGGCTGTAATCCGGAATGTTTCCTTCGCCATTCCAGTGATTCCTCCACGCCTCCTGCGAGGTGATGCGCTGCAATTCCTTGCGCGCCTGCGCGATCAATCGATCGACATCGCCCTCTCCCAAGGCGATCCGCTCGCGGAATTCTTCTCTCAGTTCGGGGAATCGCTCCGTAAGGGAGCAGACCAGATCGGCCAGGTCCTCCCGGCTCTTTGCGTGGATGTCCCGCTTGATTTTCTCGTCCCACTCTTCACGCGTTCGTCGGCCTGACTTGTGACGAGCCGGCTTCACGTCTTCTGCAATTTCCTCGTCGCTTTCGTCTTCATCATAATCCGCATCGGCGTCGTTGCCTTCCAGCTTGTCCCACCGCGGATCATCTGCGTTCGCGAGGGGAACAGTTTCCTCGTGGCCCAGCCGTTCGAGATAGGCCGCCACGACCGCAACGGCGTGTTTACAGCCGTCATATCCAACGGGGCAAGTGCATTTGGACTGGACGAGACCGTCACTTTTCTTGTCCTCCCGCAACCATACGCCGGTCACATAGCGATCGCCGCCCACGACCGTTGCCAGCAGTCGGCCGTCCTCAAAGATCACCAAGTCCCGCACCTGGCCTTGTCGTTGGTAAGACCGTCCGCGTGACACCGAGCGACTGCCCGCCCAGTCGTCCAGATGATCCCAAGTCAATGATTCCCATTCGCGCGCCGACGATGACTTGCCCGGCCGCGCTTTCGGTTTCGCATCTGATTTGCTTGTCATGGGCAATTCCATCCTTGGCGGCCGTGCCGAATTTCGCGCCGTGGATCAGAATAACTTTCTGCGATGCAACCACAATGGTGAAGGCCGATTCGTTATTTGCGCCATCCCGAACGTGCCGAGGCGTGTCCGGCTTTCCAGTCACCTCGAGTTGGATCCGTGCGGGCAAGCCTCAATCACTTTGGCAGGGGTCAGTTTCGCGGACAAACGACCGAAAACGACCAACGAAAAAGGGACTCGCGATGTCGCAAGTCCCTTTCGATCGATCAGTAGCGGGGGGAGGATTCGAGTCGGCTAATACGTCGCGATCCAGGGTGCTGCGATACAAAGCCGCGCTAGGACACCCCGGCGAATAGCCGGTCGAGGGGGCTCGTGACCGCGACGGCCGGCTTGTTCATCACGTGGACGTAGACCATTGTCGTCTTCAACGACGCGTGCCCGAGCAGCGTCTGCACTTGCCGCACGTCGTACCCCGACTCCAGCAGGTGTGTCGCGAAACTATGGCGGAACGTGTGGCACGTCACCCGCTTGGCGACACCGGCCCGGCGCGCGGCGCCGCGGATCGCCCGATCAAGCGCCGACGAGTCGGCGTGCCATCGCGTCCCGTGGCCCGCCTCGTCCCGCCGCAGGACCATCGAAGGAAAGCCGAACTGCCACGGCAGTTCCGATCCGGCGCGGGGCCGCTTATGCTCCAACGCGTCCGGCACCGGTGCGTACCCGCCCCCGCGGGCCACGTCCGCCCGCCAGCGCCGCTCGACGGTCCGCCAACTGCTCCTCCAGTCGCTCGCGCAGGCAGTGCGGCAACATGACGATCCGATCCTTGTCCCCCTTGCCGCCGCGGACGATAACCTGCGCCCGCCCCAGGTCGATATCCCGGATCCGCAGCGTGCAAACCTCGCCGACGCGCAGCCCCGTGCCGTACAGCAACTCCACCATCAGCCGGTAGATGCGCGCCGGCGGGATCGCCTCGATCACGCGACGCACCTCCTCGACCGACAGCACGGTCGGAACCCGCGCCACGCGCCTCGACCGCTGTAATAGGAACTTGCCGAGATGGTCCTGCGGGATAACGTCCTCCAGGACGTGCCGGTAGAGGAACGCCAGCGCGTTCAGCGCCTGATTCTGCCACGACGCCGACAGGCGGCGGCGCATGACGAGGTCGTTGAGAAACGCCTCCACGTCCGTCGGTCCCCAGCTCGACCGGGTGCTTCCACGCGGCGTGCCGCCCGGCGGCAAACCGCAGGAAATCCCGCACAAAACCGGACGACGCATCTGTCACCTGATACGCAATGGCTCAACAGCGTCTGCTTCATGTTCTGGGATCGGTTTCTATCCGGCGGCGCGGCTGACGCGGAGCAAGCGGCGGTCGATGGCGAGTTGATCGAAGTGATGGGCAAGGCGTTGCAGATCGAGCACGCCGCTTGCCAAGAGAGCGCGTTACACGGATTAGGGCACTGGGAGGTCGAAAGCGAAGATCGGGTGCACACGATCATTGATGACTGGCTCGTCAGGCATCCGCACCTGCCGGCCCCCTTGCGCGCGTATGCCGAAGCCGCCCGGGACGGCAATGTGCAGTGAGCGGCCATCCGCCGGCCTGCTAACCAAACACTGCACTGGACCGGCCCGGTAGAACGGTCCTCGTGATTCTGAGGCGTGGTCGGCGCCGGGCCGGCCAGTGAATGTTGGTCCGTTATGCGTCGCAACCATGTGGTCTCCCATCGAACTGCCTGATCTACTCGACAGCATCCGCTCCTCTGAGGCGGTGATGGAGCCGGACCTCTGCCGGCTTTGGGAGATGAGCCGGGTGGAGCCGGTGAAGTGGCAGCAGCATCCGTGGGGTGATGAGGGCGGCGGCTTCTGGGTGGTGGGGCTGCTCGGGCGTCAGGTTCTTTGGTACAACGACATCGAGGATGGCTTCAACGTCTCGCGTTACACCACGTTCGGCACAATTGACGAGTACTGGTGCAATCAGGACGAGCTGCATCACGCGATGTACTCGCTTCGTCGCCAGCTTGACACGGGCGAAGGGGCAGGACGTTTCGGGCCGCCGGAGCCTCTCAGCGGCGGCACGAGCGACGCATAACCACACGCTGCAGCGGACCGGGCGGGCGTCGCGGTCCTCGTGATTCGGAAACTGGTCGGCTCCCGCCCGGCCGCTGAACGTTGGTCCGTTATACGACACGAGGTGATGCTCCATGGGAGACGGTGACGGCAGCAAAATCGGAGACCTCACTGGCGCGGGCGAAATTATCAATTCCCAGATTGCCAAGTGGACGTACAAAGACGGCCTCTCGCCAGCCGTTAAGCAGGTTGGAGCTCTTACAGCCGACACCTTGAAGTCCCTGCGCTTGTTTACTGCGCCCCTGCAACTGCTTGCAGCGTATCAAGACCGCTTTGAAAAGTTTTGTGACCGAGTACGTGAACGTGTGCCTGAGTCGGAGCAGTGCGACGCCGCGCCTGAGATCGCTCGACCGGTTATGGAGGCCTTTGCGTATACCAGCGATGGTAGCCCGATGATGTCCATGTTTGAAGAATTGATGGCGAAGGCGATTGACAAACACGAGGCAAAGAAGCTCAGTCCGCAGTTCGCGGAAATCGTCAAGTCGTTGTCTCCGCTCCAGGCGTTGCTGATCTCACGCCTGCGTCAGATCGAACAGTTCACTGACGATCTACGAGAACCCAAGCGGAACCTCATCGTTCAGAGGGTTGCGGCGAATTTCAGCTTTGATGAGTTTGGGGGCCAGGATCACCACCTCACCCTCATCCAAGATCTCGAGGCCAAGAAGTTAGTCGCAATTCTTGCACACCAGCCGGTTCCAGCAGGGACGTATCCATCGCTTCAAGTTCCCGAAGGTGTGAATTTGGAGCGTATGATCATTCGGCTATCGATGTTTGGGAAGTGGTTCGCCGAAGCAGTCACGCCGAAAGCGATGGCAATCCGGCGTGTCGTATAACCAGCCGTTGCAGCGGACAGGGCGGGCGTCGCGGTCCTCGTGATTAAAGAAGTGGTCGAGTGCCCGCCCGGCCGCTGAACGTCGGTCCGTTAGTCAGCCCGTGAAACGTCCTTCGCTCAAGTCCGTCTCGCTAATCCTGAATGCGCTGCTGCTCTTCGCGCTTCTCGCTCGCGAAGGCCAGCACATGCTTCTGCGGTTCCAGACCGAGACGGAAGCACCGAGTTGGGCGACGTACGCAGGTGCGATGCAAGCGGTGGCAGATTACGGCAACGGCGTGCGACGATTCTATCGTCCGACGCTTGCGAACGACACCAGCGCGAGGTCGTCCTTCACGGGGCAAATCGACCAAGGGGCGGAGGTCTGGTCGTGGACCTACTTCGGGAACATGGGCGAGGCTTCGCGGCTGTCTGCGGTGGCGTTCACGGATGCGTACAACGCGCGAATGTTGAACTTCCTCAAAGATCCAGCGTCGTACGCGCATAACGGAGTTGCGGCCACCCGGCCGGCTGACTAACCAAGCACTGCAACGGACCGGCCGGGCAGAACGGTCCTTGTGATTCTAACGCGGCTCGGTGCCCAGCCGGCCGTTGAATGCTGATCCGTTAGCTAGGCTGCGGATGCTCAGTTACGAGGACATTATCCAGCTTCGGGACGAGGCCCTTCGGCACACCCTCTCCCTTCCAGTTGCACCGCGGATGTACGAGCTGTCCGGCGGTGGGGCTGCCGGCCGCTCTTGGAGAGCCATCGGGTTCTTTCTTACCGATGCCGAAGGAACGAAGTTGGTCTTCGAGCTTCTGTACGTTGTGAATCAGCAGGTGGCGGCGCTGCGGGTTTACTGGGAGGCGCCATCCGGGACGGGACCGACGTTCGCGTTCGAGACGCTCGTCGAGCAGTACGACGGTCAATTGGCACTGTCAGCGGCCGCCGAGTTCGTGTCCGGTGCTCGGGAGATGAGTCCACGCCCGCGCGACGAGGACGATGCAATGCTCGCGTCCTTCCCCGAGGAACTTCGCAAGGCGTGGATGATGGCAGAGACACCTGTGCCGCCACCGGTCTCATTCGACGCACTCCGCGCGGCCCACAAGAAGCCTAGCTAACCCGCCGCTGGAGCGGACCGCGGCGGCGGTATACTTCATCTACGGTCGAGCGTCGCGCGTGCGCCGCCGCGGCCGCTCAACGGCCTTACGTTATTCGGCAGGGAGCACTTCGGCATGGGGAACTTCTACGTCAACTACACGCTCCGCGGCGTAACGCAGGAGGCGGTGGCAAAGGCGCTCGCCGGCCGCACGTGCATCGTGACTGCATCGGCCAACGCCACCGTCGTCGCATTCGACGAAGAGTCGGACAATCAGGACCAGCAGGTGATCTCGTCGCTCGCGACCGAGCTGTCTCAGAAGCTTCGTTGTCCCGTGCTCGCGGTCCTGAATCACGACGACGACATTCTTTGGTATCAGCTCTACAAGGATGGCGAGCTGCAGGACGAGTACGATTCCTCGCCCGGATACTTCGATCCGAGCGCGGAGCCATCCGCGCCGGCCGGGGGCGACGCTGCGAAGCTATGCGCAGCTTTCGGATCACCGAAGACGGAGGAGGTCGACCGTGTGCTTCGCAAGTCCGCGTTCGATGACGGTTACACGTTCGCCTTCGAGCGGCACGGCGATCTCGTGAGCGCTTTGGGTATTTCAGCGTTTGGCGTCGGCACCGCTTACGCGAGCTTCGAGAGCGACGAGTTGCCCGAAGGTTTGTCGACGGCCGGCGTCGTACGCACGGCGTAGCGGCTGCCGAATAACCAAACACAGCACTGGACCGGGGCCAGAACTGTCCTTCTAATTCGAGAGCTGGTCGTCGGCCCCGGCCAGTGAATGTTGGTCCGTTATTCGGCGGAGCATGAAGCTATCCAGATGGAAGATCGTCGGCGTGATTCTCTCGTCGGTCCTTCTCCTCGCGACCGGAGCCCTCTGGGTGCGTAGCTGCGATGTGTTCGACGTGTTGGTCTGGAGTCGAGCATTTGTTGTCGAACCACGCAGCAGCCAATCGTCTCACGCCATTGGAATCGGACGAGGGCGATTGATTCTCTATCGGCACCAATGGACAGAAGCTATTGGCGGGCATGGCCGCGGTATTGAACCGCGCTATACAAGCGGCAGGCTTGTCTTCGAAAGACAGTTGACCGATGTCACCAAGTCAAAGTCGAAGCGCATAATTCCCTGGCATGGGTTCGAGACGGAGAGTTGCGACGCAGTCTTGCCAACGGGTGTCAAACACGACAGGACCGTCTGGGTTCCGCTGTGGTTCTTGGGTCTCCTTTTTGCCATCTTTCCCTTGGTGGTTTGGATTCAACACGCCAGGACCCCGACCGACCGAGGCAATTCGGCCGCCGAATAACCACACGCTGCAATGGACCGGCCCCGCGTCGCGCGTTCTGGTAAACTGACAGTCGGTCGGCGCGGTGCCGGCCATTGAACGTCGGTCCGTTATGCAGCAGCAGCCCCTCGACTACGAGCGTCCTGAAACTGATGAGCTACGATAAGCGATATCGCCCTCGCGACGATTTCGGACGCGTGGGGCTTCGATGTACAACGGGAGGTGCAGCGCCGCCTAATGCGAGAAATACGGTGAACAGCTATGGACCGGCCGGGTTTCATCTTTCCCAACTGTCATCCGCTGTTCAAGTTGCACATCCACCGCTGATTGAAAAGCACAGGCCTGGCGCAGCACTCGCGATCACCTTGCAGCGGCGCAAGGAATCGAAGCAGCAGCACCGCAAGGTGACCGGTACGGCGATCCGCTCGAACTACCTGCTGGGCGGGCTGATGTGCTGTGGCCTCTGCGGTGGACGGCTGATCGGCCAGACGTGCGTCAGTGGCAAGGGCTACCGCACGCGCTACTACATCTGCGCCACTCACCACCGCGGTGACCACGCGCAGTGCCCAAAGCGCTACAAGGTGCCGGCCGATCTTATCGAGCGGCACATTGTCGAGCTGATCAAGTCCGACCTGGCGAATCTACGCGACGACGAGCAACTGCACCGGTACGTCGAGCAGGAGCTCGCCCGGGTGACCGGGGGCCAGGGAGATGCACGCGAGCGGCTACAGCGGCGGCTTGTCGAGCTGGACCAACAGGTCGCCAAGCTACGCGACCACTTTCGGCAACTGGATCCGGAGACCGCTAAGGCGCTGGGTGTGTACGAAGATGCGAAGCGGCTAGCGGACGAACGTGGCGCAGTCGAGCAGGAACTGTCGAATCTGCCGGCAAAAATTCCAGCTCTGGCGACAACCGGTGATTTGCGAGAACGAGCGCGGGCGGCTTTCGAGGACCTAGACGGCGTGCTTGCGGGCGGAACGATCGAGGAAAGACGGGAACTGCTGGGGCTGTACGTAGAAAAAATAAAGGCTGATCCGGACATACATTCTGTCCTGATCAGCCTTTACCCTGCACTCTTTAGCAGGAAAGTAGCGGGGGGAGGATTCGAACCTCCGACCTCCGGGTTATGAGCGTTATCTGCTCAAAATCCGGAATTCTTTGCAGGGTCGTTACTTGTGATCACCGCATCGTTTACGACGAAGCGCCTACGGTCAACAAGTGTACCATGTGACCCATGTTTGTCAAACCGTAGTGTACGCGCCAGTGTACGCGCAAACGAGCCAAAAATGGGCGTACCTCCGGGGTGATACCCCGACGAGTCGTGGTGCGCCCGCCGGGTTCGACTTCAGCAGAAACGCGAGCCAGCCGATGGATAATAACGCACGCACTTTATATTATCTGCGTGCTGTTCTATCCAACGGTGGTGGCCACCTATGCCGACGACAACCGAATGTGCCCGCAAGCTTTTCCGCGCCCACGGCGGGACGCTGCGCACCACCGAAGCGCTCGCCGCCGGCATCCACCCGCGCACGCGGTATGCCATGCGTGACGCAGGCGAAGTCGAAGCGCTCGCACGTGGTGTCTACCGGCTCGGCAATCTGCCGCCGCTGGGCAATCCCGATCTGGCGACGGTTGCCATGCGTGTCCCGCATGGTGTCATCTGCCTGATCTCGGC
>JBBRCX010000066.1:0-25636 GCA_038204465.1 Tepidisphaerales bacterium | reverse complement strand
GGGCGGTTCACCTCTTTCGCCGCAGTCCCACGACCATTGGAGCCCGTCTTTTGGTGGCGCCGCTGCGACAACTTCCAGCCCTCCCGGAGATCGGTTATCCCGAATCGTACTACGCGCAGCGCGTGAAGCAGGCCGACAAGGAAGGGGACGCGCACGCGCATGAAGCATTCAAGGTGGGACAGTACATCACCCTGGGCCTGGACCCGCACGCGACCTGGGAATCGAAGGCGAAATACTTCCGTCACGCACTGCGTCGGCACTGCGTTCCGCCGCGAACCGCCGACGCCCTGGTCAGCATGTTCTATCAGCGGCTGGCGGACCTGGTGCGGCGCTACGCCGGTGAGGAGTCGCTGCGGCTGGCGAGCATTCAGGATGAAGTGTTCGAGGCCCGACTGCACAACGGCGAGACGCGCGATCAGATCGCATCCGACGGCGTTCCCTTCTTTCTGCGGCTGATGGGCGCGGACGACGATTGCCCGGGATACATCAATGAAGAGGACTGGGCGCAGTTACGCGTTTTGCGGGATCAGTGGGTGTGAGGATTTTCGATTCTTGATTTGCGATTTGCGATTGGGGATTGGCAAGGATCGCGCGGCGGGGGTTCAATCGCAAATCTAAAATCGACAAGCGAAAATTATGTCACGGCGGCGGCGGGCTCGCTGTCGGCTTCTGTTTCATCCAGGTCGGCGCCGGTGGCGGACCATTGCTTTAGCTTGGCGAGCGAGTCGGGGAGGATTTCTTCGGGCTCGGCCAGGGCGGGGAGCCAGGCTTTTTCCCACTCGACGGTAACGTAGCCGGTGTAGCCGATTCCCAGCAGGCGGGTGATGAACTTCTGTACGGGAACGTCGCCCTCGCCGAGCTTGCAGTAGGTCGCGCCCAGCGCGCCGAGCCTGGCGTCCTTCACCTGCGTGTATTGGATTTTGCTGTTCAGGACCGGCACGCTGAGGAACGGCGATTCGCCGATCAGGGCGGCGTTGAAGACGTCCCAGCAACAGGCGATGGACGGATGGCTCAGGCGATCGAGAATCCCCCACATCTCCTTGGCGGCGCGGAAGGAGAGCGCGTTCTCGATGACGATCACGATCCCGCGCTCGGCCGCATAATCGCCCGGCGGAAGGAGCCAATCGCCCATGGCGACGCCGGCCGACGCCCGGCTCTGCCCCGCGCGGACCGAGGTGTCGAAGATCTTCACCATCGGGCAGCCGATCTTCACCGCGGTGTCGATGTAGGTGCGCAGTGCGCCGGCCGATTCCGCGTCCTTGCGCTTCTTACCGGAGTAAGCGATTGAGCTGGCCAGGCAGCAGATCTCGATTCCGCCGTCGGCGAAAATATCGCGTACCTTTCGCGGATCGGTGAGGAAGACGTTGGCGCTGGTGAGGATCGATTCGTTGAGAAAGCCGCGGATCTCGACGCCCTGGTAGCCATACTCGCGGGCCCGGGCGGCGATGGTTTCGAAGTCCCATGCGGGGCAACTGATCGTGCTGAATGCGAATTTCATAAGGAAGCTGTCGTCTCCCGTGCGTCCCTCGCAGACTAGAAGAACGCCCCGGTGCGGTCAAGAAAGCGGATAGGTGACACATCCCCAGTTTCCATGGTGGGCTTTCGTGGGCTTTCGTGGGCTTTCGTGGACCTTTGGTGGACCTCAGAACATCTACCCGCCCGCGGCCTGCATCCTGAGAACCGATCCTGAGCGACGCCGCCTTGGACCGATATCCCAATGACCCCGCCTCGCGCGAATCCTGTTTATTCACTTGTCAAAGAGCGCTTCGGCGAGGGCCCCGAAGAACACTGTGTTTCATTATACATTCTTTTTTGACGGGGTCAACCCCTGCCTTGGAGTCAAGCGAGCTGCGTCAGCGCAGCCCGCTGCTATGGGGACCTTGAAGTGCACGCGGAGGCAAGGTATCGCGAGGGCGACAGTATGTGTCGTTCCAGATAGCTCACACGGGCGGGGACGCCCGTGAGTTGTGCCGTTCGAACCGCGAATGAGAAGTCTGAGCGCTGCGGGCGCCGAGGCTTCACACCGTCTGCGGCTGCTGCTTTGGCTTGAGGGCATACTCGCTGGCGGCTTTGATGAAGCCGAGGAACATCGGCTGGGGGCGCATGGGACGGCTGGTGAGCTCGGGGTGCGCCTGGGTGCCGAGGAAATAGGGGTGAACGCTCCTGGGGAGTTCGAGGACCTGCATGATCGGGTGGCCCGGCGCTTTGCCGCTGAAGATCAGGCCGTGATCCTCCAGGGTCTGGATGTAGCGGGGGTCGACCTCGTAGCGGTGGCGGAAACGCAGGCGGACGCGCGTCGCCTGGCTGAACAGCTCGGAGGCAAGCGTGCCGGGGCGCAGGTCGACGTCCTTTCCGCCGAGGCGCATGTTGCCGCCGAGGCCTTCGATTTCTTTCTGATCGGGGAGGATGTCGATCACCGGGTCCTGACATTGCGGCTCGAATTCGGTGCTGTTGGCGCCGGCGATGCCGCAGACGTTGCGGGCGTATTCAATGACCGCCATCTGAAAGCCCAGGCAAAGGCCAAGGTAGGGCAGGCGATTCTCGCGGGCGTAGCGGATGCACTGGATCTTGCCTTCGGTGCCGCGCACGCCAAAGCCGCCGGGGACGATGATGCCGTGGCAGTCGGCCAGGCGGCGCTCGACGTTCGAGGCGTCGATGGTGGTGGTGTCGAGCCACTTGAACTTGATGTCGACGCCCAGATGCACGCCGCAGTGTTCGCTGGCCTTGATGATGCTGGCGTAGGCGTCGCGCAGGCTGGTGTACTTGCCGGTAACGGCGATGGTGATTTCGCGGTTGGCCTTGCCGATGCGGTCGATAAACCAGCGCCACTTCATGCGCGCCTGGTCTTCGGCGCGCTGATCGACGCGCTCGTGGAGGTTGAGCAGGGAGAGGACCTCGCGGTCCATGCCGGCATCGTGGAGGGCTTCGGGGATGAGATAGATGCTCTCGACGTCGTGCATGCTGGCGACGCGGCGCATCGGCACGTTGGTGTACATCGAGATTTTCTCGCGCACCTTGTCTTTTACCGGGTTGGTGGCGCGGCAGGCGATGATGTGCGGCATGATGCCGACTTCCATCAGGCGCTTGATTCCGAGCTGAGCGGCCTTGCTCTTCTGCTCTCCGAGCGTGCCGGGTTCCAGGACGTAGGTGAGCGCGACAAAGACGACCGAGCCTTCCCCTTCTTCGAAGGCGAGCTGGCGGCAGGCTTCGAGGTAGAACGCGTTTTCGTAGTCCCCCACCGTCCCGCCGACCTCGACGAAGACGACATCGGCGTCGCTGGCGGCGGCAAGCTCGCGGAGCTTCAGCTTGATCTCGCCGGTGACGTGCGGGATGACCTGCACGTCGCGACCGAGGTAACCCCCCTCGCGCTCCTTCTTCAAAACCGTCGAGAGGATCTGGCCGTTGGTGGTGAAGTTGGCGGCGGAGAGGTCCTGATCGAGCAGGCGCTCGTAGGTGCCCAGGTCCATGTCGGTTTCCATGCCGTCGTCGAGCACGAAGACTTCGCCATGGCGATACGGGTTGAGGGTGCCGGAGTCGATATTGAGGTAGCCCTCCATCTTGATGGGGGCAACGCGAAGGCCCTTATCCTGCAGGAGCTTGGCGAGCGACGAGGAGAAGATGCCCTTGCCCAGGCCGCTCATCACCGTGCCGACCACCACGACGTACTTGTGATGGCCGCGGCGGTAGCCTGGCGGCATGGGGGTGTAGAACTCGGTCTCTTCGGTCGATTGGCCGATCCGGGCCAACAACTCTTCATTACTCATGAACACCTCAAGGGGTACTGCTATCAGGCAGACCCTGTTTTCTGCAAGCCGTTCAGCGCGAGCCGACAGATTGATAACGACTGACGAACTGGGCGTACTGCTCCGCGGTGTCGATCCCGTGGGTTGCGCGGTCCGTGATAAGCACCCAAATCGAGCAGTTGTGCTCCAAAGGGCGCAGCTGTTCCAGCTTCTCGGCGGTCTCCAGCGGGGTGGGCGGCCAGGAGGCGAGCCGGAGCAGGAACTCGCGGCGGTACGCATAGATGCCCTGATGCAAATAATACGCCCGCGGATCACCGGCGGCCGAGTCTCGATAAAAAGGAATGGGGCTGCGCGAGAAATAGACTGCGCGGCCGCCCAATCCGAGCGCCACCTTCACCAGGTTGGGGTCCGCGGGATTTGCGCCCGGGGGAAACGGCGTTGCCGCGGTGGCCATGTCGTCGCGCGTCTTCTGCAACCGCTCGATGAGCCCGCCCACGGTCTGCGGCTCGATCTCGGGCTCATCGCCCTGGACGTTCACGATGATTTCGTCTTCCAGCCCGCGCGCGACCTCGGCAATGCGGTCGGTGCCGCTGAGGTGCGTCGCAGAAGTCATGACGCAAACGGTGTCGAACGGGCGCAATGCGGCGGCAATGCGATCATCATCCGTGGCGACGATGACGCGGCTGACCGATCGGCACTTTCGCACCTGTTCGACCACATGCTGGACGAGCGGTTTGCCGGTCGCAGAGGCGAGAATCTTGGCGGGGAAGCGGGTGGAAGCGTAACGGGCTGGGATTACAACGGTGGCAGCCAAAGTCGAGCCTCTTTGCGCATGGGGTCAACTCCGAACTGTGAAGCGAGAATAACGGCGCCGCAGCGGGATGTCAAAAGACGCCGCCAAATTGGGGACCAAGCACAGGATTAAACCGCAGTGAAATCGCGGTGGCGCGGGTCCGCGACGGCAACGACCAGCGCCGAAAGCGATGCCGGCTCAGCCGGCTTGAGCGTGCGCGCGAAGGCACGGAGGGTAGCGCCGGTAGTCATGACGTCGTCGATGACGACAACGCTCTTGCCGCGAACGGTGTGTGGATGGGCCAGCGCGAAGGCGTCCCTGAGGTTCGCCTCGCGCTTTTCGCGGGAATGCAGATGGGTTTGCGTTTCGGTGTGGCGCACGCGCTTGGCCGGGCGCGCCAGCGGCTTGTTGGCGAGTCTGCCGATGCGCGCGGCAATCACGTCCGCCTGGTTGTAGCCGCGGGCGATCTGGCGGAAGCGGTGCAGCGGGACCGGGACCAATACATCGGCGCTGGCGAGCAGGTCACGCGTGCGCTGCTGTTTCCACAACTCATCGGCAAGGTGCTCGCCCAGCGTCCAGCCCTGGCGGTACTTGAACACGTGAATCAGATGTTTCAGCGGATCCCGGAATAGTGCAAGACGCACGATGTGCTGGTAGTGGGCGATGCCCTTGCCGGCGCAGTACGGACAGGGGGCGCGTTCTTCTGAGAGCGGCAAGCCGCAGGCCGGGCAGGCGGCGCCTGCACAAAGGGTGTCGAGTTGTTGCCGGCAGTCGGCGCAGACGAACGAATTCCCGGCGGCGGATTCACACACGGCGCAGCGGGTGGGAAAGAGGAAGTCGACCACGTCGGGGAGCAGGGACTTCAACTGCACGGCGGGAGTTTAACAGATGGCGGTGCGGATGCGCGCCGGCGCAGGCTCGAGTTAGAGTTCCGCCGATAACCGGGCGTGAGCCGCAGCGGCGCACGCAGTTTGAGGCGTGCGGTTTGAAGCGCGCGGAGTGCTGCATTAGCATCGGGCGCGTGAGCCGTACGCTGTTCTGGTACATCTTCAGGGACCTTCTCAAGATTTTCTTCATGGCCAGCGGCGCGCTGGCGGGCATCCTGAGCTTCGGTGGACTGCTGCGCCCCCTGACGCAGGAGGGGCTGGATGCGTCGCAGATCGGGCAGATGCTGACGTACTTCACGCCGGCGATGACCACGTATTCGCTGCCGGTGGCGGCCCTTTTCGCAACGACTGTCGTTTATGGGCGCCTGTCGGCGGACAACGAATTGACCGCCTGCCGGGCCGGGGGCATCAGCAACCTGTGGATTTCCTCGCCGGCCGTCGTGCTCGGGCTGGTGGTGGCGATCATGAGCTCGCTCTTTCTGCTGTTCATCGTTCCGGTCTACACCTACAAGGTGGAGAAGGTCGTTTACTCAAACCTTGCAAAGATCGTCGCAAACCGGATCGAGCGGACGCACCAGTTCCGGCTCGACCGGATCACGGTATTCGCCCAGGGCGCCTATCTCCCGGCGACCAGCCTGCCGGGAGAGCAGATTGTCGTGCTGCAGAGCCCGACGATCACCACTTTCGACCGGCCCGACAAGAGCAATCCGCGCTATCTGGTCGCGAAGGAGTTTTATGTAGCGAGCGATGCGACGATCAGCATTTCGCAGACGGACGCGGACGAAGCGGTGAAGATGACGGTGGCGCTTCGCAGCGGGAGCAAGTTCGCCCGCGAGTTCGGCGGCGGCACGCAGGGGGGAGTGAAGGAGACGCAGTTCGGGCCAATCATGCGGGAGTCGCCGATCCATGAGGACGTGAAATTCATGAACGTCTGGCAGCTTCAGAGGCTGTACGCGAACCCGGACGAGAGCAGGAGGATCCGCGCGACCGTCGATCGGTTTCGCAGCCAGGAGCAGATGTTCAAATACCTGCACGGGGTGCGCGACGCGCTGAATTCAGCGCAGCGCCGCGCCGTGTTCGCCTCGGGCGACGAACGCTACGTCCTGGAGTTGGATGGTGCGGTGTCGGCGCTGGAGAAGAATGGCGCCCTGTTGGTCAATTCGGACCCGACGAACCCGGCGCGGCACGTGCACCTGCATCGCGAGGGAGTCGGACAAACTCTCAATCTGGAAGGCAAGGAGATCCGGATGACGGCGGACGCCAACTCACAATCGCAATTGATGGATCTGAACCTCGAGCTTTACGACGTGATGATGCAGACCAAGGATGGCCCGGTCCCGCGGAAGATGATCCCGTACACGATCAAGACGCCGATGCCCGCGGATGTGGTGGCGCTGGGATCGCACAAGGCTGAGTATTACCTCTCCCCCGCCGCCGCCGGCACCGGAAACCAGGAGAAGCTTCGGCGCGAGCATATGGTGCTGCAGAACGACATCCGCAGCGAGAGCCACAGCCGGGCGTCGTTCGCCATCAGTTGTTTCATCCTGGTGCTGCTTGGCTGCGCACTGGGGATGATGTTCAAGAGCGGGAACTTCCTGACGGCGTTCGCGGTAAGCTTCATTCCCGCGCTGCTGTCGATCACGCTGATCATCGCCGGGCAGCGCACGTGCGGCAGTATTCCGGCGGACTTCCCGAAACACGGCAATCCAATCCAGCTGGGGCTCGGGCTGATCTGGAGCGGCAACGTGATCAACCTGGTGATTGCATTCGTGCTGCTGGGACGGCTGCAGCGGCAGTGAATGCAAAGGGACCGCCGCGGGGCGAGCACTCAGGCAGCGGCGGGGGTGGACGCGATCTGCTTGCGGAGGGCGAAGACGCGGACGCAGTTGTGGCCGGAGCTTCGCGGCATGGACCGCCAAGTCAGCGGCTTTCAGAAGTGGGCAGCTTCCTTGAAGGGCCGGCCGGGCTCGAAACTGGCGACGCCAATGCTGGCCACCGGAAGAGGATTTTACGACGGCTTGTTTCTCTACTTCATCGCTTGATCGACAGCCGCTCGCAGTTTCTCTGGGCTGTCCGGGCCGGCGCCAACGAAGACGTTCCTTATTATCCCATCTTTGCCAATGACGACCGTCTCCGGGATGCCCTGAGCTTCGTAGGCGCTCGCGGTTTTCCCGTCCTTATCAAGCAGGACCGGAATGGTGAGCTTGTTTTCCTTGATGAACGCTTCCACGTCGTCTTTTTCTTCACGGATATTGACGGCGAAGGCCTTGAGTCCTTTGGCCTTGTTGTCCTCGTAAATCTTGTTGACATGCGGCATCGAGGCGCGGCAGGGGCCGCACCAGGTGGCCCAGAAGTCGAGGACGATGACGCTGCCCTTGAGGTCGGCGAGGGAGACCTTCGTCCCGTCGATGGTCTCCAGGGAAAAGTCGGGAGCGGGCTTCTGCTCGAGGGCGGTGGCTTCACCGCCCGGCGCGCCGCCGGCGCTCAAGGCATCGGTGAGCGCAGCGGCCTCGCGGGCGCCGGCCGGCGGGGTCCAGGCGAAAGCATCGGCGGCGGGCGCCGCGTCGGCGTCGCGCTTCACTTCGGTGTAGTCGATCGTGTAGCGCGCAGTGCGGACGTCGGATGCCTTCTTCGCTTCGAGCATCCTGGTCATATCCATGGACACGCGGCGCAGCAGGTGGGTGGTCGGGTCAATCAGAAGATCGACGCTGTCTCCGGAGTTGGTAATGAGCCGCAGCGCGGTGCAGTTCTGATCGCCGACTTTGACGTCATCGACGCGGTCGGCGCGGGTGATGCCTTCGCAAAGATAAGCCTGCGGGTCCTTGCTGAGCGCGGCGCACATCGCCGGGTTCTGCCCATCGAGCAGCCGCGACATCGGCTGCGGGAGGTCCTTCACGACCACGCGATCTTTGGGCGCGTCAGCGGTGGCGTAGCTGTTGGACATGCGACCGTAGGCGAAGAGCTTTTCTCCGGTGGAACCAATGATGACGTCGTCCTGCGCCTGATGACGAAACTTATTGGGCGGCTGGAACTCGGAGGTAAAGGAGACGGCGTGCTTTTGCTTTTGGCCGTCGACGTCGAGATCCAGGGTGAAAGTACCGGCCATCTTGAGCGCGGTGAGCTTCTGGTAGGCGTCTTTGACTTTTTCCAGTTCCTCGCGCGCCGAAGAGCTCATAACAGTGGTTTTGACGACCGCGCCCTGGGTGGCTGGAGCGGCAGCGCTTTGGGTGTCGGCCGGCTGGGTGGCATCCACCGGCTGGGTTGCTTGAGTGGTAGCCGGCGAATCGGTCTCATCCGCGGCGGCAAGGGGAGGCGCGGTAAAGGCGAGGGCGCCGAGCGCTAATACGACAGAAGCACAGAGCGAGCGGGGCAGGGGGTGCATGAGTGTCTTTCGATGAAGGTCCGGATGCAGCGCTGCCGAGCCGGCAGAGCATTCAATGATATGCATTAGATGGCTGGAAGTCCGGAAGGTTGCAGTGGGCTGCGGGTTACCGGTCGTCAAACTCATCGCCGCGGAAGATATTGCCCAGATATTCGGCGCGGACGCCGGGGTCGTTGATGACCGCCTTGGGCGATCCCTCGAAGCGGACGCGACCATCGCCAATGATCAGGGCGCGGTCGCAGACCTTGAGGGTCTGGGCGACATTGTGATCGGTGATCAGAACGCTCTTGCCCCACTCGCGCTTCAGGCGGATGACTTCGCGCTGAAGGTCCTCCACCGCGATCGGATCGACGCCGCTGAATGGCTCATCGAGGAGAATAAGGCGCGGGTTGGTGACGAGTGCCCTGGAGATCTCGAGCTTGCGGCGCTCGCCGCCGCTGAGCGTCTCCGCGGGCTGATTTCGCTGCTTGAGCAGGCCATATTGCTCGAGGAGCAGTTCCGCCCGGTCAATGCGCTGCTTGCGCGACATTCGCTGCGTTTCGAGGATTGCCTGGAGGTTCTGCCAGACAGTGAGCCGGCGGAAATCGCTGCGCTCCTGGGAGAGATATCCGATGCCGAGGCGGGCGCGTTTATACATCGGCAGGTGGGTGATATCGCTGGCGTCGAACGCGACCGCGCCGCGGTCGGGCGTCACCATGCCGAGGATCATGCGGAAGGTGGTGGTCTTGCCGGCGCCATTGCGGCCGAGCAGACCGACGATCTCCTCCTGGGCGATGACAAAGCTGACTTCGTCGACGACGGTGCGGCCGTTATACGCTTTGACGAGTCTCGTGGCCTCGAGCAGGTTCATTCAGTCAGCGGTCGGTTGCGAGGGGGCGATAGTGTGTGGGGAGCGCGCTGGTAAAGCAAGCCAGCCCCAATGTGGATAACTCGTGGACAAGCGCAGGTGTGGAATGAGGCAGACTTTGCGCTCTGGCGGGTCTGTCCAGAATAGCTCGAAATGGAGGGGGCGCTCGTGTGGAGAAACGGAGATCTGAGCTAAGTGACGGCTTCTCGGACAGTTATCATCGAATGTACCGTTGATCGGTAGCATAAAGAGGGGGTGCTCCATCGAGGTCTTGGCGAGCGGCGCGAGGCGAGTGAGGGGATGTTTCGCCCGCACAACACCATAACCTCCATTGTGGATAACCTGCTGATAAGGCGGGTCCGCAGGGGCGTGGCATGAACTCCGCAATTTTTTGTGTTCCATAACCTACTTGATATCCTTGGATTCCGATCAATGCCGTCCCTTGGGCACGAGGGGCGCATTCCGCTCGGGAAGGGCTCGACGGGAGTGTTCGTGCCGCAGTTCCGCGAGAGGGGCATCTAACACAATCCATCTCGCACACGTCTGTTGAAAGGAGTGGCTCCCATGGCCACCGGCAAGGTCAAGTGGTTCAATGACCAGAAGGGGTTCGGGTTTATCGCGTCTGAGGCTGGCAAGGACATCTTCGTTCACCACTCGGTGATCGAAGGCCAGGGATTCAAGACGCTGCAGGAAAATGAAACGGTTGAGTACGACGCCGAGGATGGCCCAAAAGGAATGAAAGCCACGCTGGTCCGTCGCATGGCGACGGCCGCCCAATAACCCGCCTCAACGATCCGAATCGCCGGCACCCGTCCCCAGGACGGGTGCCGTGCTTTGCGCTGTCACTTATCGCGTCGGGCAGTTGGCGATTTTGGAAGCAAGTTTCGGTACAATGCGCTCGTCGGGTGATGGGCATCTCAGCAGGACGAACCGGACATTTCGAAAGCCAGCCGCGATGCGCTCCCGCATCCGGCAAGAGGAGGAGATCGATGCGCGCGATTACATTCTGCGTCGGCGTTGTGCGGCCCTGGCGTTCGTGGGCGTGGCTCGGGGCGTGATCACGGTGGACGGAACGGAACAGCCGCAGTACACGTCGATCACCAACCAACTCGCGCTGAGCCACGGCGTGACGTTTTCCTCGACGATGCCGTTTGTCACCTTCGGCGACAACGGGGTGAACGTTCCCGGCATCTACGGCACAGACCCCACCTCCAACCCATTCGCGAACTACGCATTTTATGGCTCGCCGATCGAGGTGACGTTCGTTGACATGAGCGATGGCGTATCGCCGGTCGTCGTGAACGGCACCGTGAGCGCCGTCTTCGGCGACGGCGGCGGCGACACCGACGGCATCCGCCTCCGCGCCTACGACATCAGCAACAACCTGATCGGCACCCAGACGGCCCTGTCCGTTTCGTTCGGTCCCATTTCCATCACCGGCACCGGAATCCGCAAGGTCATCTTCGACCAATCCGGCCTCGGCGCCGGCACATCCGACACCTTCCTGGATTCGTTGAGCTACGACAACCCCACGCCGGTCCCGGAGCCGGGCACCTGCGCCGTCCTTGGCGTTGGTCTTCTGGCGCTGATGGCGGGTCGCCGGCGCTGAACCATCCCAGCCGCCCGATTCGCGTGCCGATCATCATCCCCTTGGACGCGGTTCGCGCGCGTCTTCACGTGGCATGGGCGTCCCGCCCATGCGCAAGAGCGAAGCGATCTTCTGAACTTAATTAAATCCGGACCGCGACGCACGGATGGTTTCCGCTGCCGATTCCGCCATCAGCCGATCACCAACGTTCGGCCGCGAGCAAGAGGAGCAGGCTCACCGAACGCTGAGGTTAGTGCAGCTCCTGCCCGCCCGCGCCCTCGATGCTGCCTTCTTCGATCTTGACGTCTTCGCGCTTCTGGATTTTGTCGACCTTGCCGTCGCGGATCCAGATGATTCGGTCGGAGACTTTCAGCATCTTGTGGTCGTGGGTGGCGCTGATGATGGTGACGCCGCTCTCGCGGTTGAGCTGGCGCAGAAGCTCGATGATGAGCGTGCCGGTGGTCAGGTCGAGGTTGCCGGTGGGTTCGTCGGCCAGGATGATCGCGGGGTCGTTGGCGAAGGCGCGGGCGATCGCGACGCGCTGCTGCTGGCCGCCTGACATCTCGCTGGGCTTGTTCATCAGGCGGTGGCCCAGCTCGACGCGATTGAGGATGGCGGCGGCCTTCTCCTGCGCGTCGGCGGTCTTCAGGCCGGCAAAGATCATCGGGAGCATGACGTTCTCCAGCGCGGTCATGACCGGAATGAGATTGAACGTCTGGAAGATGTATCCGATCTTGCGGCAGCGCATCCACGCCAGCTCGTAGCTGTCGAGCTGCGCGATGTCGACCTCGTCGATGTAGACCTTTCCCTCCGAGGGCTTGTCGAGGCCTCCGATCATGTTGAAGAGCGTGCTCTTGCCGGAGCCGGAGGGGCCCATGATGGAGATGTATTCGCCGCGGTTGACGGAGATCGTGACGCCCTTGAGCGCGTGCACCTCTTCGGTCCCCATCTTGTACATGCGTTTGACGTCGATGGTGCGGACCGTGTATTCCGAGAGCGAGAGCGGTCCGCCGCTGCCGTCGCCGGGCGCGGTGGCGACGGCGGCGCCGCCGCCATTGTTAGCGCCCGCGCCGTTGTCGTCGGGTGGGGGCGTCGAAGTCGAGTCGGTCATCTCCTGGGTCATGAAACACTCCGAAGGCAGTCTTAACCGATCAATCGAAACGTCGCGTGGGCGCGACGGCTAAACCGGCGGATGAAGCGACATTCCCGGACACCATCCATCTGATTCCATCAACCGGCGCAAAGCTCGATCTTCCATGCGAGTGATCGGGTTGCAAGGCAGAGTCGCTCATGCCTCGACCCGCATGGCATCGATGGGCTGCATGCGGGCGGCCTGCCAGGCGGGATAGACCGCGGCGGCGACGGTCAACCCGACACCGACCAGAAGACAGAGCAGCGCTGCCATTCCGATCGAGCGCCCGGCGTTGGCCTTCCAGGTGAATTCGCCATAGGAGGTCCAGGTCGCCAGGAGGCTGAGCAGCCAGCCGCAGAGCACTCCCAGCACCGTTCCGACCAGCCCCTGGTAGAGGCTCTCGAGCAGAAAGAGCTTGACGATGAATCCGTCGAGGGCGCCCAGGCACTTCATCGTCCCGATCTCGCGGAAGCGCTCGGTGACGCTCATCAGCATCGCGTTGAGAATGCCGACGAACGCGACGAGCAACGCCAGCGACAGAAGCCATCGGGTCTGGATGCGGTTGCTTTCGATCTCCTGAGGCGTCGTCGGGACGCCGTTGGCCTGCATCTTCGCCGAAAGGACCTGCGGCGCCTTGATCTTTTGCTGAGCGTCTTCCAATTCGCGGCTGATGCGCACCCATTCGTCAAACCTGGGCACGAGATCCGGACAGTTACCCAGGGCTGCCTCTAATTCGGCCGGCACCATCGGCAGCGGGCCGGTCTGCTTCTGCAACTCGGCCAGATCCAGCTTGAAATGCGCCTTGGCGTCGAACTTCCCCGACCCGGCGGCGTGGGGGGCGGCGTGAAGCTCGGCTTCGATGGGCTTGCGCTGCGCATCGAGCGCATCGCGGCGCCGTTCGAGCTCTTTCATTCGCGGACTGGAGGGGGCGGCGGCCACCCAGGAGCGCATGCCGTTGGTCAGCGCGTCGGAGGTGAGGATGGACATGAGGAAGGCCAGGGCCAGCACGATGCCGCTGGTGACGAGCAGGCTGCGGCTCAGGCGCATGCGGATGTTCTTGTAGGAAATCTCCAGGGCCTTGATCAAGGGCAATGAGATCTGCCGTTGGACGCCGAGCGGTCTGGGGTGGGAGGCTGGCACACTTGTCATGCGTTGTTCCGTATCCGTCAGACCGCTTCCCGCGAACCCGCGGCCTCGCGCGGCTCACTCTTGATCGACATCCCCACCAGGCCCTTGCGCGCGAGCATCTGGAGAAACTGGCGGGTTGAAACTTCGGCTTCGCGCAGGCTCAGATTATAGCGTTTGGCGATCCTCCGGATGATCTGCTGGACGCTGGTTTTTCCATCGCATTGTTCCCAGACGAGGATGCCCATGGCGTCGAACTCGAATGTTTTGGTCGCGCCATCCGGCATCCGGAAGAGCCAGCCGGTCCAGCGCGTCTGATGGAGCGGCACCTTCAACCGCCCCCCGCCGCTCTCGGTCATCTGCATCTCGCTGGTCACGAGGCGCAGCGGCTTGGCCGCCAGCGACTGCTGAGGGGTCAGCAGCGGCTTTTTCTTCGGAAAGAGCATCGACTAATCATAGTGCGGCATGGCTTGCGCTTCATACTCGCGCGGCTTGTGCTGCCAGGACGCAGGGGAACCCTTGTGCTACTCCGAATCAGCGCCTTCGTTGTCTAACGCCCTGTCGGCGTCGGCGGAAACGCCGGCGGCATGGCCGACCGACGCGGCGACGTCGCGCACCAATTGCTCGTCTGAACCCTCCACAAAGACCAGGCGGTCCCGTGCTTCGTCGTGCAGGGCCCACGTGATGAACCGGCTCGGGAGTCGGAACATGAAGAAGAAGCGCCAGCGCCGCTTGAGCAGCCGGGAGATTCCGGCGAGCTCGCGCTCTCCGAGCGCGAGCTCGAGCGGCGTTGTCTTTCTTGCCCGGCTGTAGAACTTGCGGCTGCCGCGCTGCTGATCATCGAGCCACTTCTCGATCGGCATGCGCTTCAGCGCCAACTCGGCGACGGCCACTTGCCGCACGCTCACCTGCCGCGGTGCGCCGCGACGCCTTTGAAGAAACGTCAGGGACAAATCACCGGCGTTGAGGCGGTGCGTGTGCAGGCGGAAGCCGGGTGGGATGATGCAGCTCAACTCGAACACCGACCAGGGCATGGGCTGGTCTTGAGGAAGATCGACCAGCGTCGGCAGGATGGTGTCGGCCAGCAGGCGCTCGCGGCGGTGCGCGTGATAGATCAGCTGGACGAGACGATCGGATTTCCGGCTGTAGCCGATCCAGACGTCGCGCCCGGGCGGTTGCGGCTCAGTGTAGAGGGTAGAGCCTTGCCAGATGTCGTCGGGCATCGGGAGCGGCTTGGCCTCTTCGGCCGCTAGCCGCCCCACCTCGTCGCGCAGCACGCGCCCAATCCAGGCGTCGAGCTTGAGGCGGCCGCGACGCTGTTTGTTCCAGCGGATCCCGAGGCGCGGACGCACCAGGTCTGCGAAGAGCGCGAAGCCCTTGTCGTGATCGCCTTCGAGCTTGACGGGATTCCACCGCGGGGGAAGGTCGAGGCGCCAGCCCTGCCACGCGAAAAAGTTCGCAGGGATTCGGGGGGCGGAGGCAAGGCTCTTTGAGTTGGGCATAGGGACGGTCCGCGGCGCGGATCATACAAAGCTCGCAATGCGTCGCGTGGGCGCGACGGCTAAACCGGCGGCGCGAGGCGTTGGTGCGACCTTCGTGGTGACCCCTTCGCGCGCAGCGCCACGTCAGAAGGTGGATTGGAAGACCGCTTTACTCATGAATACCAGACCGAGGCTCAGCATCATCACCAACCCCATGCCGCATCCGAACCCGGCGGCGAAGACGACGATGTATTGCTTCCAGTTGTTCCCGAACTTCTTCTCGAAATAGTGCTTGCCCAGCAAGGCGCCGACGAACTGCGGAACAATGTCCGCCGGCGTGCTCTGGTCCAACCCGCGCACGATCCCATAGAACAGGAAGACCGGCATCCCAAACGCGGACAGCCCGCCGTACAGCACCAGCGCCACCCCCAGCCCGATGCAGATATAGAGCGGCTTGAACGCCTCGAAGAATGCACCGTGCTCGCCGCCGGGCATCGTGCTGCCGATGATGATGGCTGACCGGTATGCATTGAATTCCCAGAACTGCTGGGCATAGGGGAATGCGGAGCTTGGAATCGGCGCGATCCGCCAGATGAACTGGCTGAACAGGATCGTCGCGATCAGGACGATCGGCAGGATAAATGCCTCCGCCTTCACCATCGACCAGATCTTGGTTCCGGTCAGCTCGGTGGTGCGGAAGTAGCGCGTCTGCTCGCCATAGTTGTAGAGCGGAAACGGCGCAAACCAGATGGCGGCGCCCTTGTAGCCGGTGAGAATGAAAGTCGCCTCGCGCACATACGGGATGGTCACGCTCATCCCCACGATCCCCTCCATCCGGGCCGAGACGTAGCTCAGGATCGGCGTGTAAACGAATCCGTAAAAGATGAGGATCCCGATCAACAGCGGCGAGACGGCGCTGTTGAGCGGATTCGCCTTGTGCGCCGACTGCAAAAGGAAGTACGCGGTCGAGATCGTCACGGTCGTGGAAAAGACATAAATCGCGACGGCGATCCAGATGGAGATGTCGCCGCGCCCCGCGGGCGGTCGGAACAGCGCGCTCCAGTCGACTTTTGCGGACGCGGTCTGGTCGAGTGATTTCTTCCGCACCGCCAGCGAGCGAAAGACGCTCCAGAACCCGATGATCGCGATCGCCGCGGTGAGCCCCAGTCCCCAGGAAAGATAGAAGTCGAGGTAGTTGGCGTTGATCGTTCGCAGCGCATCGACGCCCGGCGCCCACTTGTTCAGGATCCCATACTTATGCAGAAGTGGGTTGGCGATCATCGTGACCACCAGCCCGATCAAGCCACCGATCATCGCGGAATAAGGCAGCACCATGCCCACCAGCAGCAGACCGATGTTGAAGCTGAGCATGACCGGGACGGCCGGCAGGAAATCCTGCGTATTGAGCGTCAGGTCTTTGAACGGCAGCGGAAAAATCATGATCGGCGCGGGCAGGAATGCGCCCGTCACCGCGGGCAGCGCGGTGTAGACCACCGCGAACGCCATCCCCAGCACGGCGCCGAAGCTGAACACCCGCCAGCGCCAGGTCTGCTGCCCGCTGGAGGCATCCGCCAGCGCCGTAATGCCCATGGCGCCGACCGGCGCCATGGGGAACGGCAGGCGCTCGACGTCGCTCGTCAGCCGGTACATCACGTACCCCAGCCCGAAATGGTCCAGCCGCTGCACGACCATCGCCAGCACCATCAGCCCGATCGGCACCGCCCAGGCGGCATTGAAAAATGACCGCTGCCCCAACACCTCCGGCGACTGCGGCGCAACCCACGACGGGATGTGCTGCGCCAGTCCCGCCGAGCGCAGCGACTCGCTCTGCACCAGGAACTGGCTCCACAGCAACCCGCTGCCGGAAACCAGGCTCGCGCCTGCCATGTAGAACAGGACGTAAATCTCCGGGCGGCTCAGCTGGGTAAATGACCGCCGCGCCACTTCGATGAACAGGATCACCGTTACCCACTGGGCGGCGGCGCCGATGTCGGCGCCCTGCACCAGCCCCATGTACATGCTGGCCGGCGTCATGATCAGGCCGACGAACACGCCGCCGATCATCGCCTTGATGCCGAACCCATCCTCCCAGTGGTCGGGAGGGGGCATCATCTCGCGGTATTGTTGAAGTTCGGCGTCCTCTTTCATTTGCGATTTGCGATTTGCGATTTGCGATTGAGGCCCCCCGCTGCAGTGCGCGCGATGGTGGTGATCCGCGAAGAGGCCGTGATCTTCGTCAAATCGATTGCTTCATCATGCAGCGGCCGAACAAGTGACTCCCGGAGGAGACTTCCTTCGGTAATGAGTTCCATCCAGTACGCGCTTTCATCAGCTTCTTCCTCGACGACGCCAAGCTTTGCCGCGAACTCCGCACGAGAACGCCCTCTGCAGGCAGCGCGGTAGTTGGCGCCGACCGATGTTCCAGAGCGCACTAGCTGTGGTGCAATCGTCCTTGCGGTTGGAGTATTTGGCAATGCACCGGAAAGCTTCATCACTCGGAGCGCGAACTGCTTGGTCCGTCGGAGCAACTGTTCTTCCGTCATCTTGTCCTCAATCGCAAATCGCAAATTGAAATTCAAAAATCAACCATTCACGCGAGTCTCACGTCTTCCGTCGCGGCCGTGGTGACGATGGGCGCCGGCGGCGCGGATCGGAACAGCTTGCGGCTCTCTTCCACGTACTGCAGCATCTTTTGCGGCGAGAGGGAACGCCACTGGAGGAACTGCTTGCGCAGGCTGGTGAGGAACGCGCGGTTCATGCGGTACCAGTCCTTGTCGCCGCCGCTGAGACGCTGCAGCACCACCTGCACTTCATAGATGTCCGGATACTGACCCGGATGAATCAGGAGCATGAAATGCTGGCGAACGCCCAGGTCGAAAGGCGTCAGCCAAATGACCGTCTTGAGCCCGCGCGACTTGTCCGGGACCCCCGGCGGAAGCGAAGCGCCCGCGAGCGCCCCGTCTTCGAAGGTAAACGCCTCCACCCGGCCGGCGGAGAATGTGCCGATGCTCCCCTCCTGGTGCGCGTCGAAGTAGTCCGCCAGATAAGCGAGCGCGCCGTCGGCGGCAGTCTTGTTAATTGTGAAAGGCAGCGGCGCGATGATGTGGTCGTCCTTGGGAAGCGGCACTTTCCAGTTGCGCTCGATGCTGGGCGCGGCGATCTTGCTGGCGAGCCGCGCCGGGACGAGGGCGCTGAGCAGCACGATCAGGAGGATGAGCCCCATGGTGAGAATGGCGCTGGTCCCTGAGTAGTTCAGCGTCACGTTGCCCAGCAGGTGGAAGTGCGTGAGCAAGGTGCCGACCAACTGCCCGATCACGTAGCCAAAGACGGTGCCGAGCAGCCCGTAGGTGAGGGCCTCGGCGACGAACAGCGCGCCCACGTGCAGCGGCGCGAGGCCGAGGGACGTGTAGACATGAATTTCCCGGCGGCGCTCGGCGATGGAGCCCATCATCGTGTTGAAGATGATCAGCCCCGCGATGGTCAGCGGGATCGCGACCTGTTGCGCGCCGCTCACCTGCGGCAGACTGTTGCCGGCTGCGACGAGCTTCACGCCGTCATTGAAGCCCGCGAAAATGGCGATCGCGAAGCGCTTGCTCAGCTCATCACTCAGGTCGGCAACCTGCTTCTCGTCCCTGGCGCGGAGAGTGAGCCCGCGGAGCGAGGCATTGGTGAGGAGCTTGGCGGTGCCGGCGGGAACGATGACGAACTGCGTGGGAGGCAGGTGCTCGTAGGCGCTGGACAGCTCCGAGGCGCTGGATTGCGCGTCAAGGTCGAGCGACTCCACCTGCTCGTCCTTGAGCTCGCGCCCGCCGGAATCGAGTGAGCCGGTGCGGTAGTTCAGCGGCGAAAGCGGCTCGCCGGCAATCGTGGTCACCTTCTGCTCGTACTCGTCGGAGTCGAAGATCGCGGCCACCTCGAGATCGAGCCCCCCCACCTGCACGGTGTCGCCCTCGCGGACGCCGAGCTGCTCGGCGATGGGCCTGCTGAAGTAGATGATGTTCTGCTCCCCGTTCTCCAGGCGATCGAATGCCTTCTTCCCGATCACCTCGACGATTGGCGCGTCGCCCGGACCGCTCTTGAGCTGCGAGTAGCCTGGGGAGAGCCCAAGCACCGCGCTGGCGGAGAAGACGCGCGGGCGAGATTCCCAGGAGGCGGCAGACCAATCCTGCTTCGCGCGGCGGTCCGGGCCGTACGCGACGACATTGGTCTGCTCGTTGGGATCGTTGGGATTGACGCACCACCACTGCTCGGCGATCTGCCACGGCTTTCCATCCGGCGATGGGTGCTTGGCGAGCACCGTCTTGAGGTTGTTGATGGCGGCGGCCGGCACGTTGCGGAAGCCGCGCTGGCGAAGCAGCAGTCCGGGGAAACGCGTCTGGACCGACGTGGGCAGGCGCGTGGTGCTGAGGTAACGCGTGGAGCTGGTGAAGCAGAGGACGGCGAAGGTGATGAGCACGATGGTGATGGCGGTGAGAAGGGTTCGGAACTTGCGCTTGCGCATGTTCGCGATGCCGAGCTGCACGGCGCTCATCAGGACGCTGGCGCGCGCGAAGCTGGCGCCCTCGACTTCGCCGCGCCCGCTGCGGATGCGCTTCAGCTCCGTGTCGAACTTGCTGTAGACGACGCTGATCACCACGATCGACATGAAGATGATCGCGAACGCCAGAATGATGATCAGAGGGTTGGAGCTGATGCGGAACGCGGGATGAAACGCCCACAGCGCCAGCGTCATCAGCGCGAAGATCACGCCCATCCAGGTGAGCTGCTTGTAGATGTTGGGCGACGCGACAACCAGCCGCTCCATGCAGAAGGAGAACGGCACGCACAGCAGCAACAGGAAGATGGCGCCGCGCACGACGTCGTTGGCCATGTCAGCAGCGGCGGCATACACGCGCGCCTCGTTCGCCCAGGCGGCGGTGGCGCGCTCGATGAGGTTGGCAGCCGTGCCGCCCTGCTCCGCCGTCTTTGCGGCATCGATCTGGGCTTTGGCGTCGCTGTGCATTGAGTCGATGAGCGGGCTGGCGACGCCGACTTTCCGGTAATCGTTCAGCCGGATCTCATTCAGCCGCCAGAAGTCCTGCGCCGTCACCGAGGCGAGCGGGCCGATGGCACGCTCGGGGGGCGCATCGATGCGCAGGCGATCGACCTCAAAACCGTTGGCGGCGTCGATGGCGCTGTCGCCCTGTGTGCCGGGCTTGGCGCTGGCGGGGTCCTTCATGTCCAGCAGCACCAGGCGGTTGCCGATGGTGCCGTAGCGGAACAGCAGGAAGAGCTTGGAATCGGGCTCGGCGTATCCCGCGCACATCTGGTTGGAAAGCAGAAAGTTGTAGCGCTGCGGCGCGGAATTGCGCCGCGCGTCCAGCGGGATCAGAGCAGCCAGGGTCTGCAGGAACTGCGGATCGTAGAGGCCGATGAGCGAGAACTCAACGCACTCGAAGACTTCGTTGCGGATCGGCGTGATGGCCGTCGGATGCAGATCGACGTAGAGGTTGCCTGTGAGCGGCCCGTTCTTTCCAAGGTCGGTGACGCCGGTGATGACGCCGGTGTTCTGCTCGACGCGATAGACCTCGGCGGCGACAACGCGCATGATCGGGTCGGGGCCGAGCTGAGGCAGACCCTCGAAACGATATCTTCCCTCCGTGTCGCAGTCGGCAATCTCGCAGCGGCGCACGCCAAGGGTCCAACCGATGCCACCCAGCGGCGGGATCGGCGCCGCGCCGGAAACGTGATAGTAAGTCGCGAGGTAGTTCGGGAGCGGCAGGTCGGGGACGGGCCGCCCCGCTGCCTCGGCGACCACCTGGCCTTCAAAGCCGACGCGCTCCTGGCGCAGCTCGCGCTGTCCCTTGAAGCGCGGGTCGTTCCAGGCATGCCAGAGAAGCGTGCGAACGGCGCGGAGTTGACGAAGGATGTTGTTGGTATCGACGTGGGCGAGCGTGTCGGTGGGCGTGTCGCGCCGCAGACGCAGGTCGTCCAGCGTCATCAGCGTGATGCCCGGCACGCCCCACGCCTGCGCCATCTCCGATCCGATCGGCATGGCGCTGCCGAGCCAGCTTGCGGCGGAGCGCGACCCGCCGAGCGGGTCAAGATCGACGACGCCGCGGATTTCATCCCACCAACGCGCGGCTTCGGCATCGCCCTGCGCCTGCTTCAGCTCGGCGGCGGCGTCGGCGCTCTGATCGCGCGACCAGCGGTCCTGCGCCGATGCGAATCGGCGCTTTGCATCCGCCTGCTTCGTCAGCCAGTCCTTGTAATCCTGGATCTGGTGGATGTTGGCCGACTTCTGGTACTGGCCGAAGAACATGGGCCCGACGCGGCGGCCATTGCTCGAGAAGTCGAGCGCGACCTCCATCTCGATGAGCCGGGATTTGATGACGCTTGCCGGGTCGGCCTTGGGCAGTTGCAGGCTGTCGGCGAGCCACCCGTAAAGATCGATGCGCTGCTGGAGCTGGTTGGCGCGGTCCTCGAAGTCGCGGATGAGCCCGGGGCCGCTCCCGTCGCCGAGCTGGCGGATTGCTTGCTGGATGTAGTAGATCGCCTTTTCAAGATAAATGCCGGCGAGCTCTTTGGGCCGCTCGCGCAGCAGATATCGAAGCTGGCTGAGGACAAGCTGAGCGTCTTCGAGCCTCGCGAGCTCGTTCTTGTCGACCTGATCCGCGCCGCGCTTTCGAAATCGGAAGAGCTTGTCCTGGTCCTGGGTGAAATCGGTTTCGATGAGTTTGGTCAGCCGCGCGACGACGACCCCATCGATTTCGGCTTTCGGATCGATCGCGCGCGGATCCGGCTGGATCTCCCTCAGGCGCGCGAGCTGCTTGCGCGCGTCGGAGTCCCACTTCAGATACTTGTCGATCTCCGTCTGTGCGGCAGTCGGCGCCTCCGCGAGCGCGAGGAACATATTGCGCGAGCCGAGAAACTGAATGCTGTCGGCGCCGCTGAAGAAGAGCAGTACCGGGCGATCCAGCGGGTGCTTCGAGAGGTCGCGCAGCAGCGCCAGGCCGCTGGCGGTCTGCACGGCTTGAGATGCGCCTTTCGCGAGATCGGGAACGAATCCGCTCGAGTCATAGGGAACGCTGATCATCAGCGCGCCCGGGTTGGGTTGCCCTTCCTGCCACCCGGCCGGAACAGGCGTACGCGGTTTTACGAAGGCGTAAAGATTCGTCGCGGTCCTGCGGACCCAGTTGATCTTCGCAGTGATCGTCGCATCGCCCGGGGGCGGCTTGCGAAGCGAATCGGCGAGCGGCGAGGCGGGCACGTAATAGCGCGGAACATTCACCGGCACCAGCAGGTCGTGCGAGCGGAGGTGATAGTTGTTCGTCTCAGGCGTGCCAAGAATGACGATCGCCCGCGCTCCGAAATAAGCGGCCTGGTTCCATTGCCCGGCGCTGCTCGCCTCGACGATGGCGATGTTGCCCTTGAGGGCCGCGGGCTTCATGTCCTCGAAGTCGGCCTCATTCACATAGACGAGCGCGCCTTTGATGCCGCCGGGCGGCGTAGCGTTGAGACGAACGCCGGCAGGCCAGAAGGGGTAGACGTCGACCGTTTGCGGGGCGCCACCAGCAGCGCCGGGAAGCGCAAGCTTGGCGGAGATAGTGACCGGCACCATGACCGGGAAGGTCTGTTCCTTGAGTTCCGCGCCGGGAAGCGAGCGGATTTGCTCCCTAAGATACCTGGCCGTCTGCGCATATCCGTCAGTGCCGATAATGCGGTTGGAGGGAGCGGCGATGGCCTTCAGGTCGTTTTGGAATTGAGCTTCGTCGATTTGGGCGAAAGCGGAAACTGGGAACGAAAGGGCGAAAAGCGCCAGCAGAAGGCCCCGGAGGGACCGGGCGGGAGCGTGGAACAAACGCAAAATCCGCCCGCTTCGGGCGGGCGGGATTGCAGCGGCGCGCTGAGTCGCGACAATAATCAGCCGCCTTTGGGGATGGTTCATTCCACCTCTCCAGCGTACAAACAGGGCTCGGATAAACATCGCCGGCCGAACGTGGCGGGTCGGATTATGACGAGACGGCTGTCGTTTGGCAAAAACGGCCTGTGCGGCCCGGATCGGGCCGCAACGACATTCGAACCGTCCGAACCCAGCGGTTGGCCCGGCTGAAGATGGTTCCCCGACACAGTCGTAGAGCACACGCGCCGCCAGGGATAGCGGCGGGTGGGGGTGCATCCGAAAGAGCCCCCTGTGTGGCGTTCTACTGTCGAGTCTGCGGAGCGTTGAAGCATTGTGATCCAACGAGACGATAAAAGGAGACGAATGAGTCGCCCCGATCCGTTACGCCCCCCGGCGGTGCTGCCCGAGCATACTGACCGCCGCCGCGACAACCGCAAGCCGCTGCAGGGCAAGGCGGTGCTCACGATTCTGGATGGCGCCAGCGCCAACTCGAGGCACGAGATCGCGACGCGGGACCTTTCCATCAGCGGGATTTCGTTTCTGCTGCGCGAGAGCCTTGCGGTCGGTCAGACGTGCAAGATTGAGATGGAAGGTCCCGGCAGCCGCACGACGACTCACATTGCGGAAGTGGTTCGCTCACGCCCCTTGAGCAACGGGCGGCATGAGATGGCGGTGCAGTTCCGCAAGCAAGTCTAAACGGCAAGTTGAGCGGGCGAGGTCGAAGAACCTTACCCCAGCTCACTGCCGCCCAAATCATGCCACATAAACCCTGATGCGCCAGCAACTTGCTGCGACCGCGCTTGGGGCGCGGCAACCCGCCTCGGGATCCGATCGGTTTCAATTCCAGAGCGTCAGCGAACCTTTGGGGGCCGGAGAGCATATGCACTTCTGCGGGTCTGCAGGTTGGGTACCTGCCTCGCGGGGATGATGGGCATTTGTTTTTGAAGCGGGAGTCGAACAACCATGTCTGCTGAAGGTTTTCAGACGCTAGACGTCACTCAGTTCCGTCGCGCACTGGCCAAGCTGCACAACGAGGTCAGTTGCTGCCGGGGGCGTGTCGAAGTCAAACGCAAAGGGTGCGACGATGTGTGCGTGCTGATCGGCAAGGCCGAGCTGCAGGCGATGGAAGAGGCGCTGGAGATCCTCTCCAATACCGCCGACTTCCAGGCGATGTGCAAAACGCTGTCGGAAGTTGTGGCGGCGGCGTCGCCAAGCTTCCCGCCGATCGCGCAGGCGTGATCCGCGGATGATGGCGGCCACACCTGTGGAAGCGCTGGACGCAGCGCCGCGCCGCCTACATGAGCGAGACGCGAGAAACCGGTTTACTACTCCTCCCCATTCATCTCGATATTCACCGGCGATGGTGTCGCGGGCGCGGCACCCGCTTTTCCTGTTTTCTTCTTCTCGATTTCCTTCAACACCGAATCGATCCGCTGCTGCGCTTCGGGGGGCTGGTCGGCCCGCAGTTGCTTGAGCACGCCGGCCGCTACCGGGCCGAACGATACCAGCTGCGCCTCGGCACGATCGCGCTGCTTCCAGTCCTCGGCGTTCAGCTGCGTGATCACTGCCTTGATCTGCTCGAGCATCTGCTTGCTGGGCTGCGGCTGCGGCTGGTTGTACTCGCCGATCAACGCCACCGGGACCTTCAGGCTCACCCCCGCCGACAGATCGCAGCCCACCTCCGCCTGCTGAAGCTGCCCGCTGACGCTGCTGCCGTCCCACAGACCCACCTGCACGTCCAGCGGGTTGTCCTTGGGATGCGACAGGCTCTTGACCTCCGCCGCATTGATGCTCAGCGTGTCAAACGCCGTCTCCACCGACAACGCACCGGAGAGCGTCCCCACCAGCAGGTCTCCATTGGACAATTGTAATGTAGCGGTGGAGTCTTCCGGCTCATTGACCTTCCCGGCCAACTGCAGCCGGGAGACGCCGCCCGCGGGGAACTTCACGCTCTGGCCCCCCGCCTCCAGCGACATCTCGAAGCTGTCGGCCAGCAGCAGTCCCGCGAAGCGGCTGCCATCGGTGAGCAGCACCTGATGCACGCCGTTGTCTTCATTCTGCAGCAATACCGCCGCCACGCTGGAGGGCTTGAGCTCCAGCTTGCCGTAACGGGTCTGCACCGCCAGCGGGCCTTCGGGCATCTTCACCCCCACCCGCTCCCCGCCGCGCATCAGCACCATCGGCTTGTCCAGCGTCCACTCGCTGGGCTCTCCCTCGCGCTTGCGATAACCCGCCCGGATCACCTGCGAGAGCGGCACCTGCGTCACCTGCCCGCTGGACAATTGCAGGTCCAGCGTCTCTTTCTTCAGGCGGCCGCCGAACACCTGACCATCGGCGGTGACCAGCAACTGCCGCGGGCGGTAGCTGCCGGCGTTGATCAGCCCCACCACCTGATCGGCGGGGAGCTTCACCGGGCCATAGAAAGTCGCCAGCTCGAAGGCCTGCTCCTTGATCGTCCCCTTGAGCTGATCGCCGCCCTTGAGCTCCACCACGTCCAGCAGATCGCCGCGCAGGACTTCGATGTCACCCACGAATCCGCCGGCGGCGGGGAAGTTGACCAGGATCTTTCGCACCTGCGCCGGCAGGGTCTTGAGCAAGTTGGATTCCTTGAAGTTGCTGACGAACGCCGCCCCGGCGTCGGCGTTGATGGCGGTGGCGTGCAGGTGCATGAACGCCAGTTCCTTGCCCGCCGGCACCGTGAGGGCGAGGTTGGCCTGCACCATGCTGTTGCCCTGTTGATAGCTGATCGTCATCGCCTGCTTGGCGCCGCGGCCGG
>JBBRCX010000065.1:0-26680 GCA_038204465.1 Tepidisphaerales bacterium | reverse complement strand
AACAACCTCTGCTCCGGCTGGCTCCTCACCACCCAGCCGATCACCGTCACGCCGCAAGGCGCCGAGCAAACCCTCCACCTCAACACCGACGAGAACAACTGGACCCACCTCGGCGCCCGCCACGACCGCTCCGACTTCTACAGCCGCCTCCCCCTCAAGACAGTCCTCTGTGACGTCAACTCCAACCTCTTCTTTGTTCTCACGCCGCTGAACATCGTCCCCATGGGCAAGCTCGACGGGGATCCGCATCGCCTCCGCCCGGAAAAAGACTACCCCGTCTGGCGCAGCAAGCTCCCCGAGGGCTACCTCATGCTCGACAAAAGCCGCATCGACTTCGCGGGATAGCGGAACTTTTTCACCGCGAAAGCGCGAAGGCGCGAAGAAGAACAGGATCTCTCTCCCTCGCCCGCCGGGAGAGGGCTGGAGGGCGTCACGGAAAGAACCGCCTGATACGGAAGAATTCACCACCAAGGCACGACGACACGAAGAACGAATGAAGACGCCGCTGGAAAAATCGGCAAACGTCTGGCGTCAGCGTGGCGCCAAACAGACCGCGCTGGAGCGC
Source organism: Tepidisphaerales bacterium (assembly GCA_038204465.1). Classification (GTDB taxonomy): domain Bacteria; phylum Planctomycetota; class Phycisphaerae; order Tepidisphaerales; family Tepidisphaeraceae; genus JBBRCX01. The sequence continues at coordinate 26,115 of JBBRCX010000065.1, read as the reverse complement.
GCGCCATTCCGCACCCTCGTTGGTAACGATAAACTGAGTGCCGTGCCCGTTTCATCATCGAACGCGCCTGAACCTCTCACCTGCATCGCGATCATCTTGTGCGAGGCCGTCTACAAAGTCGAAGCGCGTTCAAACCTCATCATCATCAACACCTTTCACGCGCTCGGCGTCTCCCAATTCCCCTGCCGCTTCCCGAAGATAACCGTGCTGTACACGGTCACAAACGGCCGCGGGAGATACGACGTGCGCCTGTGCGTTGTCCACGCCGGCAGCGGTGAGACCATCCTGGAAGTGCCCGACGTGATTCAATTGGACAGTCCCCTCATCATCGCAGACACGCAGGCGACTCTCCGTGACGTGCCGCTCCCCGCGGCCGGTAAGTATTGGGTCGAAATTCGCGCCAACGATGAGCTGATCGGACAGCGCCCGTTCTACGTCAATCAGATTCGGAGGCAGGGAGAACCGCGCGCGCCGACCGCTCCATAGCCGGGAACGAACCGGTGCGACGCTGGCGATTGGGCGATAATATTGATACCGATCAAATTATTCCGGCGCAGTACCTCTCGTTCAACCCGTTACTTCCGGAGGAGCGCAAGTTCTTCGGAACGTACGCGATGCGGGGATCGGATTGTTGGCACGTAAGGAGATTTCCATGTTTCAGGCTGAACGCCAGCTTTTGCACCGCTCGCCCGGCAAAGGCACGCTCGTCGGGGGTGATTCGTTCTATTGCGCCCGCGAGGGCGTCGAGAAGCTCTGGCAGCGAGGGGTTGAAACCAAGAGCGATCTGATCGATTCGATGGAACGGGCCCGCTCGCTTGACAACGGAGCCACCTGGTCGGCGTTCGAGTCGATCTCGATGGTCAAGCAGACGCCGCGCGGAACGCACCGCGTTTGGGTGTTCTCGGGTTTCGTGGACCGCCTCAACGGGCGCCTGCTGACAATGGTGCTCGAGGCCACGCTCCCGACCGACGACGCGATCGAGGAGGGGATGAAGAACTACCGGCTGCGCTACCGGGTGTCGTTGGACGGGAGCCGCACCAATCTGGTTGATGACTACATCGTGCAGAAGGGCGGGCCGGGACAGTACACGCCGGAGAAGCCGTTCGAGGGCGTCGTGGTCGGGCGCAACGCGGTGATGCTGGGCGACCAGGGGTCGGAGACGATCCGCACCGCGGGCGGGAACCTGCTCGTCCCGGTGCAGGTGTCGCCGGTTGATGACAAGGGGGAGTTGTACAACCCGGGCGGCGGGTTCACCTATCACGACGCGGCGGTGCTGATCGGACGATGGGTGGACGAGTCGCCCGGGGCGGGTGATCTCCGAATCGAGTGGGACATCTCGCCGCGGATCACCAATCAACCCACCGCTTCCACGCGTGGCTGCTGCGAACCCACGGTCGCGCAGGTGCGCGACGGGCGCCTGCTGATGGTGATTCGCGGCAGCAACGACGCCAAGCCAGAGCTGCCCGGCTACAGATGGTTCAGCGTGTCGCACGACGAGGGCCGGACCTGGACACCGGTGCAGCCATGGCGCTACAACACCGGCGAGTTGTTTTTCTCCCCCAGCAGCATGTCGCAGCTGTTCCGACACTCGAACGGCACGCTGTATTGGCTGGGCAACATCTGTCCCGCGAACCCGCGCGGCAACGACCCGCGCTACCCGGTGGTGATCGGGCCGGTCGATGAGAAGAGCCTTACGCTGGTCAAGGATAACGTGAAGGTGATCGACACGGCCGAGCCGCACGAAGCACACCAGCTGTACCTCTCGAGCTTTCATGCACACGAGGACCGGCGCAGCGGTGAAATCGTTCTGCACATGAGCCGCATGCTTATGAATGACTGGATCGCCGACGCGTACGTGTATCGCATCACGCTCTGACCGTTCGGCACGATTGAAGAACGTGGAGAGGTTCCGGTGACAGCTATGCGGGCAGGTTTTGCGAAGATCGAGATCACCCCGCCGCTGGGCACGCCGCTGATGGGCGCGGGCGCCGCGTGGGGCCGCTGCGCCGAGGGCGTGCTCGATCCCCTCTACGCCCGCGTGCTCTACGTCGAACAGGGCCAGCAGCGCGCTGTGATCTGCGGGCTGGACGTCTGCTTCGTCGACCGCGAAGACGTCCGAAAATTCAGCCGCGCCCTCGTCGAGCGAAGCGGTCTCGATCCGCGGTCGGTGCTCATCAACGCATCCCACACTCACGCCGGGCCCGCCCTCGGAACCTACTTCGATCTTCAATTGCGTCCGCCGCCCGCCGACTATGTCGCCAGGCTGTGGAAGACCGTGAGCAAGGCCCTGAAACAGGCCCGAGGCAACGCTGCCGAGGTCCGCATCCGCGCCGGCGTGACCCAAACCGCGTTGCCCCTGAACCGTCGCTGCCGCCGCAACGGCCGAATCGAAAATGCGCCCAATCCATCCGGTCCCGTCCTCAAACACATGCCCCTGTGCCTTTTCGAAGACCCCTCCGGAAATCCGAAATGCCTGCTGTTCTCCGCCTCGACTCATCCGGTGGCCGTCCGGGGAAAACTCGCCTCCCCGGATTGGCCCGGCGCCGCGATGCGGCGCGTGGACGCGCATCTCGGTGCGCCATCCGATGGCTGCAGTCTCTTTCTCCAGGGATGCGCCGGCGACTCGCGCCCGCGCAACTTGGTTCAAAACGAAGGCCGCGACTGGAACATGAAAACCTCCGGACAGCCCGAGGCGGAGGAGGCCGGCCGGATCATTGCCGCCGATGTGATCGCGGGGCTGGGTTCATCCCTGCGGCCCGTCACTCCCGAACTGCGCAGCGCCAGCGTCGAGACGCAGTGGCGATTCGAGCCGGTGCCGCGGCGCGTGTATGAACAGACCGCTGCCAACAGTGATTTGCACCCCGTCCAGCATGAATGGGCCAGGCGCTGCCTGCGCCTCCTGGACCAGCAACGCTATCCGCAATCGTTACCTGTCCTGCTGCAATCAATACAATTGGGTGATACGTTGCGCCTGATCGCGCTGGAGGGAGAGCCCGTCGCCGAACACGGCCACGCGCTCTTACGCGCGTTCCCCGACGGAACCACGTTCCCCCTCGGATACTCCAACGGCGAAGCGATGTATCTCCCGACCTCCCCCATGCTCGATGAGGGCGGCTATGAAGTAGACAGCTATTGGGAGTTCGGCCAGCCCGCCCCGTTCGCCAAAGGCATGGAGCAAACTCTCGAGCTGGGCGTCGCGAACCTGCGCCGGCAGGGGATCCATTGACTCCAGCGCTCCCCGCGCGTCGGCTTCAATTATTCGGAAGTCAGGCTGTGATGCTGGCTGCGGAAGGTGTTCGAAATGAGGCCGCAGTGTCTCAACTCACGCAGCAGCGGCGAGGCCACCGTGAGGGTCTCAGCGGCGTCGTTCCATGCGATGCACTGGAAGTCCGCGGAGATCAATTCCCGGCCCAGCCCGCGCTCGAGGCGCGTCACCAGGTTCTGTTGCCACCGGAGCAACTCGAAGCGCAAGGTTCATCCCTCCCGATACTCGATAAGCCCCGACACAGCCGAGCGCCGCCCGATACTCTCCGACTCCTGTGCGGCCTCGGCCATGCCTTGGCATTGCGGTTACGCGCGGCTGCGGCCGAAGCCGCTGTTGCCGCTTGCGCCACCCGACCGGCCACCGCCGCTGCGCGGGCTTCGATCTTCGCGCGGCTTGGCCTCATTTACGGTCAGGGCCCGGCCCCATTGCTCCTGGCCGTTCAGCGCGCTGATCGCCTTCTGCGCGTCCTCGTCAGAGCTCATCTGAACGAAGCCGAAGCCTTTGCTCCGGTTGGTGTCGCGATCGGAGATGACCTCCGCGCTCTGCACCGCGCCGTGCGGCGAAAACAACTGTTCCAGATCCGAACCGGTTACTTCGTAACTCAGGTTCCCGACATACAACTTGCTGCCCATGGAAAACTCCTGTGATAGGCATCATGCGCCCGCGTTTTACTTTCCGGGCAGAATGGCGAAAGGGCCTTCGTTCAGGCCAGGAAGGTAGGAGGGCGACAGGGCGTCAGGTGCGGGAACCGAACAGGCGGGCTCGAACCGGAGACTCGTTCGTCGAACTTACCACCCGCACCATAGCAGCTTCCCGCCCAATAGCCAGCGAAATATCGCTGCCATGTTTGGCACTAAATGCTGCGCTGCGCTCGTTAATCCATGCGCCGCGCCGTACAATGGTCGTGCCTCAGATCACAGCACGCCGCTTCGCATAGGGCGGCAGAAAGCGGGAATCAGCATGGGAATGAGCAATTCACAACGATATCTGGTGGCTGCAAGTCTCGCGACCGGCGCGGGCGATTATTTCCACTGCCGGCAGGTCGGGCAGACTCTGGGCTATTCCGACGCCGAAACCAACGCCGCCTTGCAGTCGCTTGACGATCGCAAACTGCTCATTCTCCTCGTCGAGGGCAATGCACGTCTTCTGGCAACCGGGCGGGCCCTGGCCAGTCGCCTGGAAACAAGAACGACCAAAGTTTGAGAATCACTCCACTGAATGTCCGCACATCGCGCCTGGTTGCTTCGACAACGTAGCGAGCCTGCGCTTTGACGTTGAGGCGGCATGGCCGATCCACATAAACAAGTCAGCATCGCGGTGGTTGGCGCCGGCAGCATGGCCAACCAGGTCCATTACCCGTCGCTGGCCGGCTTCGATGACGTGCGCATCGTGGGTGTGTGCGACCTCGACGAGCAGCGCCTGCGCGAGACCGCCCAGCGCTGGAACATCGATGCCCGCTTCACCGACTACCGTCGAATGATCGAGCAGACCAAGCCCGACGGCGTCTACGTAATCGGCCAGCCCAATATCATGTTCGACATCTGGGTGTTGGTGCTGCAACAGGGCTTGCCGCTGTTCATCGAAAAGCCCATGGGCATCACCATGCACCAGGCGGAAGTGCTGGCCCACCTCGCGGCCAGGCACGGAAACATCACCCAGGTAGGGCACCAGCGCCGCAGCGCGCCGCTCCTGCGGCTCCTGCGCGACGAGTGCGCGAAGCGCGGGCCGATCGTCCATGCGGTGTGCGAGTTCTTCAAGTACCGCATCGAGCCCGACCTGAGCTCGCGCGGGCATATGATGGACGACTGCGTCCACTCCATCGACACCGTACGCTGGATGTGCGGCGGCGAGGTGGTTGGCGTGGAGTCGCGCTGCAAGCGCGTCGGTGTCCCCGACATCAACTGGATCGGCGCAACCCTGCAGTTCGACAACGGCTCCACCGGAATGACGGTCAATAGCTGGTGCAGCGGCCGGCGCGTCTTCCGCGTGCAGATGCACGGGCCCGGGGTCTATGCCGACGCGGAGGTGGAGGGCAAGGCCCGCCTGTATGCCGAAGGCGATTACGAGGGCGTCGAGTACGATACGCGCGAGGTAGCCGGCGGCGACGAGCTCTACATCTACGGCGGATTTCGCGCCAAGAACCGCGAGTTTATCGATTCGATCAAGTCCGGGCGGCAGGTGACGAGCTCCCCATTCTCCGACTGCCTAAAAACGATGCGCGTCGCCGAGCAGATTCTGGCGGCGGCGGTGTTGAAAGGCGATTGAAAATCTGCCCGAGGTAGCACGCCGTGCAGGTCATCTTCTTTACGAAGTTTCTCCGTGGACTGGGTGTCGAGCAGCTGGGCGAGAGCGCGAAGCGGCTCGGGTTTGACGGGCTCGACCTCGCCGTTCGCGCCGGGCACTGCATCAATCCCGAAAACGCGCGGGCCGAGCTGCCGCGCGCCGTCGAGTCATGGCGGCGCGCCGGCCTGTCCGTGCCGCTGGTTACGCTTGAAACGAATTGGACCGACCCCGAGCATCCAGGACTGCAGGCCGTCTATGCCGCATGCGCGGACGCCGGCGTGCCGTTCATCAAGCTTGGGTATTGGTTCTGGAAGCCCGACCAGCATTACTGGGACGCGGTGGAACAACACCGGATGGAACTGGCCGCGCTCGAAACCATCGGCCGAAAACTCGGGCTGTGCACGCTCGTTCACACCCACAGCGACGCGATCTACGGCTCCAACGCATCCGGCGTGATGCACCTCGTCCGCGGGCTGGACCCGCGGCACGTCGCCGTCTACCTCGACCCCGCTCACCTTGCCTTCGACGGCGAAGACCTCCCGATGGCGCTGGACATCGTCCGCGGATACCTTCGCATGGTCGGCGTCAAAAACGCGGCCTACGAAAGGTTGCCGCAGCCGGGATCAGGCGCCGCCCTGAAGTGGAAGAAGGTGATGCCGCTCTTGCACGAGGGGCTCGTCGACTGGGCTCAGGCCGTGCAACTTTTAAGGCAAATCGGCTATGACGGGCCTCTCGCGTATCATGGCGAGGTTGACGGCTACATGGATCCGGAGCGGATCGGTAAGGCTGCCGCCATTGACCTCGCTTACCTGAGGAGCATCCTGAGATGACCGCCGCACAGGAAGCCCGCATGGCGATGCGCTCCGGTACCTGGACCGGGCCGACGCAGTTTCGCGTCCCGGGATTCGTGCAGTGCAATCTCGTCGTGCTTCCCAGGGCTGATGCGTATGACTTCATCGTCTATTGCCAGCGCAACCCCAAGCCCTGCCCGCTGGTGGACATCACCGAGGCGGGCGACCCCGAGCCCCGCCGCGCAGCGCCCGGCGCGGACTTGCGCACGGACCTGGCGCGCTACGCCGTCTACCGGCGCGGCGTGCGCGAGGACGATGTGCCCGACATCCGGCACTTGTGGCAAGACGACAGCGTCGGCTTCCTCATCGGCTCCAGCCTGACCTTCGACGACGCCCTCGTGCGCGCCGGCGTTCCGCAGACCAAAGAGGTCTGGGTCCTGAATACGAAGCTGCCCACCGTTCCCGCGGGCCGTTTCGCCGGGCCGCTGGTGGTAACCATGCGCTGGATGTCGCCCGCGCACGCGGTGATCGCGGCGCAACTGACCGCTCGTTTCCCCTTCAACCACGGCGCGCCCATTCATGTCGGAGACCCCGAACAGATCGGCGCCGATCTGGAGAACCCGATTCATGGCCAGCCCGTCCGCGCGATCCCCAAGGGAGTCATGCCGGTATTCTGGGCGTGCGGCGTTACGCCGCAGACCGTTGCCCTCGCGTGCAAGCCGGACCTCATGGTCACCCACGCGCCGGCGCACGCCTTCATCACCGACCTCAAAGCCGACGAGATCTGCATCCCATGATGCAACGCGGCCGGCACTGCCGGAGGACCTCAATGAGCACGATAGCAAACGCGGAAACAATTGGCCGGCCGGTTCGGGTCGTGAGCCTCTGCTTTCGGGACCAGCCGTTCCACGATGTGATGCGGGCCCTCGATCAAGAGGGTGCGCGCGGCGCCGACCTGATTGCCCTGCCGGAGACTTGGCGCGGGCAGTCGAACCCTGAGCCGCTCGATGGAGAAACGGTGTCCGCCGCGGCGAAGCTCGCGCGGCGGCATCACGCCTATATCGTCTGCCCCATCGACCGTGTTGAAGGCGGGCGGCGGTTCAACACCGCCGTCCTGATCGATCGGCACGGGGATGTCGCGGGCGCTTATGACAAGGTCTACCCGTACTGGTCCGAGTTTGACCTGACGCCGTGCGTCGAGCCGGCGACTGACGTCCCGGTTTACGAAACCGACTTCGGCCGGCTCGGTCTGGCGATCTGCTTCGACGTCAATTTCCCCGCGATCTGGCAGTCGCTGGCGGAGGGCGGCGCGGAACTGGTGATCTGGCCCAGCGCCTATTCCGGCGGCACGTCGCTCCAGGCGCACGCGATCAATCACCATTATTACATCGTCACCTCGACGCTCACCGGCGATTGCCAAGTGTACGACATTACCGGCGCCCGCGTATTGGATGAACAGGGAATGCCAGGCGGCATCCACGTCTCGCGCGCGACGCTCGACCTGGACCGCGGAATCTATCACGAGAACTTCAATTCCGAGAAGCGCGACCAACTACTGCGCGATCGCGCCGACGACGTGCTCGAGGAGCAGCGGCTCGGACGCGAGGGATGGTTCGTGCTGAAGGCGAAACGGCCGGACATCAGCGCGCGAACCCTCGCGCATGATTACGGCATGGAAGAGCTGCGCGACTATCTGCAGCGGAGCCGCCGGGAGATCGACGAGCGCCGGGCGCACTGCGGCCGTGCAGCACGCGTATAATCAGTGCGGCCGATAGAGCCATCGTTTCACTCCGCGCTTCGAGAGGAGATCCGTCATGACCAGCGCCACGTTGCTGCCCAAAGTCAAAGAGTTTCTGTCGGAGCAGCCCCTGAAGATGTTCATCGGCGGCAAATGGACGCCGGCGCAGGCGGGCGAGACGTTTGAGACCCGCGACCCGGGCTCTGGCGAAGTCATCGCGACGGTGGCCTCCGGGAAGGCCGAAGACGTCGATCGCGCCGTCCGCGCCGCCGAGGAGGCGTTCCGCCGCGGCGGCTGGGCGAGTCTCCCGGCCAACGACCGGGCGGTCATTCTCCATCGCCTCGCGGACCTGGTAGACAAGCATCGCGCGGAATTGGCGCAGCTCGAGTCCCTCGACGTCGGCAAGCCCGTCGCTCAGCCGACTGCGTTTGATGTGCCGAATGTGGCGCAGACGCTGCGCTATTATGCCGACCTTTCCGTCCATACCCGCCGCCGCGAGCCGATCGCCGTGCCCGGTTTTGACGCCCGCTCCGTACGATCGCCTTACGGGGTGTGCGGATTCATCATCCCCTGGAATTTTCCCGTGTTGCTCATCGGCTGGGGCGTCTCTCCCGCGCTCGCGGCCGGGAACACCGTCGTCATCAAGCCCGCCGAGGACACCCCCCTGACGGCCCTTTACTTCGCGCGCCTTTCCCAGGAAGCGGGCGTGCCGCCTGGCGTGGTTAACGTCGTGACCGGCTTCGGTGAAACCGCCGGCGCCGCTCTGTCGCGGCATCCGGGCGTGCGACGCATGAGCTTCACCGGCTCTCCGGAAGTTGGCCGCCAGGTGGCCGAGGCCTGCGGCCGAAACCTCGTCCCGGTCAAGCTGGAACTCGGCGGCAAAGGCGCCGCCGTGATCTTCGACGACGTCGATGTCAACGCCACCGCCGAGGCGCTTTGCGGCGCGATCACTCTCAACAGCGGCCAGGTCTGCTGCACCGCGACGCGCTGGCTCGTCCAGGAACGGATTCACGACCAGCTCGTCTCCGCGGCCGCGGAACGCCTGCGCCGCGTCTCCATCGGATATGGCTCCGACCCGGGCACCGCGATGGGCCCGGTCGTCAGCGAGAAACAACGCAAGCGCGTGCTCGGTTACCTGGAGCGCGGCCGAAGCGAGGGCGCCACCGCGGTGCTCGAAGGCGGGCCTGCTTCCGTGCCCGGCCACGAAGGCGGCTTTTACGTCAAGCCCGCTCTGCTCGAAGGCGGGCCGGACAATATCTGCGCACGCGAGGAGATCTTCGGCCCCGCCGCGTTCCTGATGAAGTTTCGCACGGAAGACGAGGCGGTTGAGTTGGTCAACCGCTCCCGATACGGCCTGGCCAACAGCGTCTGGAGTTCTGACCTGGACCGCGCCAATCGCGTCGCCGAGGCGCTGGTCGCCGGCAACAGCTGGATCAACGCCCACAACGTCTTCGCTCACGGCATTCCCTACGGCGGGTGCAACCTGAGCGGCTGCGGCGGAGGCGTGCTGGGGCCGGAAACGCTGCTCGACTACTCCCGGTCCCAGTCGGTCGTTCGCCCGCTCGGCTAGTTTCCCGTCGCGGGGATGGCAACATTCGTGCACTCCGCCGGCTGGCAATTGGACCCGTCCCGGCGGCTTCGCTTGTCTCGGCCGCTTCGCTTCCCGAAATGAGCTGCGTCGCCGCGTCCCCGTTCTACGGAAAGAGAGCGTCCCTATTCTCGCTCCTCGCTCATTTCCGCTTACTTGCTACGATCGGACGAGTCAACCGCGGCCGAGATGGAGGACCTATGCCGACATACGCTGCCGAAGCGGAAGTAGAGCCTTCCGAAGATATCCGCCAACGATTCGAGCGCGACGGATTTGTCTGCCCCATACGCGTGCTGAGCGATGCGGAAGTACAGCGCTACCTCGGCCTGTACAACGCCTACATTGAGCGCAACCGCGCGCGGCTGGACGCTATGACGCCCAACCAGACGTTTCAGGTGTATTCGGAGACGCACTTTGCGATGAGATGGGTGTACGACATCGCGCGCCACCCGAAGATCCTCGACACGGTCGAAAAACTGATCGGACCCAATATCCTGGCGTGGAATACCAACTGGTTCTCGAAGATGCCGGGGGATAAAGCTTTCGTCGGCTGGCACCAGGATGGAACGTACTGGAAGCTTTCTCCGGTCAAAGTGGCGACCGCATGGGTGGCGCTGAACCCGAGCACCGAGATCAACGGCGGACTGCTGGTCGCTCCCGGGACGCACAAGACCCCGATGATGCCGCAGCGGGAAACCTATGCGCCGAATAACGCGCTATCGCGCGGGCAGGAGATCGCGGTGCATGTGAACGAGTCCGATGCGAAGTGCCTGGCACTTGGACCGGGGGAAATGAGCCTGCATCACATCTGGATCGTGCACGGCAGCAAGGCCAACACGAGCAGCGTCCCACGGATCGGCATCGCAATCCGCTATATTAGTACGGAAGTCAAGCAAGACAGCCCCGGCAGGCCGCTGGCGCTGTTGGTGCGGGGCAAGGATGAGCACGGGCATTTCGAGATACTCCCCGCACCGACTGAGGACGTGCCCGCCGAGGGGGTGCACCAGAAGATCGTCGAGCGCATCCGAACCAGCATCATGCAGGACGCGCAGAAGAAGCCATCGTAGTCGGAGCAGTCCTACCCCGCGGTCGGGCGCAGCGTGCAGCAAATCGTCGGAGGCGGCGTCCTCGGCCCCGAAACCCTGCTCGACTATTCCCGCTCCCAATCCGTCGTTCGCCCGTTCGGTTGATGCCGCGGGTTTTGATAGGATGTGCTAAGTTATGATTCCGTCGTTATCGGCAGGAGGATGTGCATGCGTTTGACAGCTGAACAGAAAGAAGCGTATCGCCGCGACGGCGTCGTTCCGGTGGGGCAGGTGCTGGATAAGGAACAGGTGCAGGCCGCTCGCACCCGGCTCGATCAGATGCGCGAGCAGGAATTGATGGACAGGCCGGAAACCGAGCGTGGGCGGTACGTCCTGCGCCGCCTCAATGTCAGCGCGGGTGATCCGTGGTTTGGCTCGCTCGTCCGCTCGCCCGGCGTCCTCGATGTCGCAGAGTCGGTCCTCGGTCCCAACCTGCAGTACTTCCAGGACAACATCTTCTTCAAGCCGGCCAACGTGGGCGGCCCCACGCCCTGGCATCAGGACAACATCTGGTGGCAGAGCAATCCGCCGAACATGCTCACCGTGTGGATCGCATTGGATGACGTCGACGCCCGGAACGGCGCGGTCGAATACGTCCGCGGCAGTCATTCCCATCTGATGGATCACACCGTGCCGGTGCTTGACCCCAAGGGGTTCACCTACAACATGATCGATCCGGCGATTGTCGGCACCGAGCTGCGCGAGCGCGTTGTAAGTTATGAGGTTCCCGCCGGGCACGCGGTGATGCATCATTGCCTCACGCTGCATTCCGCGCCCTCCAACACTTCCCCCCGCGATCGCCGGGCCTACACGGTCACGCTGATGCAGGCGGGACTGCTTCCTGGCGATTTGACACAGTTTCCGCTCTTGCGCGGCAGCCTACCTTCTTAGCTCACGCAACTCAGGCTTACAGACCCGGAAAAAGCACCGGTCCCAGCAGTCAAATGTCGGGATTCCTCGTTTCTGCTTCGCCGCCGCAGCAGTACAATTGCAGTAGAGGGACTACAGAGACGGGGAATGTGCAGCATGCCCATTGAATCAACGCCGCTTGAATCAGAGCAAAGGATCTCCGCTGCTTCGGCGGCCGGCCTGGGTCAATACGAATTCCGCCGCCTGCTGGAGAAATTGCCCGCAGGCGCCTACGCCTGCGACACCAACGGGCTGATCACCTACTATAACCAGCACGCCGTCGACCTCTGGGGCCGCGCGCCGAAGCTGAATGACCCGGTCGATCGATTCTGCGGGTCGTTCAAGCTGTTCGCGCGAGACGGCGCCGCGATCCGCCATGACCAGTGCTGGATGGCGCTCGCCCTGCATACCAACGAGGAATACAACGGCCACGAGATCGTCGTCGAGCGCCCCGATGGTCGGCGCGTCACCGTGCTCGCTTACGCCAATCCCGTCCGGGACGAGTCCGGCAAACTGCGCGGCGCCGTCAACGTCCTGGTCGACATCAGCGATCGCAAGCGCGTCGAGGACGCGCTGCGCGACGCGGACCGTTCCAAGGACGAATTCCTGGCAACGCTGGCGCACGAGCTGCGCAATCCGCTCGCTCCCCTCCGCAACGCCGTGCAGGTCCTCCGCATGCAGAACCCGCCCTCGCCTGAAACGCGCCAGGCGGTCGACCTGATCGAGCGGCAGATGCAACAGATGACCCGGCTGATCGACGACCTCCTCGACGTCTCGCGCATCACCCGAAACAAGCTCGAACTGCGCAAGGAAAGGGTCGAGCTCGAGAGCGTCCTGACCGTCGCCTTGGAAACCAGCCGGCCATTGATGGACGCTGCGGGCCATGAACTGAGCGTAAAACTGCCCGCTGAGCCGCTTTACCTCGATGCGGACCTGACGCGCCTCGCCCAGGCGATTTCCAACCTCTTGAATAACGCTGCGAAGTACACCGACAGGCACGGCAAAATCTCGCTCGAGACCGAGCGGCAGGGCAGCGACGTCGTCATCACCGTGCTCGACAACGGCGTCGGCATCCCCGCGGAGATGCTGCCCCGCGTCTTCGACATGTTCACGCAGGTGGATCGGTCGATGGACCGCTCGCAGGGCGGCCTTGGAATCGGATTGACGCTGGTCAAGCGTCTGATCGAGCTTCACGACGGATCGATCCAGGTGCGCAGCGAAGGTCCCGGTAAGGGCAGCGAATTCATCGTGCGCCTCCCGGTGATCGTCCAGACATCAAAGAGCGGCGGCGGAAAGGATCCCGCCGACACAGCGGCCGATACCGCTTCGTCGCTTCGTGTTCTGGTGGTGGACGACAACCGCGATTCCGCCAACAGCATGGGGATGCTCCTGCGCATCAACGGCAACAACGTCCGGACTGTCTACGATGGCGAGGAAGCCATTGAAGCCGCCGCGGAATTCAGGCCCGATGTCGTCCTGCTCGATATCGGCATGCCGCGTGTGAATGGCTACGACGCCGCCCGAAAAATCCGCCAGCACGAGTGGGGCAGGGGAATGGTTCTGATCGCCTTGACCGGCTGGGGGCAGGAGGGCGACAAGCAGCGTTCGAAGGAGGCCGGCTTCGACCACCACATGGTGAAGCCAGTCGATCCTCGTGCGTTGCTCAAGCTTCTCTCCACGTTACAGACATCCGTATCGGCATAGCGATCGAATCGCAGCCGTCGCCGCTTCAAGGCACGCGCTCTTACCCTTCAAGGCACCGGTTCTTACCGCCACGCAAGCGCTTCCGCCGTTTTCAGGTCAAGCCTGAAGATCGCGACACGGCTTATTCATGTCGCAGTCACTCAATCATTTCGACGCTCCACGTCGTCTCGTCGCCGTTCCCACAGCGGCTTGGCAAAATGCCGCGTCCGCTGCGGGATTCCATTCTCATCGATCAGCCCCTAAACCACGCTGTTTTCACGGCTTCTTGGTTGCCTGATGGCTTAACGCCCCTGTGATGGCACCCTCTTTGCGAGTTGTTCCAGCTACCGGCTGGCCTGCTCGGCTGAGAGGGCCAGTCCAAACCGAAAGGAGAACGGTCATGGCTTCTGAGGACAAAGACAGGAAAGCGAATTCCCCTGATGCGAACCGCGACCCAATCACCGGTGCACCGGGATCCCACCCGGTCGGCACGGGTGTCGGGGCGGCGGGCGGTGGACTGGCCGGTGCCGCGGCAGGGGCCGCGATCGGCACGGCCATCGCGCCCGGTATCGGCACGGCCGTCGGCGCGGTCATTGGCGCCGTGGCGGGCGGAGCGGCCGGCGGGGGCGTGGGTCACGTCGTTGCTGAGAACATCAACCCAACCGTCGAAGACGCCTATTGGCGCGGCGAACATCGCAACCGGCCCTATTACGAAGCCGGCCGCACCTACGAGGACGACTACCAGCCCGCCTACCGCTATGGCTGGGAAACCCGCGCGCGCCACAGCGGCCGCAGGTTTGACGAAGCGGAATCGGATCTTCGCCAGGGTTGGGAAAAGGAAAAGGCCAAGAGCCGCCTCGGTTGGGACAAGGCGCGTCATGCGACGCGCGACGCTTGGGATCGGCTCGATGCTTCCGTGACCCCAACTGGCGCTCCCGCCGCAAATCGCGATCCGATTACCAAAGCCCCGGGCTCGCACCCGGTTGGCACGGGCGTCGGCGCAGCGGGCGGCGGCGTCAGTGGCGCCGTGGCAGGCGCGGCGATTGGCACTGCGATTGCGCCGGGCGTCGGCACTGCTGCCGGCGCCGCGATCGGCGCCATCGCCGGCGGGGCGGTTGGCGGAGGCGTCGGCCATGAAGTGGCCGAGCAAATCAACCCCACTGCCGAAGACGCTTATTGGCGCGAAAACTACAACAAGCGCCCCTATTACGAGCAGGGCAGCACCTATGATGATTACCAACCCGCTTATCGTTACGCCCTGGACAATCGCAGCCGGTACCGCGGCCGGCGCTTCGACGACGTCGAGAGCGACCTGGGCAGCGGCTGGGATCGCGCCAAGGCCAAGTCCCGCCTGACTTGGGACAAGGCGAAGAACGCCACACGCGACGCCTGGGACCGGCTCGAAGGCAGCGCCGATCGCAACCCAAGCGCTCGATAATCATCGACGCGCGGTTGCAGCGCATGAGATTGCGGAGAGCCGGCAGAGTGTGGACGCGCCGTGGACAGATCAGGGATCCAGCGCCCTGTCTGATCCATTTTGTGCGGCCGATGTCCAACCTCCCCGGCTCTCCGCCCTTTTGCGCGCCAGCTCCTGACGTAGGCGCTCGCTCGGGGCAACCGCGGTTCGGTGCCGGGTATCCAGCACAATGAAGTCCCTGCGGACGGAGGTCGCCATCGTCGGCGCCGGGCCGATCGGCTTGGAACTGGCCGTCGCGCTCAAGCGCCGCGGCATCGATTACCTTCATTTCGACGCGCGGCAGATCGGGCACACGATCTCCTGGTTTGCCCCGCAGACTCGCTTCTTCAGCTCCAATGAGCGCATCGCGATCGCCGGCGTGCCGCTGGGCACGCCCGATCAGTCCAGAAGCACGCGCGAGGAATATCTCACCTATCTGCGCGGCGTGGTTGACCTGTTCGATCTGCAGGTCCGCACCTATGAGCCGGTCGTCGGCATCGAGCGGGACGGCGACGCGTTCAACCTTACGACCAATCCACCGGCGGGGCGGCGCGCTTACCATTGCAGATACTTCGTCCTCGCCACCGGCGGCACCGATCGCCCGCGCCGCCTCAACGTTCCGGGCGAGGACCTTCCTCACGTCGATCACTACTTCAAGGACCCGCATGTTTACTTCCGCAAGCGGCTGCTCATCGTTGGCGGCAAGAACTCCGCGGTCGAGGCGGCCGTCCGCTGCCATCACGCCGGCGCCTATGTCTCGCTCAGTTATCGCCGTGAAAAATTCCGGCACAAGAGCATCAAGTACTGGCTCATGCCGGAGATCAACGCTCTGATCGACTCCGGGGCAATCCGCGCCTACTTCGCAACGCAGCCGACAGAGATTACCCCTACGCACGTGACGCTGGCACGACGCACCGAGACGCTTTACGGTCCGCCGGGCACACTGCAGGTCGGCGCGGACTTCGTGCTGCTGCTCATTGGCTACGAAGCGGACATGTTGTTGATGAAGCTTGCCGGCGTCGAACTGCAGGGCGAGAGCCAGGTGCCGGTCTACGATCCGCGCACGATGCAGAGCAGCGTTCGCGGTATCTTCGTCGCCGGAACCGCGATCGGGGGAACGCAGGAGAAGTATTCCGTCTTTATCGAGAACTGCCACGTCCACGTCGACCGCATTATCGCGGCGCTCACTGGCGCCGCGGCCCCACCCACGCCGGAACCGCTCGCCAGCCCCGAGAGTTAATCGCGCTGCACAAAGGCTCGCCGGCTTTTCTTCAGGTTTATCAGACCTCCGGCATCGAGCCACCGCCCGCTGCGGTTTGTAATTGGCATTCTTGCGCCGTCGTTTGCTTTCTCATCCATATGAACTGCATTGCAAACCACGACGGAGCCGCCGCCTCGTCGCTCACACAAAGGGAGCTGAGACATGTTCATCGAAGCATTGGAAGGCCGCCGCATGATGTCCTGCAGCGTCGGCGCTGAGCTAACTTGCGGCGGAGTGCTCTTCATCCACGGAACGGACGGGGCTGACACGATTGACGTGATCGACCAGGGAGGCGTCGTGACTGTCGTCGCCAACGGCGATGCCGACCATCCCCTCTTCTTCGGCGCTGCCAGATCGGTCATCATCGATTCGGGCGGCGGGGGCGATCAGGTCTCGTACTTTGGCGATACGTTGAACAGCCTCGTCGCGCTAAATGATGGCAATGATTACCTCCAGATCGGCATGACCGGGAACGCTCACTCCCTCGTCCTCGGCGGGCGCGGCGACGACATCATCGTCGCAAGCGGAAGCGTCACGAACTGACACGGTGGTCCTCGCTTGAATAACGATCGAGCCGAGCCGCGCGGACGCGCGGCTCGGCTTCATCTCCTGCGCGATCCGGGTGCTCGCAGGAAGCCCGATCGCTCCTCCCCGCTATAATGGGACCATGCGTGGTCTTGACCCGTTGGGTCTACATGGCGCCCGGCTCTTCGTCGACGATAACGCGCGCACCGAATTCATCCTCATCCAGCGGACGCTGCAGCGCCTGATGGCCTTCACCGGACACACCATCGACGACGTGGTCAACGATCCGATCGTCAAGAATAAATTCCTCGGCTACTACAAGCTCCACCGGCAAATCAACCGCCACTCCGAGGCCCTCGAGCTGGAGCGGCAGTGGAACCCGCTCCACGAACGAGGCCCGGCGCCCAAGCCACGCGAGGCGTCGATCGACGCTCCGGCGCGTTGACTGAACCGGAGCCAGCGGCTAATCCTGACGCCTCGATTGGTGCACAGCCGCTTCGCATTTCCGGCGATCGCGAAACCGGTGCTCAGCTCACGCTGCGGAGGCGCAAATCTACGGCGAACTGCTCCTGTTCCTGGCATACCTCAACGTCGGCCCCATGGCCTGGGCGTTTTACGGGACAATGCTCTACGCGGGGCGCCGCAAGATGCTTCTGCTGAAGCGGCCGCCCGATCCCTTGAAGGTCCCCCCGCCGGGCGTCACCATCCTGGTCCCCGCCAAGGACGAGGGCGAGCGGATCCGCGCCTGCATCCAGTCGGCCCTCGATCAGGACTATCCCAACTTCGACATGGTTGTGATCGACGACCGCAGTATGGATAACACCGGTGCCATCATGGACGAGATGGCTGCCGCCAATTCAAAGCTTCGCGTCGTCCACATCCGACAGCTTCCTGCCCCCGGGTGGACCGGCAAGAACAACGCGCTGCACACCGGCGTGCAGCATGCCGGCGGAGAGTGGTTCCTCTTTGTCGATTCCGATGTCCTGCTGGAGCGCGACGTGCTCTCGGCATGCATGTCGGTGGTGATGCGCAAGAAGTTCGACATGATCAGCCTCCTGCCGCGGCTGGAGAGCCACAGCTTCTGGGAGGGCCTGCTGGTCCCCCTGGCCGCTGGGGCGGCGTCCAGCATGTATCTCATCGCCCTGACCAACAACAACCTGATGCCCAAAACAGCGTTCGCCAACGGCCAGTACCTGATGATCAAGCGCAGCGCCTACGAAACGATCGGCGGGCATGAGACGGTGCGCGACCGCTTCTGTGAGGACATGCAAATCGCCCGATTGATGAAGAGCCGCGGCCTCCGTCCGCGCGTCTCCTGGGGCAATGACTTCGCCTCGGTGCGCATGTACAGCAGCCTCGGGGCCATCCTTCGCGGATGGGCCCGGATATATTATGCCGCGCAGGTCGGCACGCCGGGCCGGGTGCTGGCCGCTCTCTCCTTCGTGATCGTCTGCTGCTTCTCCGCCTACGCCGCCCTGGCATGGGGCATCTGGCGCTTGGTTCATCCCGGCCGCGCCCTCTGGGGCTACATCGGCCTCGCCTGGCTTCTCGCATCGCTCGTGCACATCGGCCTGCTCACCTATTTTCTCGGCGTCCTTTACTCCTGGAGCGGCAATCGGCGGCGCAACGCCTGGCTCTTCCCGCTCGGCGGCGCGATGCTGGTGTCGATCTTCTTGCGCTCCGTGCGCATGTGCATTACCAAGAAAGTCGAATGGCGCGGTACGAAGTATTCGCATAACATGGCAGCAGACTTGGCGACGACATCCACCCAGAAAGCGCCTTAGGCGCGACGCGCTTTCCTCCCTCGCCCGGGACCATCGCATGCAAGACGCCCAGCACCTGCGGACAAACTTCAACGCCGATCGCGCGATCCGATGGGACCAAGGGCAGGGCCGCCTCACCCACGCCGTGATCACCACAGCGCAGGCCCAGGCGCACGTCTATCTTCACGGGGCGCACGTCACGCACTTTCAGCCGGATGGCCAGAAGCCACTTCTGTTCATCAGCGCCAAGAGTTGGTTTGAACCCGACAAGCCGATTCGCGGCGGCGTGCCGGTCATCTTCCCCTGGTTCGGCGCCTCTACGAGCAACCCCCAGGCGCCGGCCCACGGATTCGCCCGCACGTCCCTGTGGGCGGTCGAAGCCGCGAAGAGGCTCGGTGATGGACGGGTCTCGTTGACGCTGTCGCTCGCGCCGCCCGGAAGCGGGCAGAAGTGGTGGCCCCATGAGTTCGAGGCGCGCTACACGATCGTCGTCGGCGAATCGCTCGAACTGGCGCTGGAGATTCGCAATACCTCTTCGACCCACATCGTCTTCGAGGAAGCGCTTCACACCTACCTGGCGGTCGCCGACGTCCGTCGCGTTTCGGTAACCGGACTGGCCAACCGCGAATACCTCGACAAGGTTGACGTAACGAAGCGGAAGCGGCAGGGACCTGAGCCAATCCGCTTTGAAGGCGAGACCGATCGCGTCTATCTGGATACGCAGGACACGGTCACCCTCGACGACCCGGCTCAGGACCGGCGGATCTCAGTCTCGAAGGAGGGTTCCAACACCACCGTCGTATGGAATCCCTGGATTAACAAGGCCAGGGCGATGGCCGATTTTGGCGATGATGAGTGGCCGCACATGGCATGCGTCGAAGCAGCGAACGCCGCTCAAAACGCCGTGCAGCTTGCGCCGGCCGCCTTCCATACCCTGCGGGCAATCATTCGCGTTGCCCCTGCGAAACTCGCTTGACGATCACCAATGTCTGGTCGTCCTTCGGCTCATCGCGCTGCTGCCACTGGGCAACCGCCTTCTGCACGCTTGATATGGCGGCGTCGAGGGAACTCTGGAATCCGTTCATCGCTTGCAGCACTTTCGAAGCCCCAAACATATCGCCCGCGGGATTGAACGCTTCCGTGATGCCGTCGGTCGCGACGACCAGCGCTCCGCCCAACTCCAGCCGCACCGGCCCGGTGGCCTGGCCAACCGGGTCGCTCACGATCCCCAGCGGCGGCAGATTCGCCTGCAACTCCCGCGCCGCGCTGTTCGGCGCCGTGAGCATCAGCGGGCCATGCCCGAAACTGCACCAGTGAAGCCAGCCATCACCCGACGCGAAACAAAGAAATGCCGTGACGAACCGGCCCGTATCCAGATCGTGCACCAGCCGGGCGTTGACCCGCAGCAGCAGCTTCATCGGGTCCGGCTCGGTGTCGCAGAGCGTGCGGATCAGCGCGCGGGTCTGCGTCACGACCAACGCCGGCGCGATGCCGTGCCCGCTTGCGTCGGCCACGAGCACGCCCAGACGCCCGTCAGGCAGCTTCCAGAGGTCGAAGCAGTCGCCTCCATTGATGGAAGCCGCCCGCGTCCATCCCGCCGCCTCCAGGCCCGGCACATCGGGTCTCCGCGTCGGAATCATCGCTTCCTGCACGCGCTTGGCCAGCTCCATCTCGCGGCGCAGCGCCGTCGAGTCAACCGCCGCCTGTTGCAGTTGGTACCGCTGGATGGCGACGCCCGCCTGGTCCGCAAGCAACTGCAGCATCGCCGCGTCCGTCTCCATGAACGACCCGCTGCTCTTGTTGATCGCCTGCAGTACCCCGATGGGCTTGTCGCGGATGTCCACCATCGGGGCCGCCAGGATGTTTCGTGTGACGAATCCGCTCCTGCGGTCTGGCTCAGGATTGAATCGCGGATCCTTGTACGGCTCGGGGACGATCAAAACCTGGTTTGACCTGAACGCGGCCCCGACGATGCCCGCAGTGCTGTTGATCCGGATCGGCTGCGACTGAAGCGCCACCTTCGTCCACAGCTCGTCCGCTTTGGGATCGTGGAGAAAGATACTGGCGCGATCGCAGTCCAACAGCGCCGTCACGGACTCAGCGATGCGATTGAGCAGCACGTCCAGGTCGGACGTGACCGCCAGCATCCGCGACACGTCCAGGACGAGCCGCATCTGCCCCGCTGAAATCGCCGGCATCGATGGTTGCACGCCGGCAAGTTATACCGGCCGATGCTGCCGCCGGTGCATTCTTGCCCCCGCCAAACGATTACCGCACCGGCGCTTCCGCCGCCGCGAGGTCGCTGTTGGCCGGGCCGTTCACCACCTTGCCGTAAGCGTCGAAGCGCGACCCATGGCATGGGCAGTCCCAGGTGCCCTCGGCGTAGTTCCAGCGGACGATGCAGCCCATGTGCGGGCAGACCGCAGAGCACTCGTGCAACTGGTTGTTCTCATCCCGATAGACTGCAAGCTTCGTCAGGCCGTGGCGCAATACCGCGCCCGTCCGCGGCGCGATCTCGCTGCTGGAGGCGACCTGCCCCGGCGTCGCCCAGTCCCTGTACAGCGCCGCCACGGTGAGGTTGTCTTTGGCATACGTGCCGGCGGCCTTGGCGGTCATGCGTGACGGGTCATACAGCTTCGCCCATGGATTCTCCCTTCCCATGATCAGGTCAGTCAGCAGGATTCCGGCGATGGTGCCGTGCGTCATCCCCATGCCTGAATCTCCGGTGGCAATGTAGACGTTGTCCTCGTCCATCGGGTTCTTCCCGATATACGCCAGGCAATCGATCGGCTCCATCGTCTGGCCGGACCAATGGAACTGCGCTTCCTGGCACATGGGGAAGCGCTCGCGAGTCCAGTCTTCGATGCGCTTCCACCGCACGTCCGGGTCGTTGGCCTGGCCGGTCCTGTGGTCTTCGCCGCCGGAGATCAGCACTTCGTGGGCGTCGTCGCCGTCAATTGGGTGGGGGCGCACGTAGTGGTAGGGGTCTTCGGTGTCCCAGTACAGGGCGCGCGCGACCGATCCTTTGGGGATCAGGAAACCGACGACGTACGTCCGCCAGGGAGACTGCTTGGTGTGGATGGTCACGCGGTCATTCACCGGCGTATTGGTGCAGACGACGATGCTGCCGGCCGAGACGGCGCCGCCGGTGCTGGTTTCGACGCGTGCAGCAGCGCCGCCCTGGATGTTGGTGGCGTGCGTGTTGTTGTGGAGTCGGCCGCCCAGCTTCTCGATCGCATTGGCAACACCGGCGAAATACTTCAGCGGATGGAAAAGCGCTTGGCGCGGGTAACGCAGGCAGCGGCCGGTTTCAAACGTCGGGATCGGCGCACGATCGACCCACTGTGCATCGCCCAGTCCCGTGCGATGGGCGGCGTCGATCTCTTTTTCGAGGAAGTCGTCGCCCAGACCGTTCGGCGAGACGAACAGGTAGCCGTCCAGGCGCTCAAAGTCGCAACGGATGTGCTCCTCGCGCACGACCTGCTCGATCTTGTCGACGGCGGCCGAGTGGCTCTCGTTCGCCAGCCGCAGTCCCTCTGTGCCGTGAAGGCTTTCGATCTTGCTGAGTCCATCATCGTTATAGAACACCAGGTGCGCGGTCGTGCGCGCGGTCTCGCCGCCCGCCGTCGGACCGTCATCCAGCACGACGACCTTCTTCCCCTCGCGCCCGAGCAAGTATGCGGTCGTCAGTCCCGCGATGCCGGCGCCCACGATGCATACGTCCGCCCGAACGTCTCCATTCAGCGGTCCCCGCGACGGGGTGTCCGCCGACGCCATCCAATATGAAACAGTGCGTCCATTGTCGGTCTTCATCGCCCCTGTTTAAGGGTGAGCCCGGCACGGCGCGAACGGGCAAACCCGCATCTCCGGAAAAAGCCCAGGGCGCGGATCAGGCGCCGGGATAAAAACGCAGGCCAACGCCGCACATCCTCAGCAGCACTTCATGCGGCGTCGATTGCCAAGCCGGCGCCAGGTCCTCCAGAGTCAGGTTGTCGCCCAGCAGCACCACCTCAGCGCCCGCTCTGTCATCCGGGCCAAGGTCGACGAAGGCAGACTGCATGCCTACTTCGCGAACGCTTCGCCGCACGCCATTCACCAGGCATGGGCCGCGGCGCAGGCCATTGGAGTATCCTGCCAGGATCACGCCATGATGGCTCGACTCGAATCCGCTATAACCGACCGCGCCCTTCGACCGACGCGCGTCGGCCAACGTTGTGCTGACGCGGACCGCGCCTCGATAGAGCGCCATCCCGGGCCGCACGGCGTCGAGCCACGCGGCGGGCCGATCGAGCAGCGACGACCCCGCCGCGTGCAGCCGAAGTCCTCTGCCTCCGAGTAAACCCTTAAAGTGTTCGACCTGTTCCAGGTTCGTCGCGTGCGTATACGCCTCATCGCAACCGCCCGCGCGCAGTACCGCATCGATCTGCTCCGCCGGGCAGGCGAAACGCTGCATGCCGGTATCCACGCAAAGCACCGGCCGGGCTCCGGCAAGAGAAGCGGCACGCTTAGCGTCGCTCACGGCTGGACGGGCGTTTTGTGCAATGAACTCAGACGGATCTTCCGGCCCGTCCGGACTCAGCACCAGAAGCGGTTTTGCGCTTCCGTAGTGCGACCTCAGATCCGCTGCCTCGGCAAAGCTGAAGACGCAGTAGCCGCTCACCAGGTCATCGATGACCGGCACGATCCGCCCGGCGCCTAAGCCATACGCATCCGCTTTAACGACCGCCAGAAGAGGAACCGCTACCCGCTGCGTCAGCGACTCCGCGTTCCGGCGGATCTGGCCAAGATCAATCTCTACAGACACATGCCGGCTGACAGGCATGCGACGCATTCAATCCGTTCGCGATTCGCCGGTCCAGCGGACGCCCTCCACAAAGGCCGGCGGTTGGCTCGATTCTTGATTCAATTTCACCTTTCGAGGACACTCCCGCGCCGAAAAGCGCGCATCGACTGCGCATGGGAGAATGTGCGGGACGATCCCCACTTTCAATCGAAAATCGGAAATCGAAATTCCAAAATCGAGGCACTCATGGCTTCCTACGACCCCGACCCGAAGATGAAGTTTACCTTTGGCATGTGGACCGTCGGCAATATCGGCCGCGACCCCTTTGGCGAGCCGACGCGCGAGAAATTGTCGCCCACGCAGATCGCCCAGATGCTCGGCGAGGTCGGCGCTTATGGCGTCAACCTGCACGATAACGACCTCGTCCCCATCGACGCCGAGCCTTCCCAGCGCGATCAGATCGTCAAGGACTTCAAGAAGGCGTGTAAGGACAATGGCCTCGCCGTCCCCATGGCGACCACCAACCTCTTCACCGATCCGGTTTTCAAGGACGGCGCCTTTACCAGCAACAACGCCCGCATCCGCGCCTACGCCATCCAGAAGACGATGCGGGCGATGGACCTCGGCGCGGAGCTCGGCGCCAAGATCTACGTCTTCTGGGGCGGGCGCGAAGGCGTCGAGAGCGACGCCACCAAGAACCCGATCGACGCCATCAAACGCTTTCGCGAAGCCGTCAATTTCCTGTGCGAGTATTCGCTCGAGAAGAAGTACGGCTACAAGTTCGCTTTCGAGGCCAAGCCCAACGAGCCCCGAGGCCACATCTATTTTGCGGTGACCGGCTCTTATCTTGCCTTCATCCCGACGCTCGATCATCCGGACATGTGCGGCGTGAATCCGGAAGTGGCCCACGAGCACATGGCAGGGCTCAACTTCGTGCACCAGGTTGCGGCCGCCATCGAGGCGGGGAAGCTGTTCCACATCGATCTGAACGATCAGGAATTTGGCCGCTACGATCAGGACTTCCGTTTCGGCTCGGCCAATCTCAAGCACGCCTTTTTTCTCGTGAAACTGCTCGAAGACAATCGCTACAACGGCCCGCGCCATTTCGACGCTCACGCTTATCGCCAGAGCAACGTCGAAGACGTCAAAGAGTTCGCTCGCGGCTGCATGCGGACCTACATGATCCTGAAGGAGAAGGCCGCAAAGTGGAACGCCGACGCCGAGATCCAGGGCCTCTTGAAGCAGATCAATCAAGACGACGCCGCGCTGGCAAAGCTGACGCGCCAATACAGCGCGCAAAACGCCGGCAAGCTTCTCGATGCCTCCCTCGACCGCCTCGCGCTCGCCAACGCACCGCTCCCCTATGAAAAGCTCGACCAGCTCACGACCGAGGTGCTAATGGGCGTCCGCTGAGCCCCGCCCTCCTGGTCCGCAAACCAATCTTCCAAAAATGATCGCGCCGCCCACCGTAACACGGGCGTCCCGCCCGTCCGAAAACACCGCACTCCCGAACTCCACGCCGCCTGATTTCAAGCACCGCACCACTCCACAAATCCCCAACCCAATCCACTTCTTCACGATTCCCACCCTCCCGGTAACAATATCCCAATGCTTCGCGGCCTCGAACTCTCACTGCCGACGGCCGTCGGCCTGGCCACCTATCCGCCCGGCGCAACCTATGGCCCGCGCCTGCTGCGCGACTACGAGTTCGTCTGGATCATCGAAGGGAATGCCGAGTATCGCTGGGGCAGCACGACGGTGCCGGCGCCCGCGGGGTCGGTGCTGCTTTGCCGGCCGCTGCCGGCGCCGAATGAAACAGATTTCTTCCGCTGGGACACGCAGCAGCGCACCCGTCACGGCTTCTTCCATTTCAACATCACGAGCGTGCCCGCCGGCTGGCCTTTGCAAAACGAATGGCCTCTCGTCCGCGCACCGCTCGAGGGCGACATCCTGGCCCCGATGTTTCGCCACCTGCTGAGCTTCAAGCCGACCGATCCCGCGCCAAGTCCCATGCAGCGCATGCTGTGGGAAACAACCGTCGCTCACCTCCTGTTGTGCTATGTCACCGGGCAGACCAGCGCCGCCGACGTTCCCAGCGCCGCGCTGCCGGATGCGGTGGAGAAGGCCGTGCGGCACATCGTCCGTCGCCTCGATGCCGACGCCGCGGCCCGAATTGATCTGGAGGAACTGGCGGACGTCGCCTGCGTCACGCGCGAGCACCTCTGCCGGCTGTTCAAATCCGCGACGGGCCGTACCCCGGTCGAAACCGTCCGCCGCGCCCGCATCGACCGGGCCGCAATCCTGCTTTCACGCAGCAACTATTCCATCGCCGAAATCGCGCGACTATGCGGCTTCTCCAGCCCATTCCATTTCTCGCGCTGCGTGAAGCAGGCGTACGGACACTCCCCCACAGAATTGCGCAGGTCCTACGTCAGCGGTGTTGCGCCGCTACCTTTGTTGGCGCGAGTCCAGGGAGTCTGAGCAACGGGGTCACAATCGCAACGACGCCTCGCGAGGGTCCTCTACTCCGAATACTCGCACCACGTCTTCGGCGTCTCCCACACCGTTATCGCGACCAGCCTGGCGCTCGCGTCGGCAAACTTCGGCTTAAGCAGCCGATAGATGGTCATTGCGATGTTTTCCACCGTTGGAATCAGCTCGCGAAACTCGGGCAATTCGACGTTGAGGTTCTTGTGATCGAACTTGTCGATCACAGTGCTGGCGACGAGCCGCTCGAAGAGCGGGATCTCGACCAGCACTCCCTTCGCGTCCGGTTTGCCCGCCAGCGTCACCTGCACCTCATAATTATGCCCGTGGCCATGCGGGTTGTTGCACTTGCCGAATGTGCGGCAGTTCTCCTCCTCCGATAGCGTCGGGTTGTGCAGCCGGTGAGTCGCGGAAAACTCGAACTTCTGGCTCAGACGGACCATGGGATACTCCGAAGCATGAACTGCGAATGACAGGAATGGGCTCAGCCACAACTGC
>JBBRCX010000064.1:0-27778 GCA_038204465.1 Tepidisphaerales bacterium | reverse complement strand
TCCGTGGCCTCCTGTTGGTTGGTGACTAAAAGCACCACCATTCTGACAGGAGGCTGCGTCTTGCGCAAACGTTGTAAATGCAGTGATAGTGCGGAGTTGCGATTAACTTAATGCCATTAACTCCTGACCCCCTTACGATGCTGACCCCCTTACGCTCTCCTTACGCTGCCGCTGACGTGATCGGCCTGCAGACTCTGGAGCAGTTGGATCGGTCGGCGACGACACGGATCTGGCTGTGCGAGGAACCGGCGGACATGCGCTGCGGGGTTTCACCGTCTGACGGAGCTGGCGGCGTCGGTGACGGGGGATGATCCGCTGTCGGGCCATCTGTTCCTCTTCCGCTCGCGCGGCGGGGACCGGCTCAAGATCCTCTACTGGGATCGCGACGGCTTTGCCCTGTGTATAATTGGCTGGAAGAAGGACGTTCAAGTTGCCCAAGGTCGAGCCGCCCGCGCTATCGGTCGAGCTGCGGGCCAGCGAGCTGGCGATGATGCTGGATGGGATTTATCTGCGGAGCGTGAAGCGGGTCAAGCGACACCGACGCCAGCGCTGATGCCGGAGCAGGCGATGCCCAAGGCCAACAAGAGCGATCCGGTTCGAGAGCAGCGCATCCTCATGGAGGTGGTCGTGGACGCATACGGTTCTGACGAGCGGGCCATGGGTTGGTACTACTACCTGGAGGGGAAGCTGAGCTTCCCGTTCACCGCCCGATGCACGACCCGGCGCGCGATCTCGCCGCTGCGGGTGAAAGATGAAGTCGAAGCCATCGGCATGCCGCCGGAGGAGGAATGCGCCCGTGAGATATTCGTGACCATTCGCCGGGAGAAGGAGGGCTTGGCGGTCCCGTTGTCGCAGCTCAAGGTCGGTGATGCCGATGAGCAGACCCGCCAGGCAGTGGAGGATTGGCTTTACTGGGTGAGGCAGGGATACGAGTTTTGAAAAACCAGCGCCGAGAACCGCGGTGGTCGGTGGACATCGCGTATGTTTCTCTCCTCCGTCTGGACGCCGGATCGTTGGAAGCAACCGAATCCCGCGTGCTGAAGAGGAACGCGACCGCGCCATTCGTTCTCAACGCCGCCGGTTGCGCTTGCCACACCGCGGAGGCGGCGGAGGAATCGCGGGAACCCGCTTGCGGGTGCGGGGCGATGGCTCGCCGGCTGGGTCCGCCCAGCCGCGAACAAGTCGCTGACACGGGTGAGCCGGATCGTCCACCGCGTTCTTGAACAGGTGGTAGTGCCGCAGCAGTCGCTGACGATAACTTTCGTCGGCCAGCACAACGTTCGCAAATAGATCCAGCAACACCGCCGACCATCGCGATTGTCGGTTCAGCGGATCCAGGAACGTCTGGTCCGGCACGAGATCATCCTTACCCGGCGGATCAAACCCGTGGTTGATCGTCGCCGCGTGCGCCTGGGCATGTCGGGCCACGACGTTGATCATGACCCGGCGACAATCGCACCTCGGTTCCACGCAGTACCACTCGTCGAAGCCGTACTCGTCAACCGGCAGGAACGAAGGATCGTCCACCGGGAGAGGATCGAAGATCTTGACCGTTCGCGTCTCCCGCTCGGCCAACTCGCGGAAGAGCAGCCCGAATCGCATCATGCTCATGGCATCGACAGTGTAACCACCACGCCTCGCCAATGTCATCCTTCCCGCCGCAGCCAGCAGGGATACATCCGTGCGGCGCTCGTTTTCACTTTCGCAGAACCCGAAGGAGCGGGGATTGGCTCTGGATAAAAACTCTTTTCGCGCCTTCGCGGCTAGCTTTCTTTATTCCTTCGGGTCTTCGCGGTCCCCCGCTACAATCCCGATATGTCCTCGACGCTTCAGAACCAGCCGCTGGATGAGAATACCGAGGAGTTTCTCGAGCAGGCGGCGGCTTCGAAGTTTGATTTCCACAGCGTGAGCGTGAAGGCGGCGGGGGATGAGAAGCTCAAGCGGTCGATCAACAATGCCGTGATGCGGCAGTACACGGGCCGGCAGCTGTGCCTCACGGAACTTCCGGACGCGGACGGCCTGCGGGCGCTGGCCGGCGACATCAAGCAGCACGCGCTGGACTACCTCGATTATTACCTGGAGCAACTACAAGCCAACGTCGAGAAAAATGGGGGCCAGGTCCACTTCGCGACCGACGGCGCGCACGCCAAGCGCATCATCCTGGGGATCGCGCGGGCCGCGAAGTGCGAGCGGGTGATCAAGAGCAAGTCGATGGTGAGCGAGGAGATCAACCTCGCGCACGCGATGGAGAGGGCGGGGATGGACGTGGTGGAGACGGACCTGGGCGAGTTCATCGTCCAGATCAGCCACGACAAGCCCTCGCACCTGGTGGCGCCGATCGTCCACAAGGACAAGGCGTCGATCGCGCAGCTGTTCAGCGAATACTTCGGCACGCCGTACAACGACGACCCCAACGCGCTGACGATGCAGGCGCGGAAATACCTTCGGGACAAGTTTCGCAAGGCTGACTTCGGCATCACCGGCGGCAACTTCCTCGTGGCGGAGACGGGGCACGTCTGCTGCGTCGAGAACGAGGGGAACCAGCGACAGAGCGTGACGACGCCGCGTGTGCTGGTGAGCCTGGTTGGGATCGAGAAGGTCGTGCCGCGGATGGTGGACCTGGCGGTGATGCTCAAGCTGCTGGCGCGCAGCGCCACCGGGCAGCCAATCACGATCTACACCAATATTTTCGGCGGCCCGCGGTCGGCGGGGGAGAAGGACGGGCCGGAGGAATTCCACCTCGTGCTGATCGACAACGGGCGCAGCGAGATTCTGGCGAGCGAGGAGTATCGCGAGACGCTGCGCTGCATCCGCTGCGGGGCTTGTCTCAACGCGTGCCCGATCTATCGGAAGATCGGCGGCCACGCGTATGGGAGCGTCTATCCCGGGCCGATCGGCGCGTTGATCACGCCGCTGTTTCAGGGGCTGGGCAATTTCAAGGACCTGCCGCAGGCGTCGAGCCTGTGCGGCGCGTGCTACGAAGCATGCCCGGTGAAGATCAACATCCCCAAGCACCTGATCAACCTGCGCCGCGACATCGTCACCTCGCACTTGAACGGCTGGGGCGAGCGGGTGGTCTATCGGCTGTGGGCGTGGGCGATGAAGTCGCCGCTGCTGTACAACACGATCAGCTGGTTCCAGAAGATCGATCTGCGGCGAAGGGCGAAGGGGACGGGGTGGGTCAGGGAATTGCCGAAGGTGGCGGCGGGGTGGACGCAGATCCGCGACATGCCGGCGCCCGCGAAGAAGACGTTTCATCAGGTGTGGCGAAAGCGCAAGATCGAGACGGATGCTTCCGGGGCCGCTAGCTACCATTGAGTCAAGATGCAAACTTCCGATCCAGTTTTGGAGAAGGTTCGCCGCTCGCTTGGCCGGGCGGCTGGATTCGCTGGCAAACCGGTGCCGCCGCCGATCGATGAGCCGGTCGCTCGGCTGGTGCACAGCGATGTCGGCCTGAATGAGCTGTTCGCGAAGCGCGCGTCGGCGATGAAGATGCTGGTGAGCACCGTTTCGGTCGATGAGCTGCTCCCGAAGATGGCCGATTTCCTGCGCGAGAAGGATTGTCGGCGGATCATGCTCTCCGATGCGCCATTGCTGAAGAGACTGGGAATCGCGGAGGGGCTGCGCCGCGAAGGTTTCGACGCGAAGGGGTGGTCGGAGCTGACGCTGGATGCGGCGTATGAATACGACGCCGGAGTCACTGATGTGGACTACGCTGTCGCGGAGACCGGTTCGCTGGTGATCCGGCATTCACCCGTGCATGGCCGGCTGCTTTCGCTGGTCCCGTTCGTGCACGTCGCGGTGATTGAGCCGAAGAGCTTTCTCGCGGATCTGATCGATCTGTTTGAGTTGCTCGCAAGGGAGGGTTGCGGCAGTGGCGTGACGATGATCAGCGGCCCGTCGAAGACGGCAGACATCGAGATGAACGTGGTGACGGGGGTACATGGGCCGAACGTTGTGAAGGCATTCGTGCTGCAATAGTCTCAGTAGCAATCGATGCGCGCCGCATAATCATCGTCGGACGGTTTACTTTCCGATCAACCGAAGCGCGAGGCGGGCGAGGGCGGGTTGAGCATGCACAGCATGCATCGCAATGGTGGCGGCCATCGGGGTGCTGAAGGCGAGGGCGATCGAGCGGGAGGCGAGACGGCGCTTGCGCCAGAGACCGCGGTAGGATCGGCGCAGCGCGTCGATATCCATTGCAGGGGGGTCATTGGCCAGAGAGTCGGCAGCCAATTCTGCGCTGCGCATCGCGAGCCCCATGCCTTCGCCGCCGATGGGTTCGAGCGCGGCCGCGGAGTTGCCGATGGGAATCACGCCCTTTGGCCAGTGGTTGGTCACCGACGCGCGGGGAAGGGGAGCGGCGCGCCAGGGCCCGATGCGGCGGGCGCGGGCGAGCCTTTGGCGGAGCGCCGGGTTTCCGTCGGTCAAGGTAGCGAAGAGTGAACTCACGTCGCCGTGATGTTCTCGAAGCTGGCGGGTCGAGACGCTGAACGCGGCGTTCCAGCGGGCGCCTTCGATCGCCGCGAGGCCGCCATAGCGGTTGCGCGTGGCGAAGAGCTCGATCGTGTCGCGCGGGCCGTCGACGTCCTCGAAGTGGGCCTGGATGCCGAAGTCGATCATCGGGGATGAGGCGCGCGATCCGCGCTTGCCATCCGCGACGATGACAGATTCTGGCCGGAGTTCGCGAATCTCGTTGGTCACCAGGTCCCGGATGCGAACCAGCGGCCCGGGCTCCATGGCCTCGCAGCGCGCGGGCTGTTCGATCCGCGCGCCGCTTCCCCGTGCTTCGTCAACCAGACACGAGTCCAAAGCGTGCCTCGAGAGCCCAAGCATCGGACGAGGCAGGTCGACTGTCGCAACGGCTCCGTCGGCTGTGTGCAGCGCGGCGGAGCAAAGCTCCACGGCGCCGGCAGCGAGCAACTTTGCGGTGAGACCAAGGCGATCCATCACCTCAATGCCGAGCGCGCTGAGACATTCGCCGCACACTTTATGTCTTGGGAATCGATGCTGTTCGATGAGCGTGACGTGGAAGCCGCGGCGGGCAAGCAGGATTGCCGCGGTGCTTCCTCCCGGGCCCGCACCGATGACGACGACCTGGCGCATCGCAGCATTGTAGGCTGATCGCGCGATTGGATTGTGCGTTTGCGGCGGCGCTTCATGTAGCGCCGGCGGCGGCAGGTTCGTTGGCCCGTTTGCGGAGGGCTTCCATCTTCTCGCGCACTTCCTGGGCGATGCGCGTGTTGGGGAATTCGCGGGTGATGATGTCGCCGAAACGGATCGCATCGGCCCACTTGTGGTCCTGGACCGCGAGGGCAAACTGCTTGCCCAGGTTGGCGAGTTTCTCCTTGAACACGCCGCGGACCGCCTCCTGCATCGACTCGGCCTCGGCGGAAGTGAGATAGCTGTCGAGGTTTTTCAGGATCTCGATGCTTCCATCGACGTCGTGACGGCTGATGGCCTCCTTCCAACTGTCGAGCAACTGGCGCTTGTGGCCCTGGCGGCGGGCTTCGATCTCGTTGGGGAGGTTCTTGATCTGTTCGTTGTCGGGAAACACGGTCATCAGCCGTTCCGCTTCGCGCTGCGCCTCTTTCCACTGCTCGGCACGGGTCTGGCGGTCGATGGCGGCGATGGCATCATTGACCTGCCGCTGCAGCGATTCCTTGCGTCTGGTCGTGATTTCTTCTCGGAAGCGGTTGGCTTCGGCGTGGTAGCCGAAGGATCGCTCGATTTCATCGGCGAGCACGAACGCGGCGTCCCAGTCCTGCTTTCCCATGTCCTCGGCGATCGCGCGGCGCAGGGCGTCGAGGTCTTTCTCGCGGAAGGCAACCGACTTCGCGCGATCGCTGAGCAGTTGCTGCTCGCTCATGAGGTTCATGAGGATGGCAATCTGATCGAGCCGCTCGGTGACGCCGCCGAGCAGCGTTTCGCCGTCCTCTCCCATCGCGCGGCGGTAGGAATTCAGCGAGAGGGCGATGGGCCAGGTGATGAAGATCGCAACGATGCTGACGCAACCGGCGGCGAGCATCGTCCAGTCGCCAAGTCCGATCGCGATCTCGTAGATTCCAATGCCCAGGATGGCCAAAGCGACGACGAGGGCGATCGCGTAGATCCAGGTGAATGACGGGGAAGGGCGCTTTTCCACGGCTAGGCTCGGCAGGGACAATCGGACACGGCGATTACTTCAGTCCGGCTGACCGAAATGTAGATCAGCGACGGGTTTGTGTCAACGTTCAGACGATCGATCGCAGCTGCATGCCCGCGTTCCACGGGTGACCCCTGCGATAGTCTGCCAGAAACATTGGTGTGCGACCGTCGGGTTGGAGCTCGACGATTTCGACTGCAGCGTCGCCGGCCCCCACGGCCCCGGTTGAGTTGATCTCGCCGGGTTTGTATCGCGAACCGTCGCTGGCGGCGGCGGGGCGGGCCCGGACCAGGCGCAGCTTCGCAACCTCGGTTCCGGTCGCATCGCAGAGACTCACGCGGCAGCCGGGCCAGGGATAGAGCCCGCGAATCTGCCGGGATAACTCGAGGGCCGGCTGCTCCCAGTGCAGCGCTGCCGACTCGCGCGACAGTTTTGGCGCCAGCGTCGCCTGCGAGTCATCCTGCGGCCGCTCAAGCGCATTTCCCGACGCGAGCAGGTCGAGCGTTTGAAGCACCAGGCGGCAGCCATCCTCCGCCAGGCGATCGTGCAGTTCGCCGGCCGTTTCAAGGCCGCCGATTTTGAGCGTCGATTGCGCGAGAATCGCGCCGGCGTCCATTCTCCTTGCCAGCCGGATGATGGAGGTGCCGGTGTGAGACTCACCGCGGAGGATCGCCCAGTTGATCGGCGCGGCGCCGCGGTATCGCGGCAGGCGCGAGGCGTGGAGGTTGATGCTGCCAAGGCGCGGCTTGCGGACCTGGTCGTCGCCTATCTTCTGACCGAAAGCGATGACGACCATGGCATCGGCATCCGGGAGCGGCTGAGTGTTAATGTCGTCTGTTCGAAGAACCTCCAGCGATTCCGCCATCGCCGCGGCGGCAATGGGAGTAGGGGTGAGACCGCGCCCGCGACCGGCGGGGCGATCGGGCTGCGTCACGACTTGGACGATCTGATGGCCGCGTGCCAGCAGTCCCCGGAGGGTCGGCAGACCAAACTCGCCGCTGCCAGCGAAGATGAGACGCAGAGGAGTCATGGCTCTCGCTGGCGGCGGGGTCGTGTGAAACGGGGACGTCTCGCTCAGATTCGTTTTCTCACCAGCTTCTTCTTCACCGGCGGATGATGGGCCGCGTAAGTTTCCTCCAGCGCCTTGAGGACCTTGCGATTGGCCATGCGAGCGGCGGGGCCCATGCGATCCGTCAGCAGGATGCCGTTTAAGTGATCGAATTCGTGCTGCCAGATTCGCGCTACGAATCCAGTGGCGGCCTGCTCGAACGGCTTGCCATCCAGATCCTGGGCACGCAGTTTCATCGTTTTGGTCCGGACAATGTTCACCTTAACGCCGGGCAGACTGAGGCAACCTTCCTCGTCTTCTTCCTCGCCTTCGGCGCCTTCGAGGACGGGATTGATGTAGACCTGATCGTCACCGGGCTCGCCGGTGGCGTTCATGACAAAGAGGCGGATGTTCTTTGCGACCTGTGGAGCCGCCAGCCCGACCCCGCGCGCCTCGCGCATTAACTCGAACATGCGCGCAGCCAATTGCCGCAGCGCATCGTCAAAGGTTTCGACCGGCCGGCTCATTTTCTTGAGGCGCGGGTCTGGCCAGTTGATGATCTTCAAGTCGTCGGGCATTCGTTCAACAAACCTCGCTGTTCCCGGCAACCGGGAGGCGCGGCAAGTCTAATCGGAGCAGGTATTTGTTGACAGAATATCGCGATTCCGATAAGAGTGCGCGGCACAGGTGATGAGGGGTAAGGCGCGCATGCACCTCACGCGCGGGCCCCTCTGCCGCATCAATCCGCTTTAAAGGAACGAGTCACGTGGCAGAATCCGCGCCAAACTACAGGGACGTCCCGGAGGAGGACCGGAAGGCGGCCCGCAAGTTCTTCGACTACGCCCAAACCGTAGCCGCCAGCGGACAGTTCGACTACTCGATTGAGTTATTCATCCAGGGCCTTGATAGAGATCCCGAAGACGTGAAGGAACATCAGAACCTGCGCGAGATTTCACTGAAGCGGAAGGCCGGCGGCGGCAAAGACATCGGCATGATGGATCGGATGAAGCTGGGCAAACCGACGAAGGAAGACAAGCCCAACATGCTCAACGCCGAGAAGCTGCTGGCTTTCGATCCTGGCAACACCGATCGCATGGTGCAGGTGCTGCAGAGCGCGCACCGCGCGGGCTACTTTGAGACGGTGCTGTGGATCGGCGCGATTCTGCAGAAGGCAAATGCCGACAGCAAAAAGCCGGAAGTCAGCAAGTTCATCATTCTGAAGGATATCTACAAGAGCATCCAGCGCTGGGACCTGGCAAGTAACGCCGCGCAATACGCGGTGAAACTCGACCAGGACAACATGGAGCTGCAAACTGAGCTCAAGAACCTGGCGACCATGGATGCGATGGAAAAGGGCAAGTACGGCGCTGCGAAGAGTTTTCGCGACAGTCTGCGCGACGCGGACAAGCAGGATCGGCTCCTGGAAACCGACAAGGACGTTCGCTCCGCCGATTCGCTCAACCGCGCCGTTCGCGAAGCGCAGGAGGAGTGGAAGGCCGATCCGAACGACATGATCAAGCTGAATAAGCTGGTCGATGCGATGGTGCGGACCGAGCAGGCGGAGTATGAGAACCAGGCGATCGATCTGCTGGACGAAGCCTACAAGAAGACGAGTCAATTCCGGTTTCGGCTCAAGCAGGGCCAGATCAAGATGGGGCAGCTCGCGCGGATGAACCGTTCGATGCGCGAGGCCGTCAAGGCCAATCCGAACGACGCCGCGCTGCAGAAGGAGTACCTGCAATTCACCCGCGAGCGCATCGAGAGCGAGCTCGCGGAGTTTCAGCTGGCGCTGGAGAATTATCCGACCGACACGAGCTTCCGCTACAACGTCGCGGTTCGGCTGTTTGAATTGAAGCGTTTCGACGATGCGATCTCGGCCTTCCAGCAGCTGCGCACGGACCCGAAGTTCCGCGTGCAGGCGGGGACTGCCCTGGGCCGCTCATTCCTCGAGGCGGGGTTCGTCGGCGAGGCCGTCGATACCCTCAAGACCGTCATCGACGAATATCCCGGCAAAGGCGATGACCGTTCGAAGGAGATGTATTACTGGTATGGACGGTCGCTGGAGAAGAAGGGTGACGACGCCTCGGCGAGGAAAGTCTACAGCCAGCTCTTTCAGTGGGAATCTCGCTTTCGCGACGTGCAGGATCGCCTCAAGCGCCTCCCCGCCACCGTGTAGACCCGCCGGCGATCTGGACATTCCGGGCAACATCACTACACTCCGACCCCTCGCCGGCCCGGGTTGTGCCGGCATTTGACTTACAGGAGACTCAGACGTGCCCCATTCGCTGTCGGCAAAAAAGCGCGTACGCCAGAACCTGAAGCGGCGCGCCCGCAACCGCGCCCGCAAGGAAGTGATCAAGGATCAGGTGAAAGCATACTCGGCGGCCATCGCCGGCGGCGACTTCGCCAAGGCTCAAACGGAACTGCGCGACGTCACGCGCCGCCTCGACAAGGTGGCGGCGAAAGGGACGATTCATAAGAATACAGCCGCGCGCAAGCGCAGCCGGCTGGCGCTGCGATTGAATGCCGCTCGCGCCGCGGGAGCGGGCAAGGGCGCCGGTACCAGCGCCTGATTGCCGCCCGCCATTGGCATCGCACTCAACGACATCAACCAGGGCATTCGGCATCGGGCAGCAACGTCCCGCGGAAGCGAACTCGCTCCGCTGGACAGGACGCCCGGGAGCCGGATGCCTTTTCCTTTTGGAGCAAGACCATGGCCGAAGCCACTGTCCTGGAGAAGCTCGTCTCGCTGTGCAAACGCCGTGGGTTCATCTATCCCGGGTCTGAGATTTACGGCGGGCTGAACGGCACGTGGGACTACGGGCCGCTCGGCGTCGAGCTCTTGCGCAACGTAAGGAATGCCTGGTGGCATGACAACGTCACCACGCGTGATGACATCGTTGGCATCGACACGGCCCTGCTCATGAACCGAGCGGTCTGGCAGGCGAGCGGACACGAGAGCAATTTCACCGACCCGCTGGTCGACTGCAAAACCTGCAAGGCCCGCTTCCGTGTCGACCAGCTTCCGGAAGAAGCATGCCCGCGCAAGCCCAGCAAGCACCCAGGCGAGTTCGCCGAGTGCCAGCTCACCGAGGCGCGCAAGTTCAACCTGATGTTCAAGACCTTCGTCGGCCCGGTCGAAGAGAGCGCGACGATGGTATACCTTCGGCCGGAAACCGCGCAGGGTATGTTCGTCAACTTCAAGAACGTCTGCGACTCCACGCGCATCAAGGTGCCGTTCGGCATCGCCCAGATCGGCAAGGCGTTTCGCAACGAGATTACTCCCAAGCAATTCATCTTCCGCTCGCGCGAGTTCGAGCTGATGGAGATCGAGTTCTTCTGCCGGCCCGAGACGAGCCTGGACTGGTACGCGCGATGGAGGGATGAGCGCTACAGGTGGTATGAAGAGCTCGGACTGAAAGGCGAGACTTTGAGATTGCGTGAACACGAGAAGGAGGAACTCGCGCACTATTCCAAGGCCACGAGCGACATCGAGTACAAGTTCCCGTGGGGATGGGGTGAGCTGGAGGGCATCGCGCATCGCGGCGATTTCGACCTGACCCAGCACCAGAAGGCCAGCGGCAAAGACCTGAGCTATTTCGATGACGAGACGAAGGAGCGATTCCTCCCGCACGTAATCGAACCCGCCGCCGGCGCCACCCGCGCGACGCTCGCCTTTCTCTGCGGCGCCTTCGCGGAGGAGAAGGTCATCGACGAGGAGAAAGGTAAGGAAGATGTGCGCACGGTGCTGCGCCTCCATCCGCGGCTCGCTCCCGTGAAGGCGGCGGTGTTTCCACTGGTGAAAAAGGACGGCATGCCCGAGCGGGCGACCGCGATCTACAAAGACCTGCAGAAGCACCTGGCGGTTTTCTATGACGAGAAGGGGGCGGTGGGGCGGCGCTATCGCCGTCAGGATGAGGCCGGAACACCCTTCTGCCTGACGGTCGACGGGCAGACCGCGCAGGACAACACGGTGACTGTCCGCGACCGCGACTCGATGGGTCAGCAGCGCATCGGCGCCGACAAGATTCTCACCTACCTGCTGGAGCGCCTCTCCACCGATCGGCGGAATGCCGCGGGACCGCGGCAGGACGCGAATTCAGCCGTGATGCTTTAGACTGGACCGCGCGTATAATTTGGTGTCGGCAGTACCATCTCTAGAGGGAATGGCAAAACAACTGGACATTCTCGCGCTCGAGCCGTTCTACGGCGGTGCGCGTCGCTCGATGTTGGAGACCATCGTCCGCTGCAGCCGGCATCGGTGGACCGTCTTTAAGCTGCCGCCGCGCCGGATCGAGAGACGGCTCATCGCTGCCGCCAACTGGTTTGCCGAGCAGTTGACGAGGCACTGGGCAGGGCGGATCGACCTTCTGTTTACCAGCGAGGCGATGAACCTTGCGAACCTCTATCGCCTCGTGCCGCCACTCCTGAACAAGCCGTCAGTTGTTTACTTCCACGACAACCAGTTGCCCGAGGAAGACGATGAAAACGAAGGGCCGCTCACGCTGATCAATCTCAACACGGCCGCGGCCGCGACCGAGATATGGTTCAACTCCGCCTATCATATGCGGACGTTCTTCAACCGCGCGACGGCGCTGGTCGATCGCCACCGAGAGTTGTCATCGCGCAGCCCGGTTGCGGAACTGCAGGGCAAGGCGAAGCTGATGCGCCCGCCAATCGACATGAGCGGGATCCACGCGATCGGGGCCGGCTCGGGAATTGAACGCGATCCGAGCACCCTTTTCGTGGACACGCGCGACGCGGACACCCTGCTGTTGAACCGTGCGCTAGCTGGACTAAAGCGGCGCAACGAGCAGTTCAAGCTGATTACCGTTGGTCCTGTCGGATTTCTCGATCCAGGACTTCCGCGGCGTACCATCCCGGAGACCGACGATATCTCCCAGGCACGCGGCATGTATGAGGCGGGCGTAGTGGTCAGCGTCAAGCCAGGCGCAACCTGCGACTTTCAGGTTGTCCGGGCGCTGATGGCGGGCTGCCGGCCTGTGCTGCCCAAGGCTGGGGTGTATCGGGAAATCCTCCCCGAGTCGTTGCACTCGGAGTGCCTCTACAAGGTGACGGCGGATCATCTGTCGGAGCGTCTGGAAGATGCAATGAGCCCGTTCCACCCTGTCTGGCACGACGATGAACTACAGCACTCGCTCCGGCAGTTCGATGCCATCTCCGCCTGCAAAGCAATTGACGAGGCAGTTGAGGAGCTCGTGAACACACAGCCGGCCGGGCTGGTGTGACGGCGGCAGCGATTCGGGAATTGCTCAGCAACCCGAGGCATGCCGCCCCCCTACGTCCGATAATCCATGTTATGTTAAGCTCGATCGGCGAGGCTTATCGGGGTAGCTGGACAGCTCGCCGGCTAACTCACCAGGCTGAACTCCTGCGCGAGCGACGACTCGATGGCGACCAACTCCACCGGATCATTCAGGACCGTCCCGGTACCATGCGCATGGATGAAGTCTACCGGGCGTGCATCGATCACCCGGGCAAGAAGTCGTTTGAGGGTTGAGGCGGCGGGATCGGAGCCGGTGAGGTGCGTGGCGTCGCCGCCCAAGGCTATATTCTCGACAACCGCTTTGGGGCACATACCACCAGGAAGCTCGGCATCCTCGAGACAGACTGCGGGCGGCCGCCTCCGACAGAACGAAGCCAGCACGCCTCCTGTCGAACGGCCGACAGCCGAACCCTTCGGGCGCCACCACTCCGAGCCCCGGAAACTGTGAATGAACAGCGGGTGAACCGAAGATTCGGCCGCGACGACCAGAATGCGCGCCGCCTCAGCGTTTCGGGTCATGAGCCCGGCGCGAATCAAGGCATGCAAGCCGCTGGCGCACGCTAAGGAGACCGTGAGTTTGGGGCCGATCAGGCCCAGCTTCTTCGCCAGATGATCGGCGGTGTGAGCGAGTCCGAAAACGGGCGAACGCCCTACCTGATCATATGGTCTGTATGGCATATGTAGTGGCGGGGGACCTAGCCAGCTCTCGATCGGACCCTTGCTGGTGCCGACCACCAATGCCGAATCATGGCAGTCAGTTGCTCCCCATCCGGCCGCTGACAGCGCTTCGGTCGCCGCACGTTCAGCGAGCACGCTTACGCGAGGGACGTATCCAGCCTCCACGCCTGCGATGCGTGAGTGGTTATGAATGTAGTCGCCGGCAATGAGCGTCCACGTTGCGGCGGCATCGCCGCCCAGCGCGGTGACGAGGCCGAAGCCGGTGATCGCTGGTTTTCGAGTCACGGTGGAATGTTGTGAAACCCTGCGAGAGTCTGTTCAGTTTGGAATGCACATGCGCTGTTAGCCCGTGGCACCGGAAGGCGGCATTGCCGTTGGCGCGGGCTACACCGAAGCAACCGTCGGCGCGGCCATGGTAGTTTCGCGCTCGTAGAGGATCGGGATTCCGTGTTTGCCGGTGTGCGAGACAGTGCTGAGGACCGGATCGTCGCTCGACGGCTCAACCGCCCCACCGTCATAGCTGCGCCATCGCAGCCCGAGGTCCCGCACCATCTGGTGATCCATTTCAGGCTTGCGGCCGTAGGTGGTCAGGTAATTTCCGATCATCGTGCTGTCGGCGCCGGCGAAGAAGATCCAACTCTGCAGGTCGCGCAGGCAGACCTCGCGCCCCCCCGCCACCTTCAGCTCCTTGTCCGGCAGCACGAAGCGGCAGATCGAAATGATCTTGAGGCATTCCATCGGCGGCAGCTTCGGCTGGTCTTGCAAAGGCGTGCCGTGAATTGCATTCAGGAAGTTGATCGGCATCACGTCCACGCCGAGATCGCGCAGCGTGAACATCATGTCCAGGCGGTCTTCCCATTCTTCGCCCATGCCGAAGATGCCGCCGCTGCACAGCGACAGGCCTGCAGCCTTCGCAATTTTCAGCGTGTTGATTCGCTCGCTGAAAGGGTGCGTGCTGACAATGTTGCCGTAGTGCCGTTCGGAAGTCTCGATGTTGTGATTGACCCGGCGGATGCCGCAGTCGTAGAGGAACCTCGCGGTCTCCGGGGTGAGCGCGCCGAGGGTCGCGCAGGCGCGGGTTTTTCCCTCCTTCGCGATCTTCATCATGATCGGCTTGAGCCACTCTTCCAGTTCGCGCCGGGTGGGCCCGCGTCCACTGTTGACGATACCGAAGCTGTCGGCCCCCACCGCAGCCGCGTGCCAGGCGCTGTCCAGGACCTGTTGCTCAGTCAGCTTTGTCTGGCCCTGCACGGCGGTGTCGTAGTGTTCGGACTGCGCGCAGAACTTGCAGTCCTCGCTGCATCCGCCGGCCTTGGCCGCGACGATGGCGCAGAACTTCACGTCGCGCCCGACGAAGCGAATGCGAATGCGGTTGGCCCAATAGAACAGGTCGTAAAGATCGTCCCCGTCCACCCTGCTCAGGTAGGCCGCGGACTCGCGATCCAGCAGTTCGCCCCCGAGCACCTTTGTGGCCAGTTCTGCGATTCGAGTCTGCACTTCAACCTCCCAGCCGCCGCTATGGGTGCGGTGTAAACCTGGCCTCCCGAGCGGACGCGCTTCAGCGTTTTCCGTTCTTCTCGGTGCGGCCTCCGGCGCCGAAGACGTCTTCGACCGCTTTGGCCGCGCGCGGCACGAGCCTCTTTGAGCCGGCGTCGTACGAGAACGCCGCCATGCGGCCGCTGTTGTTGTCCAGGATGTAGAGGGCGTCGCCGCCGTCCCCGATGCGCGTGGTTGCGACCTGGTAGTCGCCATTGTTGACCGCCACATCGGCAACCGCGCGCTGCGGGCCGAGGATGTTGGCGACGAGAAGCGCGACCGCGGTCACCAGCAGAACGCCGATGAAGTAGGTTTTCTTATCCATGATGATTCTCTTGAACTGAGTTGGGGGTTGAAGTCCGACGCATCACCGCCTTGGATTGCTCTCGCTTTGATCCTCGAAAATCCGGTCGAGGCTGATGGGCGCCATGTCGCTGAAGTTCCGGCCGGTGCTGTCCAGAGACCGCGCGCTCAGCCTGCGATTTTCGGTGTCGATGATGTAGACGATGCCGTTGCTGGATCCGCTGATTTCGCCCGGGATCATGATGTAGTTGGGGCGCCGTCCCGGCGCCGCCAGCGCCGCATTGGGTTTGACGATCTGAGCAATCAATGCCGCCAGCAGAAGGATGTTCAGCGCAATGAGTGAGTATAAAACCCTGGTCTTCATTTGGCCTCCTTTGGGTTGAGACGCTCGAGCGGTGGCCTGCCGCTCGAGCGGCAAGATCAGTCAAGGTGGGTTCGTCTCGCGTCCTTAAACAGGACCGACAGACACACGAGACCAACGACGATGTACAGGAGCCACATCAGCGCCGTCGTGCCGCCATCGGTCCACATCGCGGAGCTATAGCCTTCGATCCGGGCATCGTAGGCCGGCTCATCGTCCGCAAACAGCCACGCCGGTGTGCCGAGCAGAAAGACGAGCGTACAGATCGCGGCGAAGAGCTTCGCGTGCGCATCCGACCATCGCAGCTTCATGGTGCGGATCATAACCAACTCTCAATGGGCCGGGCAAGCGAACGGAAGTCGCTGGCCGGCAGCGCGACGGTCTCCCACTTGATGGAGCGGCGGCGCATGTGGTTTCGATACTCCGTCAGGTCCACGCCCATCAACAGATACCAGCGGCCTCTGTAGGAGAACATTCCCGGCTCGGGCGCCAACGGCGGATCGATCCAGTAAATGAACGTCAGCACCGCCTTGTAACCGTCGCCGAACACCTGCTCCCACTGCATCAGGTCCACGACATCCTGCTCCGTCGTCCACGTTTCAAAGCCCTTGTGCGAGCTTCGATTTCTCAGTTGCCGCCCTTTTACGTCAACCAGCAGGTTCGGCCCGTTCTTACTGTATACGACAAAATCGAACGACTTTAGTTTGGCGTTGGCGAACAATGCCTTCTTCGCCTCATCCACCGCGACGCAGGGAATCCCCCTCTCGCGTAGAAATGCCTCGAAGGCCGCTTCGTAATGGACGTTTCGATCGGCCATAGGTTTCACTTCAATTGTAGCGGGAGCGAAGCGGCTTCCGCTAGATTGCGGGTGTCATGCGCATCATCGCGGGTGTATTTCGAGGTCGCCGGCTGCTGCCGCCCGAGACCGAGGTCACGCGACCCATTACCGATCGAGTCAAACAATCCCTCTTTGACATCCTCGCGCCCGAGCTCGCTGGCGCGCGGGTGTTGGACCTGTTCTCGGGGACGGGCAGCATGGGGCTTGAATGTTTGAGCCGTGGAGCGGAGCACGCCGACTTCTTCGAATCCGATCGTTCTGCCTTGAAGCGGCTCCGGCAGAACATCGAGACGCTGCAGGTCGAGGATCGGGCACGCGTTCGTGCCGGCGATCTGTTTCAATGGTTCAAAACAGAACGCGAAAACGAGTGTATTTCAGATGTGGTCTTCCTCGATCCGCCTTATCGGTTCCTGCGCGACCGCGCTTCGGAGCTTCAGGTCCTTGCAAAGCGCTTGACGAGCGTGCACCTCGCGGCGCGCGGCATCGTCGTCTTCCGCCATGATGCGGCGGACCGGTTGGAGCTTCCCACCCTTGCCACCTACGATGAGCGCACCTACGGCGGCATGACGCTGGAATTCCTGCGGCCCACGAAGGCTTGAGCACACGATGCCGATCCAGCGTTACCAATTCTTCGGGCCCACCGACGCCGCCCGCGTCAGCAAGTTGCAGCTCACGGCCCGCCAGGTGGTCGAGGGCGTGATCACCGGGCAACACAAATCGCCGCATCGCGGCTTCAGCGTCGAGTTCTCTGAGCATCGCGAGTACACCCCGGGCGACGAGCTGCGCCATCTCGACTGGCGCGCCTACGCCCGCAGCGATCGTTATTACATCAAGCTCTATGAGCAGGAGACCAACCTGCGTGCGACGCTCGTGCTCGACACCAGCGCGTCGATGAAGTTCGGGGGAAAGATCGACTACGCGCGACACCTGTGCGCGTGCATCGCATACCTGCTCGCAATGCAGCAAGACCTGGCCGGCCTCGTTGCGATCGATGACTCGGTGAAGCTGGAACTTCCGGCCGGCTCATCACCCGCGCATCTCGATCGGCTGTTCCGCGAGCTTGAAGGAGTGCAGGCAGGATCTACGACAGACTTGACGACTCAACTTCACGGGCTGGCGGAGCGCCTTCCCCGGCGCAGCCTTGTGATCCTTCTGAGCGACCTGTGGGTCGAGCCTTCGGACCTGATCAAGGCGCTGCAGCACCTGCGGTATCGCAAGCATCAGGGGATCGTTCTTCACCTGCTCGACCAGGCAGAGATCGATCTGCCTTACGAGCGGCAGGTGACTTTTCAGGACCTGGAGACGAACGAGAAGATCCAGGTCGACGCATCGGAGCTGCGCGAAACGTACAAGCAGCAGGTTAATGCCTACCTTTCGGAGGTGCGCGGGGCGTGCAACGACACCGACGTCGAATACCACACGATGTTTGTCCAGGAACCGTACGACAAGGCGCTCGTGCGCCTGTTGAGCCGTAGAGCGTAGTACTTCGCGATGTTCGGATTGGAGTTCCTATTCTCGGCCGCCCTGTGGGCCCTTCCGCTGGCGGGGCTGCCGATACTGCTGCATTTGCTGATGCGGCGGAAGTCGCCAATCGTGCCCTTCAGCACGCTGCGCTTCATCCGCGCCAGCGTTCAGCGCACGGCGGCCCGCAAGCGGATCCAGCGCTGGCTGCTGCTTGCGTGCCGCGCGCTGCTGCTGGCGCTGCTGATCTGGGCCGTCGCGCAACCGGCGCGGAAGCTGGCAACCACATGGGCAGGCAGCAAATCGCTGGCGGCGGCAATCGTGGTGGACACGAGTTATTCCATGCAGCTTCAGTCGCAGCAGGTGACGCTGCTTTCGCGCGCCGACAGCATCGTGCAGGACCTGCTCCGGGAGCCGCTGAAGGATGCGCGGGTCGCTGTGTTCAAGAGCGCTGTCGTCGCGAACACGCCGGAGCAGCTGCAGAACGCTTCTCAAATCCTGTCGCAGTGGACGCCGCT
The DNA here is from genome assembly GCA_038204465.1 of Tepidisphaerales bacterium. GTDB lineage: Bacteria > Planctomycetota > Phycisphaerae > Tepidisphaerales > Tepidisphaeraceae > JBBRCX01. The sequence continues at coordinate 9,603 of JBBRCX010000064.1, read as the reverse complement.
CGCGCCACAGCCTGCGCGAGTGCCCTTTGCGGATCGCATCGCCTCCGCTATGGATTTGCTGCGGCGCCAGCAGGCGGATGAGAGATGGCTCATCATCATCTCGGATTTCCAGGCGAACCAGTTTCCGCACGCGCCGCCGGAGTTCAAAGACGGAAAGGTGATCCTGATGGACCTGCGGCCCCGGGAGCCGCGCTCCAATGGCATCACGCGGGTTGCGGTTTCGCCGCGTCTTCCAATCCCGGGCCTTCCCCGCGACGCGGTGGTGGATGTGACGGGCCACGTCGGCGAGCCGCGCGTCGAAGTTTCGCTGACGGCGCCGGACGGTCATGCGCTGAATGCGCCGTCGATGAAGATCGCGAGCTTTGACACGTCCGGGCGGGCGCAGGCGCGCGTGCCGATCGTCTTCCCGGCGCAGCGATGGCTTCAAATTCGCGCGCGGCTCCTGGAGGGGGACGATTTGACCTGGGACAACGAGCGATCGGAACTTGTGGAAGTGCCTCCACGGCAGACAGTGGCGCTGTTGGAGGCTCCGTCGGCGCCGGCCGTGCGGCGAATCATCGGTTTAGCGCTCGATCCCAGCGAAGGGCAGCTTGGGGCCTGGCCGCTGTTGGTGAAATCGGCGCCGGACCTTCTGCCGGAGGCGACTGTCGTTGCGCTCGCGTCGAGCGAATGGCCGGACGAAGCCCGGACCGCGCGGCTGTTGAGCTTCGTTCGTGGCGGAGGGACGCTGATCTGGTTCCTGCGTCCGGGATTGGAGGCGACGTGGGCACCGCTGACGCCCCCACATAAGAACGCCCTGCTCGCCCTGCTGCCCTCGGAGCCGCTCCAACAGGACGTCGCGGAGAGCAGCATTGTCTCGCCGGCCTCTCTTGATGATCCAGTCCTCGAGGGGCTGACCGACCCCGCTTACGAGCTGGACAAGATGGCAGTGTTGCGTTTCGTCCCATTCTCGGTTGTGGAGCCGCCGACGGCTGTCATTCTAAACGCCTCGCCGCGTAAGCCGACGTCCCACGGGCGGCTGCGCGGGCTGGTGTTCCGCCGCGGCATCGGCACGGGCACGGTCTTCACCTTCGCCATCTTGCCGGAAAGTCAGTACGGAAACCTGGCGACGCATCAGCTTCTGCTGCCGATGCTGGTCAACATGGCGCTGCGGCCCGCAACGCGGGGCGACGTGCAAAACGTGGAGTTGGGCGAGTCGCTGTCTGTAGCCGGAAACAAATATGATGGGACGCCGCAACTGCAGATTTCGGGTCCGGGCGGGGAGGTCAATGTCGTTACTCCTGCGGATTCCAAGAACGGCCGGCGATTCGAATTTATGCAAGCCGATGCGCCAGGTTTGTATGCATGGCGGAGACCGGGGACCGATGAGATCGTCGCGATGGCGAACGTGCAGCTTCCGGCGGCCGAAGCGGACCTGACGTACCGCGCGCCGGATTCGTTGTTCGAGCCGGGCCCCGGTGTGCTGATTGCGACTTCGGTGGCGGAGCTTCAGAATCGCTTCACGTCATTGAGCGAGCCACAGCCGCGATGGACGCTTCCGATCGCGATCGTCTTGTTTCTTCTCTGCATCGAGGCGCTTCTGGGCAGCATTCCAAAGCTGCGCAAGCCGCCCAGCCTGCGGGCGCTCTTTGCGCCTCGAATCGCAGCCGACTCCCCATAGCCTGAGCTTGCCGGTACGCTTCTGCACGATGCAGCCGCACCCGTCGCCGCGCCCGCGCCAGACCTGTACCCGCGAAGATGCGCTGGCCATCGTGCGCCGGCTGCACGAAGCCGGGCACGTGGCGTACTTTGCCGGCGGATGCGTGCGCGATCTGCTGATGGGGTTGGAGTCAAAAGACTACGACGTGGCCACCGACGCGCCACCCGATCGCGTCCGAGAGGTGTTCATCAACACGCAGGCGGTCGGGGCCGCGTTTGGCGTCATCCTGGTCAGGCTGGGAAGAAGCGTGGTTGAGGTGGCGACATTCCGCTCGGACGGTGACTACCTCGATGGCAGGCGGCCATCAACCATCCGCTTTGCTACAGCGGAGGAAGACGCGCGACGGCGCGACTTCACGATCAACGGGCTGTTCTTCGATCCCATCCTGGAGCAGGTGCATGATTATGTTGGCGGGCAGGCTGATCTGAAGTCGAAAACGCTTCGCGCGATTGGCGAGCCCTCGCACCGGTTCGACGAGGATTATCTGCGGCTGCTCCGCGCAATTCGCTTTTCTGCGCGCTTCGGCCTGCAGATCGAGCCGGCGACGGCAAGCGCCATTCGCTCGCACGCGCCGCTGCTCAAAGGCATCAGTCCCGAGCGGGTGGCGGAGGAACTGCGGCTGATGCTCGAGCCGCCGTCGCGAGACGGGGCCTGGCGGATGCTGTGGGAGTTTGGATTGATCCACGAGATTTTCCGTTTCATGCCCGAAGGCGCAGATCCGCCGCGCAAACTGGAGGGGCGCACCCTCTTCCACAACCTGGCGCGCGGGAAGAGCGTGCCTTTCAGCCTCGCGCTTGCCGCGGGCGTGCTCTGCTATCGGCTGCAGCCCCCCGCCTCGGATGCCGATCTGCTGCAACAGCTCGGCTCGCGCGAACTGAGCAGCGGCAGCAAGGCGGTTCGACAGGCCCTGCGAATAAGCAATGAGGAACTGGAACAGATGCGGGGTACGCTCCGAGGCCTGGAGCCTTTGCTGGTCGACGCTGCGCCAACACTGGCGATGAAGAAGCGCTTTCTAGCGCAGCCGACGGCGCCGCTCTCACGCTTGCTGATGGATGCGCTGGCGGAGTCGCAATACCGGCGCGAGCGCATCGAGCAGCTGCGAGCCGAGCTCGAGGAACTGCAGCGAACTGACTACGCACCGCTGCCATTCGTGACCGGCGACGACTTGATGGGTGCGGGTCTGCGGCCAAGCCCGCTGTTCCGGCGCGTCCTGGATCAGGTCTATGACGCGCAACTCGAGGGGCGCGTGGCGGAGCGAACCGATGCGGTGAAACTTGCGTTGAAGCTCGCGCAGAGCGATGCGGGTGAAGATGCCGATGCCGATCCGCCAGGTCCGGCGTAACCGGCTACCGTTTCTGGGTGCTCAACGAGCGAATGACTTGCTTCAGGTCGCCGATCTGGGTGATTCGCAGGCCGAAGTTTTCCCCGACCTTCACGGTCTCGCCCAGCCCGATCACCTTGTTGTTAATCAGAAGCTCGAGCGGCTCATCATTGCTCTTGAAGAATTCGATGATCGCGCCCGTTCCCAGCCGCATCACCTCGGAGAGCAGGAGCCGGCGCTCGGCAAGCTTGACGATGACCGGGACTTCCAGGCGAAGGATCCGCTTCAGTTCCGCCGGAGCCCCGGCGCTGTCTGTGTTCGTCGGTCGCTCGGCGTGTAAGACGGCCAAGAGAAATCCTCGTGGGGCCGGAAATGACGGCCTCTGTGATTATCGGCACGAACCGGGGAATCTCAACAGAAGGTCCGAATAAAGAGTCGGGACGCGCGTGGACAGTCTCCGGCTCAAGACACCTTGCGGAACAGGAGCGAAGCATTGTGGCCGCCGAAGCCAAAGCTGTTGCTCATCGCATGCTGGACGTGGCGATCGCGCGCCTTGTTGGGAACGTAGTCGAGGTCGCACTCATCGCTGGGGTTCTCGAGGTTGATGGTCGGCGGCAGGAGATTGTGTGAGATGGCGAGCGCTGCGATCACCGCTTCCACCCCCCCACTCGCGCCCAGCAGATGCCCCAACTGGCTCTTGGTGGAGCTGATCGCGAGCTTGCGGGCGTGCTCGCCGAAGGTCGCCTTGACGGCCTTGGTCTCCGCCAGATCCCCTAACGGCGTGCTGGTGCCGTGGGCGTTGATATAGTCCACCGCTTCCGGCGCCGCGCCGGCGTCCTTTAGGGCGAACCGCATCGCCATTGCGGCGCCCCGTCCCTCTTCGTCGGGCGCGGTGATGTGATATCCGTCACCACTCATTCCGTATCCGATCAGCTCCGCGTACATCCGCGCGCCGCGCTTCCTGGCATGCTCGTATTCCTCGAGCACTACGACCCCAGCGCCTTCGCTCATCACGAACCCATCACGGTCTTTGTCCCAGGGGCGGCTGGCGCGGGCCGGATCTTCATTGCGTGTGGAAAGCGCCCGCGCGGCACAAAAAGTGGCCATCCCAAGCTCGCAAAGCGCCGCTTCGCTTCCACCTGCGATCATCACTTCGGCCAGGTCATGTTGGATGAGCCGGCCGGCGTCGCCAATGGCGTTCGAGCCGGTGGCGCAGGCGGTTGAGACCGCGGAGTTTGGCCCATTGATATGAAAGAGGATGGAGACGTTCCCGCTGGCGGCGTTGGCCATCAGGCGCGGAACGGTAAACGGGCTCACCCGGCTGACGCCGCGCTCGACCAGGATCCGGTTCTGTTCTTCAATGGTTTCGATGCCGCCGATGCCGCTGCCGATGAGGACTCCGCAGCGGTAGGGATCTTCCTGGGAAAACTCGAGGGCCGCGTCCACGACCGCGCTCACCGAGGCGGCGATTCCGAACTGTCCGAAGCGATCGATGCGCCGGGGCTGGAGGCGCTCAGAGGTATACTTTGAAACGTCGTAGCGTGAGAGGTCAAACGAAGCGCATTCCCCGCCGATCCTCACCGGGTACTTGCTGGTGTCCCAGCGCCGGATCAGGCCGATGCCGCTCTTGCCGGCGCAGACGTTCTCCCACATCCCATCGGCGGTCTCGCCCAGTGACGTGACCACGCCAAGACCCGTAATGACGACGCGGCGTCTGCTCATGAACTGCGTTGAAACCGGACACAAGACCGGGGTAATAGGCCACAGTCAGACACCGTGCGATTACTTCTGTGAGTGCTGCTTGATGTAATCGATCGCCTGGCCGACTGTCTGAATCTTCTCCGCTTCTTCGTCAGGAATGGAAAGCTCGAACTCGTCCTCAAACTCCATGACCAGTTCTACGGTATCCAGCGAATCCGCGTTCAGGTCGTTGATGAAATGGGTTTCGCGCGTGATCTCGCTTTTGTCGACGCCCATTTGCTCGCTGACGATTTCGATGACCTTCTGCTCGATGTCTTCCATGATGTCCACCTACCCCTGACCTGACAGTTCACCCGGTCCACACGGCCCGAGGTGGGAAAACTATAACGGTGACAACCTCATTTGCAAATTCACTGCCGTCCACGCTGCATGTCTCCGGCAGACGTTCCGAACAGCCTCGAAACCGGAGCGGATAACGGCAATCGCCCTCACATCACCATGCCGCCGTCGACGCAAATCACCTGGCCGGTGATGTAGCCGGCTTCGGCGCTGGCCAGGAACGCGACTGCGGCGGCTACCTCGTCCGCCTCTCCGAAACGTCGCAACGGGATCGCCTGCTTCGCTCCCTCTTTGATCTTGTCGTTCAACACGTCGGTCATCTCGGTGATAATGAAGCCGGGCGCAATCACATTGCACGTGATGCCTTTGCCCGCGAGTTCGCGCGCGACGGTTTTTGAAAGCCCGATCAGGCCCGCCTTGCTCGCCGAGTAATTTGCCTGGCCTGCATTTCCCGCAACGCCGGACACGCTTCCGATGTTGATGATGCGCCCCGCTTTCGATCGCATCATCGAACGCGCGGCCGAGCGAATGGCGACGAATGCGCTCTTGAGATTCGTGGCGATAACCGAGTCGAAATCCTCATCCTCCATCCGAAGGATCAGACCATCCCTGGTGATGCCGGCGTTGTTTACGAGCACATCGAAGCGCCCATGCTGTTCAGCAATGCCCTCAATCGCGGACGCCAGCGCTTTGGAATCGGCGATGTCGCAGACCAGCGGCTCGGCCGAACCCTCGACCGACTTCACCTCATCGCACACTTGCCGCAGCTTGTCGGCGCTCCGCGCCATGGCGACGACATGTATCCCGTCTCTCGCCAGGCGGCGCACGATCGCCGCGCCGATGCCGCGGGAACCGCCGGTTACCAAAGCCACGCGTTTCTCGGTCATCACCACCTCCTACGAGGCCGCGGCCTTCGCGCTCGTCAGCGCCTCCACGCTTGCCAGACTTTCAATTGCCAGACGGCGGTTGACGCGCTTGGCCAGCCCGGCAAGTGTCCGGCCGGGCGCGAGCTCGACAAATCGGGCCCCTTCGTTACCTACAAGCGCCTTCATTGTCGCTTCCCACTGCACCGGCGACACGATCTGCTGAACGAGCAAACGCTTGATTGACTCCACGCCCTGATGCATGGCGCCAGTGACATTGGAATAGACCGGTACCTTTGGGACCCGCATCGCGATCCGGTCCAGTTCCGCGCGCATCCTGTCGGCCGCACGTTGCATGAGCGGGCTATGGAACGCCCCCGCGACTTTGAGGGCCGTCGCCTTGAATCCAGCCTTCTCCGCGACGACTAGCGCGCGCTCGCATGCGCCGGATGATCCGCTGATCACGATCTGGCCGGGCGCGTTGAAGTTCGCCGGCACGAGCACTTCCTTCCCTGCAGCTTCACGGCAGAGCTTCGTCACAGCTTCTTCATCAGCTCCGAGGATCGCGACCATCCCGCTGGGGGAGGCTGCCGCCGCCTCCTGCATGAAACGCCCGCGCGCCGCGACGAGCCGCAGTCCCTCCTCAAACGAAAAGGTCCCCGCCAGATGAAGAGCGGTATATTCCCCAAGGCTCAGCCCCGCATAAGCGGTGACCACACCCGGGTCGATCATCCCGGAATCGCAGGCGGCTAGAAAGCTCGCGACGCTCGTCGCGTAGATCGCGGGCTGACTCACGTCGGTCTGGTTCAGTCGATCCTCAGGCCCTTCGAAACAGAGTCTGGCGAGATCGCCGCCAAAAGTTTCGTTGGCGGCTCGAAAGACTTCCCTCGCGGCCGGCGAGCTCTCATTGAAGTCCTTGCCCATGCCGACGGCCTGGGCGCCTTGTCCCGGGCAGAGAATGAACGTTGAACTAACCATGTATTCCAAATGTGACGGAGCTATCAGCCGTTGCCTCGATCTCCAATCAATGTCGTTCAGCCCGCTCTCGAACACGGAATGTGCCCGCTCCGTCGGTTCATGCGCGGATCACGGCGTTGGCCCACGTGAGGCCGGCGCCGAAGGCGACGAAAATCACCACGTCTCCGCGCAAGATTCTCCCTGCGCGCCACGCTTCGTCGAGCGCGATTGGGATCGACGCGGCGGACGTGTTCCCATACTTGTCGATGTTGACGAACGCCTTCTCCGGCGGCAGACCGAGCCTTTCCATTGCCGAGTCAATGATCCGCTTGTTCACCTGATGGGGTACGATCAGGGCGACGTCGCGCGTCGTGAGCTCGCACTTGCGCATCGCATCTTCAATGAGCTCGCCAAAGCGCTGCACGGCAAACTTGTAGACCTCGCGGCCCTTGATCTTCATGTATTGGCCGCGGCTTGCGAGCATCGCTTCGTCGAGGACGTGACGGCTGCCGGGCTGACAGCAGAGCATCTCCCAGCCGTGCCCATCCGCGTGCAGACTGCTGTAGATCAACCCGCGCTTCGTGTCGTTCGATCGTTGGAGTATGACCGCGCCCGCGCCGTCGCCGAACAGGATGCAGCTCGATCGATCGGTATAGTCGGTGATGCGGCTCAAGGTCTCAGCGCCGATGACGAGAACGTTTCGATAGCGGCCGGCCTTAATGAATGAAGCGGCGGTGTCGAGCGTGTAAATGAAACCGCTGCAGGCGGCGGAGATATCAAAGGCGGGAGTGGAAGTCAGGCCGAGATTGGCGGCTACAAAACACGCGGTAGAAGGGAACGCCATTTCCGGGGTAATCGTGCCGCAGACCACCAGGTCCAGGTCGGCCGGTTCGACATTCGCCGCGGCCAATGCCTTTCGCGCCGCTGCGGTGGCAAGCGTCGCAGTCGATTCGCCCGGGCCGGCAATCCGGCGCTCGCGAATTCCCGTGCGCTGCACGATCCACTCGTCGTTGGTGTCCACCATGCGCGAGAGGTCGTCGTTGGTCAGACGCTTCTCGGGGACGAAACTTCCTGTCCCGGCGATGATGGCTCCGTACGCGGGCATGTGTGTGGATTATGGAAGTTTGTACAGCGGATCACCAGTGCCTGCGGGGAGCAGGCTCATCCCATGACTCAGTCTTCGCCGCCGGGAATGCTTGTCGCAATGCTCTCCACGATCTTGCGGTTTACGCCGCTCTGCACCAGTTGTTTCCCGACGCGAATCGCATTCTTGATCGCCCGGCTGTCGGAACGTCCGTGGCAGATGATGCAGTAGCCTCCGACGCCAAGCAGCGGCGCGCCGCCGTGCTCCTGCCAGTCGTGCTTCTGGTACAGCTTCTTCATCACCGGCTTGAACTGATCCAGCAACGCCGGCTCGCTCTGCTCGAGCTCGGCCAGGATCGTCTGAAAAAGTCCCTCGGCGAGTCCCTCAGTAAACTTCAGGACAATGTTTCCGACAAATCCGTCGCACACCACGACATCGATGATGCCTCGAAACAAATCGCGGCCTTCGACGTTCCCTACGAAGTTAATCTGCGGCTCATCGCGCATCAGCTTGCGGGCTTCCTTCACCATCGTCGTGCCTTTGGCGTCTTCCTCACCGATAGAGAGCAATCCCACGCGCGGCGTTTCGATGCCATTGACGGCGTGGGCGTACGCACCGGCCATGATCGCGTACTGTTGCAGGTGTCGCGGCTGGGGTGAGATGTTGGCGCCAACGTCGCACACGACGATCGGTCCGTAGAAGGTGGGCAGCGTGACGGCGATTCCAGGACGGCTGACGCCCGGGAGCGTCCGCATGCGCATCTGGGCCGCTGCCACACACGCACCGGTGTTGCCCGCGGAGATGACAACGTCCGCTTCGCCACGCGAAGCCATCTTGCAGATAACACTGATCGAACTGTCCGGCTTGTTCCGAATGGCTTCGACGGGCGACTCGTCCATCCCCACGACTTCGCTCGTCGGCACCGGCTTGTAATGCTTCAGTTTCTCGCGCGGGAGCCCGCTGGAAGAAAGACCGTCGCGAACCACCTTTTCGTCGCCCGCGAGGTAAACCAGATCATCGCCATCGAGTAGCGGCGCCGCTTCCCAGCAGCCCTTGAGGATGGCCGAGGGCGCGCGATCGCCGCCCATCACGTCCACCGCAGCTCGCACGTGGTTTCTCCGAGACGAAAAAGGAAACAGCCGAAGCACCCGGCGCTCAAGCCTGATCCTGCTCCATCTGCAGCGCCAGTTTCGGGTTCACATATCCGCAATTGTCACAGGCGCAGTGCGGGAGCTTGGCGCTGCCGCATTGCGGACAGCGCACGTAATGGATCGGCCGCAACGCCAGGTGCGAGCGGCGCTTGCGCTTGCGGGACTTGCTGTGTTTCTGGACCGGAAGCATGAGCCGACTCCTGAACGATTCGAGCGCCTGCCGGCAGCGCAACTAAAGACCACTAAAACGCGAAAGGCGGGTGAATACCCGCCGATCCGGAAGAAGCGGTACGTTAGGAATTGACGGCAGTTCTGTCAAGCAAGGGCCCTCCTGGCTCGTCCCCACTTCAGGGCAACCGCATTCTAGGGAAAGCGTGACGCCGCGTCGTCGTCGGTCCTGCGGCAACGATTGATTTTCAGTCAGCATCGCGGTCTGGGCTTACCGACGATTCGGCAAGTTTTGCCTTCAAATGGAGAATGCGGTTGCC
>JBBRCX010000063.1:0-28625 GCA_038204465.1 Tepidisphaerales bacterium | reverse complement strand
GAATACCTGCGTTGTTTCCAGCCCTGTTTCGTCACCAAGAACACCTTCGCTCATTTGGGCACGTACTGCCGCGGGCTGCTCAGCGATCTGGCCCGCAAGAGCGTCGAGCCGATCGCTCTGGCCGCGGGCGGCGCCGTGCGGACGCTGCAGGAGTTCCTCACCCATCACGTCTGGGACCATGACGCGATGCTCGCTCAGATCCAGCGCCGCATCGTCGCCGAGCACTTGCCGGCACCTTCCGATAGTTCCGGCACGGGGGACGAACTGGGCGTCGTCGGCCTGATCGATGAGACTTCGGTCGCCAAGAAGGGGGACAAGACCCCCGGCGTGCAGCGGCAATACTGCGGAGCCAGCGGGAAGATCGACAACTGCATCGTCACCGTTCACCTGGCGGTGAAGCACGGCCCCTTCCTGGCCCTGCTCGACTCGGACCTGTTCCTGCCGGAGGCGTCGTGGGACCTGGACCGCCAGCGCTGTAAAAAAGCCCACATCCCCGAGGAGATCACCTACCGCTCCAAGTGGCTCATCGCCCTGGAGCAGATCCAGCGAGCCCTCGCCAATGGCGTCCGCTTTGACTGGCTCACGTTCGACGAGTGGTATGGCGGCAAACCCGAGTTGCTCTTCCTGCTGGAAGAGAGGGGGATGAACTACCTCTGCGAGGTGCCCAAGAGCTTCATGTGCTGGCCAACAATGCCCAAGTACAACTCGCTGCAGGCCCCCTTCGCCGCCAAGCGGGTTGAGAACGCCGCCACCTACGGCAAGCCGTTTCGCGCTCAATCGTGGCAGACGGTTCAACTCGCCCGAGAGACCCTGCCGCCGCAGACCTGGAAGATCAAGGCCGCCCAGGTCCACCTGCAACGCGACGGGCGACCCACCGAGCGCACCTACTGGTTGATCGTCGCCCGCAACCTCGAGACCGGCGAGGTCAAATACTTCCTCTCCAATGCCCCGCCCAAGACGGCCCTCAAGACGCTGCTCAAGGTCGCCTTCTGCCGGTGGAACGTCGAGCATGCCTTCCGGCTGACCAAGACCGAGATCGGTTTCGGGCACTTCGAGGGAAGGAGTTGGAAGGGCCTGCTCAGACACATGATCCTCGCTCAGGCGGTAATGCTGTTCGTGGCCGAGCAAACGACGCGGCTCCGGGGGGAAAAATCCGCAGCTGACGATGGAGCAAACCGCCCGCGCCCTCAACACCGTCTGCCGGCTGTGGCAGAAGCGTCGGCGCAAGTCGCTGGATATTGAGCACACCGCCGCGGTCATCCGCTATCATCAGGCCCGAAACCACGCCGCGAAACAATCGCGGCTGCGATCAGTTCAACGGCAGACGTAGCGCTGTAGTGTTAGGTGGCGACAAAAGCGTCGGATTCGTTCCTGACAATCTCAAGTCATTTGCGTGGACTTTCACCCCACGGGGTGTGCTGCTCGAAGGCACCGCATCGATCTGCGCGGATTGTGGCGCACTGTGGTGCAAGCGGATGTGGCCAAGTTTCGAGAAAGCTATGCTCGCTGGATAAAGGGCCGTGTCGCATAACCAAACGCTACAATGGACCGGCCCGGCGGAACGGCCAACTCCATGATGTAGATCGCGGTCGGTCTCATCTGCTGTGGCATCGGTGGTTCCCTTCGGTGCGGTGGCCCAGGGGCTCAGGGGCTACGCGCCCCGCAACTTCTCGCCGTTCGCCGGCGCCACCGCGGTCCCTTGGACCAGCAGCGGCGTCATGTCCGCCGTGAGCGCGACGGCCTCCCATCACGCCTTCGGGGCCGTCTCGCCGTTGGGCGAAGCCGCGGCAGCCGCCCTGGTGGCGGCATGTGCTTGCCTGCGCGCAGACGGTTCCGGAAGATAGCGGCACGCGCCCGCGTAGCTCAGTTGGATAGAGCGGCGGTTTCCTAAACCGCAGGTCACAGGTTCGAATCCTGTCGCGGGTAATGAACTTCAGGCGGGGTACTTCGGCCGGTCTTGAATCAGGTTAGGGTGGCGGAGCGGCCGATCGGGAAATGGGCGGCGATGGCGCGGTCTTCATTTTAATTCGATCATCATGCTTTTCGCCTGCTCGGCGGCTGGGGAGTCGGGGTTTCTTTTGATGGCGGATTGCAGCAGGGTGCGGGCCTTTTCTTTTTTGCCTTCCTTGATGAGCGATTGGAGCCCGTCGATTGTTCTGGCGAGGTCGTCGATGGTGGTGGAGACCTTGGCCACTTTCTTGCCGTTGAGCGTGAAGGATCCGACGACGCGCGTCTTGTCGGGAAGCACCGCGACGAGGCGCGGCTGCTTGTTGGCCGCGATCTCCAGCGACCACGTCGCGCCGTCCTTCCCGGACGCGGCGGCGGCCTCGGTGAGCAGGGACGGAGGAAGCCAGTCTTCGCGGGAGATCTTGACGGAGCCATCGCGGGCGGCGTCGAGGTAGGCTTGCATCGACTCGAACGTCTGCTTCTGGGCGCTGGCCCGCGCGAGGTAGCTGGTGAGGATGGAGACGGTCGCCTGAACGTAGAGGTCGTGCGTCGGGCTTTCGCGAAGAGCCGTCCAATAGTCGCTCCAGCGCTGCTCGAAGCCGCGGGTGTCGCCGAAGGACTGTTGCCAGGCATTGCGCGATGCGATGCCTTTGCCGACGGCGTTGATGTAGTTGGCAAACGCCTTCTGATACTTGCCGTTCTCCGCGTGGGCGAGGAAGTGGACCATCGACCAGGCCTGGTCATAGTTGGTGACCGCGAGGCGGTCGTTCCACTCGTCCTGTCTGACCTGCATGATGTCCTGGATCGAGCGGAAGCTGCGGTTTTTGATGGACTGCTGCACGCGCTGGAGCCGCCAGGGCGGGATCAGCCCGGTGACGAAACCGTCGCCGGTGAAAAGGCCTTCGCCGAAATACTCGGCAATGCCTTCGTTGGCCCAGACAGGGAGTTCGCCGCGGATGACGGCACGGGCGAACTGGTGGAAGCCTTCGTGCTGGACGACGTGCCAGGTGCGCGCATCAGGGTGCTCGCCGGCGATGGCCATCAGGCGCTCGCCGTCGAAGACCCCGGCGGAGCCGGGCATGCCGCCGAAGTTGTAGTAGTCCTCTGCCTTGCGGAAAAGATAGAACGGCAGTTTCTGGCTGATGATGCCGGAAAAACCGGCGGTGCGGGCGTGGTATTCCTCGGCCATCTTCGTCATGCGCAGGGCGGCTTCGCGGGCATCGTCGGAGGCGATGTCGGTGTGGATGATGTAGTAGCGCGTCTCATATTGCTGGAGAACGGGCTCGCTGGCACCCGATTTCGGGGGCGCGGCGGGACGCGGCGCCGCGAGGGCAAGCGTTGAGCTGAGTAGAAGAATCAGGAACAGACGGAGCATCTTGTCACGATTGCGGCAAACGTCGTGGAGCAGCGGACGCGCGGTTGTTTGTCGGGCCGCTCGTCTCCTTCGCGCTGCGAGAGATGGCATGCTCGCATCGGGGCGATTGGCTTGCAACGGGGGCGCGGGGCGAATACAAGCCATCGACGGATGCGCTGCGCAGTCGGGGGTGCGTGGCGGGCCTGAATTGAGAGACGCGGATGTCGCCTTCGCGCAGGAACCTTCTGGTTGGATTTGTCGTGCTGGTAGCCCTCGTGGTGCTGGGATGGATGATCCTGGCATTCGCGGGAAAAGCGTCGACGTACTTCCTCACCAAGGGGACGCCGGTCTCGCTGGAGGCGGACCGCGCCGATGGCGTTACCGAAGGCTCCGCGGTGATGTATCGCGGCGTGAACGTCGGCCGGGTGATGCGCGTGCGGCTCGCCAGTGACAACGTGCACGTGCTGATCGAGCTGCTGGTGAATCAGCAGTCGCGGCCGCTGCCGGCTAACCTCAGGGCGATGATCAAGTCGACGGGATTGCTTGGCGCGACGGCTTCGATCTATCTGGAGACGGAAGGCGAGCCATCGAACGAGCCGCTGGAGCCGGGGAAGTTGATCGTCGGTCATTTCCGGCCGGACTTCACCGCGCTGGCGGATGATCTTCGCCAGCGCGAGGTGATCGACCACATCGACGGGGCGGTGCAGAGCTTCCACCGGCAGATGGATAGCGCGGGACAGCTTCTGCAGTCGGCAAACAAGATCGTTTCGGACCCGAAAACGCAGGAGAGCATTCAGACGACGCTGGCAAACATGCGCTCGGCCAGCGAGAGCGCGAACCGGGTCGGGACAAACCTGGAGAGCCTGACGAAGCAGACTTCCGACACGATGACATCGAGCCGGAAACATATCGATGAGCTGTCGAAGCAGGTGGGCGACCGGATGGACCAATTGGCCGACGTGCTGCAGCACCTTCAGGCGATCACGGCGAAAGTGGACGCGGGGAAAGGCACGATGGGGAAACTGGTCAATGACGACAAGGTGTACGAGAGCCTGGCCGACACGGCGCGCGAGTTGAACCTGACCGTGCTGGATTTCCGACGGCTGGTCGAGCAGTGGGAGCAGGAGGGGGTGAGTGTTAAGCTTGGCGGGAAGTAGTGGGCGAGGGGCGGATCTTCGATTTTTGATTGGCGATTTTTGTATTTGCGATTTGCAAATTGCGACGTGGGACGGCGGGCAGCGCGATACTTTACCTATGAGAGCGAGCGGGCCGGGACGGCTAATTAGCTAGTTCCGGGCCCGCTCGTTAGTCAGTATTTGTTCAATCGCAAATCGAAAATCGCAAATCGAAAATCCCCTCACGCTGCCTTGGTTGAGCGCGGGACGTTCAGGTGCGGACGGGCGAGTTCTACGATGGCGTCGAAGACTGCGGGGTCGCTGATGGCCAGCTCGCTGAGCATCTTGCGATTCAGCTCGATGCCGGCCGCGGTGAGGGCCGGGATGAAGCGGTTGTAGTTGATGCCGCGGGCCCGCAGGGCTGCGCTCAAGCGCGTGATCCAGAGTTGGCGGAAGTGGCGCTTCTTCTGACGGCGATCGCGGTAGGCATACCGACCGGCGCGAAGCGTGAACTCGATGGCCTGCCGGTAAAGCGTTCCGGGCCCTGCGCGAAAGCCTTTGGCTCGGCGCATGAGGCGCTTGCGTTTGCGGCTGTGGGTGGGGCCGCCGGTGGAACGGGGCATGGGGTGTCCTTTCTTCTGGTCCGCTTTCGCAGACCTTCGTGGAGCCAGAGGCGCTCAACCGACCGATGTCGGGGGCTTGGCTGCATCGGTTACGCGCCGATGCTTGTTCAGCAGCCGTAGGCTGCGCTTGAACCTTTGCGGTGCGAAGGTAAGCGAGGGCGGGTTTGAAACCCTCCCCTACATCGCGGCTTTCTGGCGCTTGGCGATGGCGGCTTCGTGTGCGGCCTGGAGCGGCTTCTTGCCGCTGACGCCCATGAGCTTGCGCATGTTGCGGGCGTGGCCCTCGAAGAGGATCTCCGGCCGGCGAAGCTTGCGCCGTTTGTTGGCGTCGCGCGAACTCATCAGGTGCGACGTGAAGGAGTGGTGCCGCTTCACCTTTCCCGTCTTGGTCACCTTGAAGCGCTTGGCGACGGCCTTGTTGGGCTTGAACTTGTAAGCCATTGCATCCTTTGAAAATTCACCGCCTCAGTCGAGGGGGCGGGATGATAACAGGCGGGAGGGAGGAAGCCAATTCTGGATTTTCGATTTGCGATTTGCGATTTTCGATTGAAGAGTTTGAGCGGACCGGATGCTTGGATTTTGGCGGCTCGGGGTTCGACTTTGGGAAGTCGGCCCAGACCCCAGACCGCATACCTGGCGGCGGTTTGAAGTCACGGAAATTCGCAGCAGTCGTCGCAGATTCGCCGCGGGCAAGGCATGCCAGTCTTGTCGCGCGGTCAGGTGGCGGACGCGGGGGCTGGGGCAGGGCGCGCGGGGGCGGGCGCGGGGGTGGGGGGTTGAGGTTGGGGAGTCGCGGCCGGCGCGGGGGCGCCGGCGGCTACCGGGGCGGCGGCGGGACGCGCGGGGATGTTCATCGTCGTTCCGGCGGTCATCGGCGCCTTGACGGGGGCGGTGCCGCCCTGCTGCGGGGGCTTGGTGCCGGGGGCCTTGTGGTCGGGCTGCAGGACCAGCGTCATTCGCCGCCCTTCCATCTTCGCGTCGCGTTCCACCTTGCTGACCAGGAACAGTTCCTGCTTGATCTTGGTGAACAGGATCCGGCCCAGGTCAAGATGGGCCATTTCGCGGCCCTTGAAGCGCAGGGTGAACTGCACCTTGTTGCCTTCCTTGAGGAACTCGCGGGCGTGATTGATCTTGATGAGCAGATCGTGGTCGCCGATGCGGATCGTATCGATGTTCAGCATCTTCAGGCGTCCGCCGCGGGAGCTGGCGCGTGACTTGTCTTCCTTCTTCTGCTGCTGGTAACGCCACTTGCCGTAATCCATGATGCGGCAAACGGGCGGCTTGGCGGTTGGAGCGACTTCGACAAGATCGAGGCCCAGATCCCGAGCGCGACGGAGGGCCTCGGAGGTGGAAGTGGGACCGATCTTCTCTTCTTTTTCGTCGATCAGAAAAATCGGTGAGATCCGAATCTGCTCGTTGTGGCGGAAGTTTGTAGAAATGGCCTGACTCTCCTGGCTCAAACTCGGGGACTGGGGCCGAAGCTGTCGCCCGGCACGAAGATTTACAACACGACGCCCGGGTCAGTCCCCGCGACTCAACCTGGGCTGAAGTTTTACGGGTGACCCGCGACGGCGGCGGCCGCGCCACGGGACGATATCTCTTGTCTGCAGCGCTGGATGAACTCAGTTAAGGGTAGTTGACCCTGATCACCCGCGGTTCGGGAGCGCACGGCGACTTTTCGGGCCTGTGCCTCCTGATCTCCTATGATGAGCATGTAGGGCACCTTTTGCAAGGCGGCGTCGCGTATTTTTGCCCCGATTTTCTCGGCGTTGAGGTTGGCTTCCACCCGCAACCCGTCATTGCTCAGCGCGTCGATCACTTCCTGAGCATAGGCGCTGTACTTCTCGCTAATCGTCAAAACCGCCACCTGGACTGGAGCGAGCCAGAGCGGGAACGCGCCGTTGAAGTGCTCGATCAGGATGCCCATGAACCGCTCCATGCTGCCGAAAGGCGCGCGATGGATCATCACCGGGCGGCGCGGCTGGTTATCGGGCCCGGCGTACTCGAGCTTGAACCGCTCGGGCAGGTTGTAGTCGAGCTGGACCGTTCCCAATTGCCACTTTCGCCCGATCACGTCGCGGATGAGGAAGTCGGTCTTGGGGCCATAAAAGGCGGCCTCGCCCGGCTCCTCGCTGAAGGTCATGTTCACTTCGCGAAGCACTTCGCGCAGCTCATTCTCCGCCCGGTCCCAGAGCTCGGGGCTGCCGGTGTATTTGGAAGAATCGGAGTTGCGCAGCCCGAGGCGCACCTGCACGTCCTCGAAGCCAAAGGTATGCAGCACGAACTGCACGAGTTGCAAAGTGGTGCGGAACTCATGCTTCACCTGCTCCTGGGTGCAGAAGATGTGGGCGTCGTCCTGGGTGAATCCGCGGACGCGGGTCATGCCACTGAGCTCGCCGGTCTTCTCAAAACGATAGACGGTGCCGAACTCCGCCAGCCGCACCGGCAGGTCGCGGTAGCTGCGCTGCTCGCTGGCGTAAATCTTGATGTGATGCGGGCAGTTCATCGGCTTGAGCAGGTAGTCTTCGCCGCTCAGGGACAGCTGCCTGGCGATGGCGTAGCGCCTTGCGGGATCCTTCTCGTCCCAGGGATATTGGTTGGGCTTGATGCCCGCGCGGGCAACCAACTCGCGCTCCTGCTCCTCGGGAATTCGTTTGCCGGTGTCGCGCCACTCGCTCAGGCCATCGAGCAGCGCGTGCGCATCGTCACGCGTGAACTGAATCAGCGGGAACTGGCTCTCCTTGTAATACGGATAATGCCCTGACGTTTTGTAGAGATCGACCTTGCCGATATGCGGCGTGTAAACGATCTGATAGCCGCGGCGGAACAACTCCTCCTGAAGGAACTGGGTGAGGAGCATGCGCACCATGGCGCCCTTAGGCTTCCAGAGGATGAGCCCCGGGCCGACCTGCTCGTCGATGGTGAACAGCCCCAGCTTCTGGCCGACCACGCGGTGATCGCGCTGCTTTGCCTGCTCGAGTTGCTCGAGGTGTGCATCGAGCTGCTTCTTGTCGAAGAAAGCGGTGCCGTAGATGCGGGTAAGCTGCTCGCGATTGCTGTCGCCGCGCCAATACGCGCCCGCGACACTCAGGAGCTTGAAGGACTTGATCTTGCTGGTGCTGGGGACGTGGGGACCGCGGCAGAGGTCGAGGAAGTCGCCCTGGCGATAAGTGGAAACGGAGGTCTCGCCCCCCTGCTGCAGCTCGTCGATGATTTCGTCCTTGAAGCGCTGGTTCTCCGCGTGAAGCAGCTCCTTGGCGCGATCCGGCGGGACATCGTCGCGGCTGAAGGCGAGGTTCTGCTCGATGATCTTCTGCATTTCCTTCTCGACCTTCGGAAGCTCCTCAACGGAGAAGCCCTTGGGGAGCTCGAAGTCGTAAAAGAAGCCGTTCTCGATCACTGGACCAATGGTGTATTGGACACCGGCGCCATACAGGTGTCGCAGCGCCTGAGCCAGCACGTGCGCGGTGCTGTGGCGCATGACGAAGAGGCCGTCGGGATCGCGGTCGGTGACGATGGAGACTTCATGCTCGCCGCGCAGCGGATGGGAGAGATCGACGAGCTTGCCATCGACTTTGCCGACGATGGCCGCCTGCGCCAGGCGCTTGCCGATGGACTCCGCCAGCCCCCCTACTGTTGTTCCGTCGGGGATTTCTTTGACGCTCCCATCCGGGAGCTTGATCGCCGCCATGTCTTGCCTCGCACTTGTGTGAAGCCTCGATGATCTCCGACAAAAAAGACCCGCCCGGCTTGGGACCGGACGGGCATCGTCTCATTCAGTTTAGGACGACGCAATCACCCGGTGATTGGGCGGTCCGCGGAATCCTCACGATGAGTCCCACGCCCGCCGCCGCAGCAACCCATTGTGGGCTTTCGTGGGCTTTCGTGGGCCTTTGGTGGCCCGGCCGACACCGTTCTTGACACGGAACCCAGGTGAGTATCCGCGGGCAATGGCGACCGGTAGCGCGTAGTGCGGACCGCTGCCTATCGCCACACCCCTGCCGACCGTCTGGCCCAATCCAACTTTTCACTTGTCAAAGAATGCCCCGGGGAAGGCCACCCGAGTGAATCCGTGATTCATCCTATATTCTTTTTATACCGAGGTCAAGCAGTTTCTCGGATTTCATCCGCCGCGTCCTTCGGGCGAATGAGGCTCCGCGTAAGGCACGAACGTCTGGCTCCCCCGATTGCGTCGCTCCCCCTGGTTTCGCGTCGATCGGTCGCAGTCATTCCCGCCGCCCGTCAGAATCGAAAATCAGTTCATCTGCACGCGCACCAGGAGGCCGAGGCGGACGCTGCGCCAGGCTTGCAGGGCCCAGTTCAGGTCTTCGACCGGTGCGGCCCGTCGGGCCGATGGCTGCGCGCGCTGGGTTAGAGTCCTTCCGGGCCGCCATCACCGGGGGCGCCGCCTCCGCCTCCGCCGCGCATCTGCATCTCGATCTGCATGGCGGCAGCGACGACGCTTTGGATGAGATCGAGCGGTACATAGGAGTCGACGCGGATGGCGCTGCCGTCGGTGGAGGCGGCCATGCCGATCGGCGGAAGGTTCGGCCTCAGTTGGAAGTTGAACGGCATGCCATACTGCTTGGCATAGGCGCCGACGGTGGTGAGGACCTCGTCCAGCGCGAGGTAGCCGACCGCGAAGCGATCCTTGGGAAGTTGCTTGCTCACGGCAGCGACGCCTTCAACTTTGGCGAGCGGGTCCTGTTGCGCCTTGGCGGCGGCGATCAACTCGCTGAGCAACTTCTCGTTGGCGCCTTGGGCCATGATGTAGGTCTTGTCGTCGACGGCGCCCATGACGCCGCCGGCGCCGTTGGGGCCATACATCATCTGCATTTGCTGGCGCATCTGCATGGCCACCGCCCCCTGGGCCGCCGGGTCGGGCCCAAGGGTATAGGCGTCAAGCTTGACGCCATCGACGGTCTGGGCGCCTTCCTTGAAGTCGAACTTGAGCTCGAGACCGCTCTGCTTGGGGAGGAGGCCCATCAATTCAGCCATTCCGGCCAACGCCTGCTTTTGCGAAGCGGCGATCGTTTTGGCGTCGCCTTTATAGACCGCGACCTGCTGGAGAATGGCGTCCTGGCCCACTTTGCCGCTGGGCGTGACATAACCAAAGCTGGCGCTGTCCATGGCGGCGAAGCTGGACTTGAAGGCATCGAGGGCGGCGCTGAGCTTCTTGCCTTCGTCGCCGGCGGCGGCGAGGTCCTTGCTGATCGGATCGACGAACTCCGCGAAGGCCTGGCTGAACGCCTTCGAGCCCGTGGAAGCGCCGACGGCCATAAGATACTTGCGCTCGGGGAGGCCGGAAATGAGCGGCTTGTCGGTGTTCTTCACGCCGCTGGCGATCTTGCCGAAATAGCTGTCCGCCTTGAACTCGGTCAGGAGAGTGGAGCTGAGGCCGGCATCGCCGAGGTTGACGCCGAGCGTCGCGGCCTCCGAGTCGGACATGAACTTTTCGGCCAGACCGATGAGCTGTGCAACGGTTGTCTTGAGCACCGGAGCATAATTCTGGGCGGCTTGGGGCTCGTTGGCCATCTTTTGCTGCATGCTCTTATCGATTTCGGTGCGCGCTTTCTGCAGCTCGGGAAGCGCCTTGGCGCGGAGGGCCGGCATATTGGCCCAGAGGATGGCGTCCTTCGCGACGGCTTCACGCCCGGCCGCCGCGGCCAGCTTCACGCCGGCGGCCTTCTTGCCCAGAATGTCTTTGGAGGGGCTGACGGCGGCGTACTTGCCGCGGCTGACGGCGTAAAGATCGGTGCCCCCCTCGGGGGTCTTGAAACGCGTGACCTCGCCCTCGGTCTGCGCGTCCTTCATGTTGGCGACCAGCGCCTTGTAATCGGTGGTCGGGATCAGGACGAGGACCGACTCATCCGGGCGTGGATTGTTTTCCCCGGGATCGACGTAAACGATCGCCAGCTCGCCTGCCGTGTCGAGCCCCTTCTCGATATGCAGCTTCTCCTGGAGTGAGGCGAGCGGGTCGGCCATCTCCGGGACCTGCGCCGCCAGGCCGAGCGCCTCCGCCCACTTGGCCACCTTCTTGCTGACGTCCTGCAGGTTCTTGACCTTCAGGACGACCAGCGCGTCGGCCGGAACCTGGTCGAGCACCTGGGCCTTGACGCTGCTGGCGAGCGCGAACGCGACGAGCAGGCATGCCAGAGCGGTCCGATGTAGATATCGCATGAGTTCTCCTTAGTCCCACGATCCAACGCGGTGCGCGGGAGCGTCCCGGCGCGGCCCGACATCCTACCCGCCGGTCTGCACCCGGCAAACACGCAAAGCGCGTGGTGTCCCTGACGCCCTTCACGCGCGGCTGGGGAACAAGTTGCGGCGCTTCGGGTACCACGCCGCCGTCGCACCGCATACAATAGACCCATGCGCCTTTCGGTCGTTGAATCTGCCCCTTCCCTTCCGCCCGGGCTGGAGACTGGCCCGCGGTCGATCGCGGCGGTGCGCGTGCTGCGCATCAGCGTCACCGACCGCTGCAATTTCCGCTGCGTTTACTGCATGCCGGAGGAAGGCGTGCGGTGGCTGCCGAAGGAGCAGATCCTGAGTTTTGAAGAGATCGCCGTGGTGGTGCGGGCGGCGGTCGAGGTGCACGGCATTCGGCGCTTCAAGCTCACGGGAGGCGAGCCGACGGTCCGGCACGGACTGGTGGACCTGGTCGCAATGCTGCGGCGCATCGAAGGCGTTGCGGACCTCTCGCTCACGACTAACGGGATGAGGCTCGTCGAGTTGGCCCAGCCGCTGCGCGAGGCGGGATTGGACCGCGTGACGGTGAGCATCGACTCGCTTCAGCCCGAGCGCTTCAGCCGGATCACGCGGACTGGCGATTTGGAAACGGTGCTGGCGGGATTGCGCCGCGCCGAGGACGTGGGGTTCAGCGCGCTGAAGATCAACTGCGTCACGATGCGCGGCACGAATGATGACGAGGTCGTGGACTTCGCCCGGCTGTCGCTGCATCGGAAGCTGAGCGTGCGATTCATCGAGTACATGCCGCTTGGCGACGCCGCACTCATGCACGTCGCTGCCGCGCGGCGAGTGGATGATTCAGAACAGGGGCCGGCCGGGGGATGCGGGGCGCAGGACCGCGGGGCGGAGGCGCTGCTGCCGGAAGCGGCGGTGCGCGAGCGGATCGAGCGGGAACTGGGCCCGCTGCTGCCGGTGGAGCGCGGGAGCGAGGCGGGCGTGGGGCCGGCGAATGTGTATCAGTTGGCGCGCGGCGAGCCGCTGGGGCGGATCGGATTCATCAGCGCGATGTCGGCGCCGTTCTGTGCGACGTGCAACCGGCTGCGCTTGACGGCGGATGGAGTGTTGCGGTCGTGCCTGTTCGAGGGAGGCGAAGTGGACATTCGGCCGGTGCTGCGTTCGGGCAAGGCGATCGATCGTCGGGCGCGGCTGGCGGAGGCCATGACGGAGTGCGTGCGGCTGAAGCCTGAGGTCCATAGCGCGAATGGGCAACAGCAGATGAGCCGGATTGGGGGGTAAGCAAAGGGTTGGAGGCGCAGGCGGATGTTGGGGTCAGGGGAGCGCGAGCAGAGGGGCCGCGAAGAAAAGCAGTGGTAATGTGATTTCGGCGACCGGCCGTAGGCCGGCTTCGAATCATTTCTTCAACCAAATCGTCTCGTCGATTGGTTTGGCGACTGCATCATATTGACCGAACGGCCGGACGTGGAAATTGTCCTCGATGGTCCTCAGAACGTTGTAGTGATTGTAGTGATGATCGGCACCGGCAAGGACAGTGCCCGCTTTCAGCATCGGACCCAACAGCACAGTATAGATTCTGTTCGTTGGTTCATGATCCCACGATTCATCATAGGTGACAACAACAAGCGTATGAGCCGCGGCTGGCGTTTGCGCAAACCGCGACAGGAATCGGTCCAGCCATTTCGCGCTGTTGTTCAGCCCAACGCAGGGGAGCAATGCGGGGTCGTGACCGTCATTGCGGGTGTTGGGACTGTAGAACGAATACTGCGCAAGCTGATCCTGTTCCGCGTCTCGGAAGAATTGATTGCGTTGCCGGGCGGTGTTCACTGAGACGATTGATTCCGGGTGGGCTTGGCGCGACGACTTAAAACTGAGGAATGGCACGTGCCGCCGAACATATGTGCCGAAGAATCCATCGCTGTCATCGAGACACAGATCGCCTTCCACTCGATGGCAACGCTGCGCAGGGTAATCCTCGGCGTAATTCCGCCAGGTCAGGTGTTCGCCAATCGTCGGGATATCCGATTCGATCTCGATCTGGGCGTCGCCGTCGCCGTGCGGCGAGTTGAACTCCCTGCCGCTGACCATCGCCAGATAGTTGTGATATGAGGGATGAAAAAGCCCCTGGAAGTGCTCCAGATATATGCCTGTCCCCGCCCATTTCCGCATTCGCTCATTTTTGATGACGGCGCCCTGATTCTGGTTCTCCAACACGATCACCAACACGTTCTTGAAGTGATCGCCGCCGGATGGTTCCTTTGGCGCGACGGCCGGCTGTTGGGCCGATTTCCAACCTTCGTCGAGCCGGGTGCGCGTGAAGCCGGTGCATCCTGCAAGGACAATCGAAACAACCACCGAGATGATCGTTATTGTCGAAGCGCGCGAATGCATGCCGCTGCTCCTCTCGATTGAATGCCCTGAAACAGACGTCGGTGATCCTCGAAGGTCAAATTGCGGCCGATGGGTGTAGGCCTCGTCGATCGCTGAATCCTTTTGCAATTCGTACGGACAACATAGCGGCAGGAATGCAGGTGCGGCTTGCTATTGGTGCGGGGGATCCGGCGGCCGGGGTGATGGGGTTTGCCGGTCGTTCGAATCAGGCTCCTCCCCCTCCTCATTCGCTGCATCGGCCCAGAACTCAGATTCCTCGATCATTCCATACTTTTCGGCGACTTTCGGATCATTGGTCACCAGGGGCGCGTCGTCGTCTGCGGCGCCGCCCTCCGAATCAAGGACCACTCCGTCCTTGCTCATCGCCTCCAGCGTTGCGGCGGCTGCACGAAGGCCCTGGATCATCTCATCCAGCGATTTTGCATGCGCGGTGAGAGACCTGTTCCGCCAGAGAAGCACAAACCGGCGGCGCGCGTGCTGCCAAAGCTCGCGGAACTTGTCCTGGACGTAGGGATTCAATTTTTCAGCGTACTCCAGCGCGAGGTTCAAGGACTTGATGAGTTCGATCACGTCGGAGAGGTCCCTCACTCGAGCGGGACTGGACATTCCCGAGGCAAGCTTCAGCTCGATCAGCGCATTCAAATTCAAATAGCGCACCCCTTCCGCGTCAAAACTGGCGGCGACGGGATCGGGGAAAGAAACAGGCTTTGGCTTACCGTCCCCGGGGAATTCGCCGCTGAGAAGGAACTCGATCTTTACGCCAAGCTCTGCATCGCGCAGGTTCTTGCCCTGCGCGAACGCCGGGACGTATCCGAGACCCTCGAGCTTCTCGTGGATCAGCTTCAAGCCTTCCCGCGTCACCAGAAGGTCGACGTCTTCCGTGAAGCGACGGTAGCCGTGACGGAACAGAGCCATGCCGCCAACAATGGCGTACGGTACGCGCAACTCACTGAGGCGCTGGGTGATTTTTCGAAGGGCATCCTGTACTGAACCTTTGCCTTCGAAGAATAGACTGCCTTCGCTCAAGGCCCACCTCGGATCTCGGTTGAGGCGATTCTCATACGGCAGAACGGCCGGGGATGAAGCGGCAAGATCGGAAGGCGCCGCCCGAGGGGCGCGGCGGCTCGAGGGAAGCTTTGGTCGTTGGCTGCGGTGCATTTCCTCGCCGAATCTCCCGCTTGTCCGACAATCACCCTATGATACCGCGCGGCGAGAGTTTATGGATTCCAAAGGCGAGACGTTAGACCCATCGAGCTCGTGGCCTGGTCCGCGGCGACTGATTTGACCGGCGGGTTTTATCGCAAGCAGAGACTCGAGCTCGGGGACTTTTTGTAGAGAACCGTTTTGCGGGCGCTGCGAAAGGAATCATGCCTGAGCAGGGTTTTGGTGACTTGCGGGTTTTGATCACGGGGGGCGCCAGCGGACTGGGGCGGGCTTGCGCTGGGGCACTGACTGCGCGCGGGGCGCGGGTTGCGATTGGGGATGTGGATGCCCAGCGAGCGAACGAAGCGGCGGCCGCGATTGGCGGAAACGCGGTGGCGATTCCCCTGGACGTCAGCTCGGCTTCGTCGGTCGCGGCGGGAGTGAAAGCGGCGCGCGAGGCGCTGGGGGGAATCGATGGCGTCGTGAACTCCGCGGGAATCATTCGGATTACGCCGCTGGCGGAAGTCAGCGATCGGGAGTGGGACCAGGTGCTGGACGTCGATCTCAAAGGCGTTTTTTTGACCTGCCAGGCCGCCGCGCCGTTTCTTTGCCGCAGCGGGCGCGGGCGAATCGTCAATATCGCATCGGACGCGGCCCATCTCGGCTTCCCGATGCTCAGCCACTACTCGGCGGCCAAGGGGGGCGTGATCGCGCTGGGGCGGAGCATCGCGGCGGAGTTGGCTTGCCATGGCGTAACCGTGAACACGGTTTGTCCCGCGGGCACGCCGGACACGGAGATGGGGGCGTATTGCCTCCGCTGGAAAATGGAGAAGACCGGAGCGACGGAGGCGGAGGTGCGCGCGGCGGCGGCCGAGGACGTGCCGCTGAAGCGGAACTGCGAGCCGGCCGACGTGGTCAATGCGGTGCTGTTCTTCCTGTCGAGCGAGTCGAGCTTCATTACCGGACAGGTGCTGTACGTCGACGGCGGCCTGACCACGTTGCGGTCTCTTCCCGCCACCAGCGGCGCGACGTGAGCGAATAGCAATGTCCCAGACGATTTCATGCTCGGACTTCAGCTTCCCGCTTCTGCCGCACCATCACGCGCTGGACCTGATTCGCACGCTGGGATTCGACGGCGTGGATGTTGGCCTCTTCGATCAGGGCTCGCACCTGACGCCGGCTGCGGCGCTGGCCGACGTGGGCGGCAGTTCCCGCGCGCTTCGCCAGCGGCTGGATGAGCGTGGGCTCTGCTGCAGCGACATTTACCTGACGCCGGGCGGGCTGCGCGACCTCGCGGTGAACCACCCTGACGCCCCGGAGCGGCGCAGGGCGCGCGAGGTTTTTCTGCGGGCGCTGGAGTTCGTCGGCGGGTGCGACGCGAAGCATCTCACGGGATTGCCGGGAATGCCCTGGCCGGATTTGGAGACTGTCGACGACTCGTTCAGCCGCGCGCGGGATGAATTGGCATGGCGTGTGGAACGGGCTCGGGCGGCGGGCGTGGCGTTCGCGGTGGAGCCGCACGTTGGATCGATCATCGCGACGCCGCAGATCGCGGCGCGGCTCGTGGAGCAAACGCCGGAATTGACGCTGACGCTCGATTACGGCCACTTTACCTGCCAGGGAATTGCCGACGAGCAGGTGGAGCCGCTGCTTTCGGTATCATCGCACTGTCACGTGCGCGGGGCGGCGACGGGCCGGTTGCAAATGCCGTTGGGCCAGAGTCAGATCGACCATGAGCGAATGATTCGCGCGATGCCGGCGCGCGGCTACACGGGAGCGGTCGCGGCCGAGTACATTTGGGATCCGCACGACCGCTGTAATGAGGCCGATGTCTTGTCGGAGACGATCCTGGCGCTCCAGCTCATTCGCCGCGCGATGGGCGAAGAACACTTATCCGAGCGGCCGAAAGAAGGGACAAAATGAATACGCAAAACAGTCTGACGGCGGGCGTGGCGCGGGTGGACATCACCCCGCCGGTGGGACTTCGGCTTCAGGGCGCGCTGCGGCGGACGGAGCCGTCAACCGGCATCGAGTTGCCGCTGTTTGCCACCGCGCTCGTGCTCGCCGACGCCGCGGTGAAGTGCGTCATCATGGACTGCGATCTCCTGGGCTTCGACCGGCCGCGATCGGATGACTTCCGCGCAGCAATCGGCGCACGCGTCGGCGTTCCGGCATCGCGCGTGTGGCTGTGCACGACCCACACGCACAACGGGCCGGTCACCTGCGCGGCGGTCGGCGGGACTCCGCCGGGCGAGTCGCTCGGCGACAGCGCGGTGATCGAAACCTACCTGACCAACCTCAAGCAGCAGTTGGCGGGCGTAGCGGCGATGGCGGATGCCGGGCGCGTTCCCGCGCGCGCCGGCGCCGGGCGCGCGGAGGCGAAGGTCGGCATCAATCGCGAGGAGCACTTGCCCGAAGGCCGAACGGTCCTGGGTCGAAATCCCGCCGGGCCCGCGGACCACAGCGTCGACGTGCTGCGCATCGACCGCGCGGACGGCTCGCCGCTGGCTCTGATAACGGGATACGCGGCGCACCCTGTCGTGATGGGGTGGGAAACCTACCTGATCAGTCCCGACTATCCCGGCATCGCTCGGTCCGTGGCGGAGCAGGCGACCGGGGCGACGTGCCTCTTCCTCACCGGCGCCGCGGGCAACCAGGCGACGATTGAGTTTCTCCAGAACGATTGGGACGAGATGCGGCGTATCGGCGCGCAGGTCGGATGCGCCGCGGGCCAGGCATTTCATGAGATCGAGACCCGGCCGCATGAGGTGATACGAAACTTCGACGCATCGCTGTCGAGCTGCGCGCTCTACAGCAAGAAATTCAGCGCGGGCGCACCGACGCACGAGCGGCTCTTGACCGCACAGCGCCGGGTGGGCGTGCCGTTGCAGCCGTTGCCGTCGCTGCAAATCGCGACCCAGCGGTTCGCCGAGGCGACCGCCAACATCGACAAGCTGCGCCGTGAAGGCGCGCCGATGGCGCGAATTTATCCGGCGGGGCTGGTGCAGGCGTGGAACGCAGGGGTAATGGAGAAGGTGAAAGCGGGCGTGAAGCAGGAGTCGCTGGAGTTCGACATCAGCGGCCTGCGGCTGGACGACTTCACCCTGCTGGGGATGCCTGGAGAGCCGTTCGTACAGATCGGGCTGGAGGCAAAGCGCAAGTCTTCGACGCGGCGCACGATGTTCGCCGGCTACTGCAACGGCATTATCGCCTATTGGCCGGATGCCGATACCGTGGCCAACGGAACGGCGATGTCGGTGACGGCGGCGGTTGTGTCGTACGCGATCTCGGCCCCGCCGGTGGCGGAGAACAACGCGATGATCGGCCGTGAGTTCGAGCGCCTGCTGGCCGAGCTGGACGCGGGCGGATCGGCGGCGTGACCTCTTAAGCTTTGGACTCAGCGAGCGAAGGGAACGATGAAGGTCATTGCACAAGTCCTGCGGGTTCGGCCCGGGTGTCGGGACGAATACAAGCGCCGGCACGACGAGCTTTGGCCGGAGCTGGCGTCGCTGCTGGCGAGGCTGGGGATCCAAACCACGATCTTCGCGTTCGAAGACCTGCTGTTCGCCTACGCGAGCGCGCCCGACGAACGGGCGTGGGACGAGGCGGCGCGAGACCCGGTGACGCGGCGGTGGGAGGCGTATATGGCGGAAGTGCTGGAGACGGACGAGCGAGGCTTGCCGAGGGTGGTGGATCTGCCTGTGGTATTTTCGTTCGGGAACACCCCGGGTTGAGGGCGTTGAACGCCGCAACACCCGATTGGGCTCGACTGCCATCTGCAAGGCACTCGGACGCGCCGGCGTCGAATGAACCGATGGGAATCGGTGCATTGATCCGGTTTTGCCGGCGCCAGCAGGTCGAAACTGAAATTTGGGCGCAATTGCGGGCGCGGGTCGCTATGGTGAAAAGCATCTGCACAGCGGGACGCCTGCGCGTCGGGTTCAAATCATCTTCGGGCTGATGAATGCGTGGGCGGAGGCCAGCTGAGACTTTGGCCTCGTGCTTGAGGCGGATGGGCGCTGTCATTTCGCCAGGGAGAGGGTTCCAAATGAAACGGCTGACGTGTATTGCGCTGATCTGATTCTGCTAGGATCGCACGCATGCGGTTTTCTCGCGACGGTCATCGTTTCGCAGGGCGCTGGGGTTTCTCCCTCATCGAGTTGCTGGTCGTCATCGGGATCATCGGGCTGCTGCTGGCCATCCTGATGCCGGTGCTGGAGCGCGGCCGGGAAAAAGCCAACACGGTGCGTTGTTCGAGCAACCTTCGGCAGATCGGGCTGGCGCTGGAGAACTATTCCAATGAGAACCACGGCGTCTTCCCGCGCACGATCCACGTGCCGGGGGCTGGGCTGGTCGAAGGCACCAATCCAGCCGCGCCGGACCCGTTCAAGCCGGGCGGGCCGCTTGCGAACGACACGACCGCCGCGCTGTTTTTGCTGATCCGCACGCAGCATCTCCCGGCTGAATTGTTCGCCGACCCGTACAACGATTCGGTGGAGTACGTTCCCGACGGCGCGGCAACGCCATCGCGGTCAAACTTCTCGGACTACAGGAACAACCTCGGCTACAGCTATGCCAATCCGTACCCCGACGCGTCCGCGACGACGGCTGGGTACCGGCTGAGCAACCGGGTGAGTTCCGCCTTCGCGCTTGCGGCAGACCTCAACCCCGGGACCGGCGGCAAGAGCAACAGCAAGAACCACGAGGGGGACGGGCAGAACGTGCTGTTCGCGGACGGGCATGTCGATTGGGAGACCTCGCCGCTGTGCGGCATCGGCGGGGACAACATCTATACGACGAGAACCGGCGCGGTGAAGGCATCGCCTGCGGATGCCCTGGACAATGTTCTCCTGCCCACCTCCAACTAAAATCCATTCGTTCCAGTGCCAAGGAAGTCGAAACCTCGGCTGAGCCGCAACGTCATCGCCCTGGGCTGGGTGAGCTTCTTCACGGACATGGCGTCGGAGATGCTGTATCCGGTGATGCCGCTGTTCCTTGTCGGGACATTGGGTGCATCGCCGGCACTTCTGGGGCTGATCGACGGAATCGCGGAGGGAAGCAGCAGCGTCGTGCGATGGCTTGCGGGGGCGATGTCCGACCGTTTCCGGCGGCGCAAGCCGTTCGTCGTTGCGGGATATTCGATCTCAGCGCTCAGCAAGCCGGTGATGGGCCTCTGCGCGAACGTCGGCGGATGGCCGCTGTTCCTGCTCGGCCGCTCCTGCGACCGGTTGGGCAAGTCGATCCGCACCTCGGCGCGGGACGCGTTGATCGCGGACTCGACGGAGCCGCGATATCGAGGGCTGGCGTTCGGCCTGCACCGCGCGATGGACACCTGCGGCGCAGTCGTCGGCCCGTTGCTGGCGGTCTTGATACTCTTCCTGCGGCCCGGCGTGCCGCTGCAGTGGCTCTTCTTCATCGCGTTCATTCCCGGCGTCCTCAGCTCGCTGCTGGCGCTGCTCGCGGTGCGGGACATTCCGCATGCCGTGCATGCTGACGCAAAACCTCCGCCGATCCTTCAGCGTTTTCCCAGGCCGCTGTGGCAGCTGATCGCCGCCGCCGCGATCTTCTCGCTGGGCAACAGCAGCGACTCATTCCTGATCCTGCGGTCAAGGGAACTGGGCCTCTCCTTCACTCAGGTTGTGCTTGCGTTTGCGGTGTACAACGCCGTCTACGCGCTGGGTGCAGCGCCGCTGGGGAAACTCTCCGACCGCGTTGGCCGCAAGCCGGTGGTGGTGACGGGGTGGATCGTCTACGCCATCGTGTACCTCGGCTTCTCGGCGGCGAGGTCCTCGGCGGCGCCGTGGTTCCTGCTGGGGATGTATGGCTTGTATCAGGCGCTTTGCGAGGGCGTGACCAAGGCATTGATCGCGGACGTGGCGCCAAAGCATCAGCGGGCCGGGGCGATCGGCTTGTTCTACACCGTGACCGGCGTTGGGCAGTTGGCGGCGAGCGTCGCCGCCGGCGCCCTGTGGCACGTCCGCCTGCTGAACGGCAGGCTAATGGCCAGTTTCGTGATCGGCTCAATCTGTGCGGCCCTCGCAGTCCCGCTGATAGCGAAGGTGCGGGTCGAGAGTTCGCAGGCGGGCCCTGACACAACTTAGTGCGGTCCGACTTCGTGGTATTCGCCGCGCGCGTTCCATCCCGGGTATTGCTCTTCGAGGGCACTCCAGCGGAGCGTCGCAAAACTCGTGCGAGCCGGAATCCTGCTGCGGCGTCGTGATGGCAACCGCGTCTACTATCGGGCCGACACCGATTGTCCGATTTTTGAAGAGCTGGCCGGCATCATGGCGAAGACGGCTGTTGGAGATCACGCGGGGAGGAGATGCGGTACCGGCAAGCGCCGCGCTGCTCGGCCGCGCCGGGCCGTCCCTGGCGGTTCGTCGTTGCCAACAAATGATGCGCTCACATCGGATCGCGCCGCTGCCGCTCACGCTTGACAGCCACCGACCCCGGATTAGATTACTTTTCTCGCCGCTCGCCACGGTTGCGCCGGCGAACCCGATCCCGGGGCCATAGTGAAATGGGATCACGCCACCATGGCATGGTGGAATTTGGGGTTCAAATCCCCATGGCTCCATTCGACTCGCTGCGCTCGCTCATGGCAGGCCGGTCTGCGGCTTGGGAATGACGGAAGGGTAGTGTCCTGAGCTTGTCGAAGGGAGGGCCGAACGTTGAATGACGTCCACCCCGTCGACCACGCTTTCCTGGTCTACCTTCTTCGATGCGCTGATGGCAGTTACTACGTGGGTCATACGCACGATCTGCGCGCACGTGTGGCTGCACACAGCGCGGGGCCGGGCGGCCGCTTGGACGGCGTGCCGTTTGCCGGTTGTGCTTGTCTTCCAGGAGAGATTTCCAACGGAAGATGAGGCCGTACGACGTGAGATTCAGCTGAAGGGATGGTCGCGGGCGAAGAAGCAATCGCTGATCGACGGCGACTTTGGGCGGTTGAAGGCGTTGAGCAGGCGTCGAGTGCGATAACGCGGGACTTTGACCGAGCATT
Source organism: Tepidisphaerales bacterium (assembly GCA_038204465.1). Taxonomy (GTDB): domain Bacteria; phylum Planctomycetota; class Phycisphaerae; order Tepidisphaerales; family Tepidisphaeraceae; genus JBBRCX01. The sequence goes on along the minus strand of JBBRCX010000063.1, from coordinate 6,845 downwards.
CGCCGGAAGTGTCCAACGGCGCGCCACCACGGACTCGGTTTTCAACACCAAATCGCTACGATCCGCCGGTCGGGATGTTGTTTTGAACCGTGCTGTTGATCGAAAGGTTTGTCATGGAACTTCCTCGTCGCGCGCGTGGGGATGAACTGCTCCGTCCTGGAGAACTGGCGGATATTCGTAGGCGGCTGCGCAAGGTCGCGCCGATGCACGACCTGAGCACAGTCATCGCGTGCGCATTTGACCATCGAACCCGGATGCTGCCGTTCATTTTCGCGGACACGCGGATGGTGCCCGCCGGGTCTCGCGCCATCGGTTCGGCGATGGTCGACGCGGGGTTTGAAAAGACTCGCATCGTCCTTCAGCAATGGAACCGCAACTTCCGGCCGTCGCGGATGCAACTGGACGGCAAAGTGCCCGACCTGTTCATGGTTTCGACGATGGGGATGCACTCGGGGCGGGCCCTGGATCTGATCCGGGACGCGCGAAGGATCGACGCGGCGCAGCGGCCGCTGATCATCGCGGGCGGCTCGCACGCGGTGTACGAGCCGCACGGGTTTTTTAACGACGACCCTTCCGATCCAGGTGGCGCCGACGTTGCGGTCACCGGCGAAGAATACGTGCTCTTGAGCCTGCTGGAAGTGCTGTTGTCCTTGCGCGCCGATGGCGAATCGATGCGCTCGGTATTTTTCCGGGCGCGCGACAGCGGCGCTCTGGACGACATCGCGGGCCTGGTTTACCCGCGCGGTGACCGCGACGGCGTGGCCGAGGAACTGGTGGATACGGGAATCCAGCAACTGGTGGGAAATCTCGATGAACTGCCGCACTCGGTGCTGGGATACCGCCTCCTCGAGCCGCCGAGCGGCTCGGCCACACTGAGCGCGCACGCGTTGCCGGCCAATCGCGTGCGCGAGCATTCGCCGATCAGCTCCGTGGTCCTGACCTTCGGCTGCAAGTTCGCCTGTCCCTATTGCCCGATTCCGGCCTACAACCAGCGGCAGCACCGCGTCAAAAGCGGCGAACGAATCGCGGAAGAGATGTGGCGGCTGAACAAGGAGTTTGGGCTTCGCTACTTCTTCGGCGTCGACGACAACTTCTTCAATTACAAGGCGCGGACCCTCCCGATTGTCGAGACGCTGGCCCGCGCCGAATTCGAAGGTGTTCCGCTTCGAAGCAAGGCGCGGTGGTATTCCGAAGTGACGGTGCACGACACGCTGCAAATGAAGGATCATCTGCCGCTGGTTCGCGAAGCCGGCTGCCGCGCACTGTGGCTCGGGGTGGAGGACATGACCGCCACGCTGGTCAACAAGGGTCAAACGGTAGACAAGACCACCGAAGCCTTTCGCAGCCTGCGTGACGTGGGCATCTGCCCGATGCCCATGATGATGCACCACGACTCGCAGCCGCTCTACTCGCGAGCTGGCAACTACGGCCTGCTCAATCAGATTAGTTTGCTGCGCCGGGCGGGGGCGGTGTCGCTGCAGGTTTTGATGATCACCCCTTCGCCGGGCACGAAGCTGTATGAGGAGACGTTCGCCGGCGGGCAGGTCTTCGACCGCGTCGGCGGCCGGCGCGTCGAGCCCTACATGTGCGACGGCAACTACGTGGTCGCTTCGCTGCACTCACAACCCTGGAAGAAGCAATTGAATCTGCTCGCGGGATACTTCTGGTTCTACAACCCGCTGTGGCTGATTGTCGCGCTGCTGCGAAAGAAGACGCGCGTCGGCTTGAAGCCCGCCGGCATGCAGTTGGTCGGCAGCGTGGGATTAATGTGGACGATCCGCCGGACGTTGGGCTGGGCCTTTCGCCTGATGTTCGGCAGGATAGAGCGGCTCAGTGTCCCGCCAGCCAGCAAAATCCCAATGCGCAATGCGGTGGGCGCGCCGGCGAGTCATGCGGCGTTTGGAACGCCGGTATCATTCGGCAAGGGCCGGGGAGTGCATCTTCCGATTGCGGGGTGAGCCATTCGACTCGCTGCGCTCGCTCATGGCAGGCCGACATGCGACTCGCTACCTCGCTATGGCAGGGCGGTGCACTGAGTCCTGACCCTCACTCGGCGGGAACATGCTCAGGATGGTGCATCTTGTTCGGTAATCGGCGCTGCCGTCGCCACGCAAAGCGACAGCGACACGACGCCTGCGAGGTTGAAGAGCTTGCGTCTCATTTAGCCGGTGCGGGATTAGTCAAAGTGCCGCATTCCGGGCAGCGGTCGGGCGTGGCGCGAAGATCGTAGCCGCAGGCGGGGCAAAGGCCGGCGGCGGCCCGCGCCGCGCGGCGGCGGCGCCGGCGGGAAAGGAAATGGACAATCGGCAACGTCCCCGTCACCGCCAACAAAAACCAGTACGGCACCAGTAACACGCGCTCGCGCACGCCGTCGAAGGGACCGCCGCGTGTCGGCCAGGTGAAGTTGTAATACGAGACGGGGACGAGGCGATCTGCATCACCCTGCCCGAGGAAGCGCGAGTTATCGTCCGCTGCGGACGACTGGCTCCCGTAAAACCATCCACGCGACAGGACCTGCACCTTGGAATTGGCCGGTGGCTCCCAATGCCGCAGCGAGACGTATCCGGTCGACGACCAGATGGTGTCGGAGATCGGAACTCCTGTACGCGACCAGAACCCGGCCACGTCCGCCGTCCAGTAGCTCCGCACCCAAAGCACGCACACCGCCACGGTCAACAGCAGCGACAGCGCGGCCGCGAGGTTGAAGAGTTTGCGTCTCATGAGGTGGGCGAAGGCTTCACCGCGGTCCCACACTCCGGGCAGCGGTCGGGGGTGGCGCGAAGGTCGTAGCCGCAGGTCGGACATCTTCCGGCATTGCGTCTGCGGTGCTGCCGTCTGTTCAGCAACCAGGCCGCGGGTACGACGGCGAACGCCAGGGTGATGGCGGCATGGGGGAATACAATCGCCATGTCCTCATGTGCACCGTGCGAATTTGACGTGGGACCGCGAACCCGCGGGCGCGCGGGTGGCTGACGAGGTCGTCCTCCGGATCTATTCGCCGCCAACCTCCAGCTCCCGGCCCCTTCCACTGAATCCGCGGCTCTCCCTCCGCGTGGCCTGAATGTCGAGGGAATGACGGCCACTCAGATGGAAGCGGGCGTTGCGGATCACATCTGGGAAATCGAGGAAGCGCTCGGCCTGATCGATTAGACTCGCACAGGTGAAGCGCCGTCTCTTGAACGCCCTATCCCTGCTTTCGCTGTTGCTTTGCCTGGGCGTGTGCGCGCTGTGGGTTTGGAGTTATGACAAGTCGTGCACCCTCCTTTTTGTGCGGTTCATGTACACGGAACCACCTAGGGGCGACTTCACGATCCCGCAGGACCATTTCCGGGTGGTATCATTGTTTGCGAGCAGGGGGAGGCTCGGGCTCGCGACCTATGAGAGCACACAGGACACCGCGGCAGAGCCAGCAGACTGGCCAACCTTTGGATTCAGGCACTGGGTCGGCGATGCTGAGAACTTGATTGCCCCGGCCGACACGTGGTGGCGCAGGCTCGGGTTCTCGGTGCAATCGTTGTGGAAACGGAGCGGACCGGCGGCGTTTGTCCCGATGTGGTTCATCGCCGCGGTGACAGGCATGCCTGCTCTGTCCACCGGTGTCGATTGGTTCCGCCGACGTCACCGCTTTCCTGCTGGTCATTGCAAACGATGCGGCTACGACCTGCGCGCGTCGCCCGAGCGCTGCCCCGAGTGCGGTACCAGAAATCCGGCCGCTATTTCAAACTGACCCACTACCCCCCGCGTGCGGCAGGAGGAACGTTGCGTCGTAGCCAACAGTTGGGCCGAGTACCTCGACCGGGTATGCTGCGAATAACGGCGTGCGGTTCGTGGGCCAACGGCTGCTGTGGGAAATCCCGCATAGAAAGGGACGCGATGAAATACATGATCAGTTGGTTCGAACGTCCGCAAGGTTCGCCTATGGAATACGAGAATGCCCAGAAGCGAATCCTCGAAGTGTTCGGCCAATGGAAGGCACCGGGCAATTTCAAGATCGACTTCTTTGTGATCCGAGTCGGCGAGTGGGGCGGGCACATGCTGATGGAATGCGATAATCTGGTGACCATTCACAAATTCTGTTCGATGCTCCCTGCGTTCTTGTTCGAGGTGCGCCCCGTCATCCCGGTCGAAGAAGCCGTCCGCGGCGAACTCGAGGTCATCGCCTGGCGAGATGGCCTAAAACGCAACTGACATCAGAAATCAGAGAGAACGATAACATCGGCACGTCGCGAATCGCGATGCCGAGTTGCTCCGACTTGACGGTGACAAGCGCAAGCGGCGCCGGCGGATCAAATCGCGCAGCGTCATACGCCTGCATTGCCCGTCTCCCGAACTTCCATCACGAAATCGGCGGCATCTTCCGGATGAGCCAGCTTCGGCGTGTAAATCCTGGCGGCGGGCGGGACGGGGGTGGCGCTTGTCTCCTCCTCTACGCTCAGGTGAACGCGAGTTCCCTCCGGCAGCACGAGCGGCTCAAGCGGCCGGAATGCGCCTTGGCTGAAGATGGCATCAACGTGGCGGACCATGAGGCAATTCTAACAAGCATGGCCGTGCGATGTACATAAGCGGCTCAGCGCGATTACCTCGTCCAACCGGCTATTGTCGTTGCGATACAAAGCCGAATTCATAGCTCCTGCCGCGTGGGCCGGAACAGGATCTCGTTCACGTCCACGTCCTCCGTCTGGCTCATGGCGACGACCGCCCGCGCGAGGTCATCTCCAGCCTGTCTTTGGAGGGGCCGTACGAAAAGCTCATCCCCATGCAGCCGAGGCCGAGGGAGAAACGTCGGGGTTGCTCTTTCCAAGTTTGCGCTTCTGCATTGTTGTCTCCTTGAGGCGTTTTGATCGAAGTTCACGGCCCCGGACGCCGCTCGGTCTCCCGGTGTTCGCGTTTCTTCACAAACACCTGGTATATGACGGTGTCCCAGGCATTGTGCATGCCAATGAACAGCAGGAGCAGTATGGCAGCGCCGAGGACGAACAGGGCGGGGCGCTCATGCGAGTAAGCAGCCCATGCCGATCCGGCCAGCATTGCGTATGCCGTCAACGGAAGCAGAACATGAAATAACCAATCCTCGAACACGGCCCGGTAGGCGGTCTGCGACCGCATACGCCGAGCCACGATGACGGCGTACACCATCCCGCTGAGGCCTACCAAGCCCCAAAGAACTGCGGCGATGGCGATCCCGTGCCATGGAGCGCTGACAACCGCTGACAGCAACAGCACGACTCCAAAATGGACGACGTTTGGCGTCCCGAAGGCCTCGCCGGCTTGCGCGTCAGCTCGGGCAATCGGCATGTCGGCAAGGAGAGTCATCACGACGAACTGCAAGCCAATCAGCGCGCCGGCGGACGAGCCGATGATCACGTAGAAGTTTTCCCATCCGTCGAGTGCTGTCATGTCGTCGATGAACCTTCGTCCGGAACTCCGAATTCCAGACGCTTCACCGGGCTATTGTTCATAAGTGTTTTTCTGGTTGATTCGGAATCAGTGTCGGTACTGCTCGTTGCTGACCTTCTCCATCCAGTCGACGGCCTTGCCGTCGAGCTTCTCCTGGATGGCGATGTGCGTCATGGCCGTGGTTGCCGTCGCCCCATGCCAGTGCTTCTCGCCGGGGGGAAACCAGACCACGTCGCCTGGCCGGATCTCCTCGACTGGCCCGCCCCATCGCTGCGCCCACCCGCAGCCGGCCGTCACGATCAACGTCTGGCCGAGCGGGTGCGTGTGCCACGCGGTACGAGCACCTGGCTCGAAGGTGACGCTGGCGCCAGCAACACGCGCCGGATCGGGCGCGTCGAACAGCGGATCAATCCGAACCGTGCCGGTAAACCAATCTGCCGGCCCCTTACCAGAAGGCCGCGAACCGCATCGTTTGATTTCCATTTGTCGGCTCCTTCGACCCTGACTTTACGCAGGCGAAGGAGCAGCGGGGTATGAGGATTCTCGAAGATGCTTGCTTCCCAACGGCCGGGTGACATCGGTACTTGCCGTGCGACAGAAGTGACGATCGATTAGCGTTGACCAATTCAAGCCACCGATCGCGCATTTCCCGCGCCGCCGCGACGGGCTTGGATGGTTCTTCGGCTTCGGCTCGCATCACTTGCCGGAGCTGCCGGTGTTAGTTCGCGATGCTTCCGAAAAGCAATAACAGAGCTGGTCAACGATAAGCAGGCCAATAGTTGCCGACTTTAGCGAGCATTCTTCAGCGGAAGCGACTCCATGCCCAACGCTATTCCGCGAGACCTTTATCTTGGGGTCACTGGGGTTGAAGGCAGCGAAGTACACCCCTTCCAAATACTCGCGGAATTTGGATGGAAGCAAGGGACTGCTTGCGTGCCGTTCGGATTCCGCTTTCTTCGTCGCGCTTCCAGAAAGTCCCTTCTGCGATGCCGCTGCGCCCGGATCGGTTCTCTGTTGATGTGATCGCAATAGGCCTTCAATGCGTGGATAGAGAATGGCAGGAGTCGAAATGAAGTCGTTCTTCAAATAGTGCTCAGCCGCCTTCTCGAGGAAAGGTACATGCTCGGCAAAGCTGGGTGCCGCCTTCCATCGCGCCAACATAGTTGGCAGGACATCCTTCACTTCTTGTGCGATGGCGTCGGACAGATCGTCCAATGGCCACGCATTGCCGGCGTGAGACACCAATTTTCTAATCGTGGCTTCTTTCAGCGTGATAAATGGGAACCACTGACCATCGAGCAAATTGTTCCACTGTTGTTCCGTGATCTTGAACCGCTTTTGGAACATCAGGTACGCATAGAACTGTCCTAGCTGCGCGCCAAGGTCATATTCGCGGTCTTTCGGGTCCTTCGGTAATAGTGGCAGCAAGTCGAAGAAGAGAGCGCGCC
>JBBRCX010000062.1:0-28647 GCA_038204465.1 Tepidisphaerales bacterium | reverse complement strand
CGGGGGGACGATGGGTGGGTGGCGGGAACTTCATGGGGATTCGATGGAGGGTGGATGGTCGACGGATGGGGAGGGGGTGGGGCGGCGATGGGGATCGGATGGGGTGCGCATGGGTTTTTGGGCTGGGAAACAGGTTTTTAGACGTTCTGAAGTCGGTTCATCCTAAATTAGCAGGCAGCGCGACCTCAATCAGTTGATCGAGAAAAGCATCGACGTGGAAAACCTGAGGTTCGCGATCCTCCATGGGCTGAGTGACAACCGCTTCAAGCGGCTGGACATCTCTGATGCGCGGGAGCTGGTTGGCTACGACCCGCAAGATGACCTGACCGAGGTGAATCCGCGCCTCAAAAAGCTGAAGCTCTCGAAGAAGGTTCGGGCGGCGAACCTGCGCGACGGCGGGAACAAGTCGGGCATGCGCGAGGAGTTGTCGCCCAGGGGCCGACGAGCGCGCAGGACCTGATCGGAACCAATTGGTTGAATCTTGCGCACGATGTTCGACACCCGATAGAATGTGGGGGCTCACGTCCACCTGGGGTGCGCAATGGGTTTGTCTTTGGAGCAGGTGCAGGAGATCGTGGGATTGCTGCAGGCGCGGGCCTCTGATCAGGCGCGCGACCGGCGGCGCGATGAGCGGTTCCCGCTGGTCGGATCGGTGACAATTGTTCCGCGATCGACCCTTCAGCCCATCGGCGTGGTGGTACGCGACTTCTCCGCGAGCGGCGTCGGGCTGCTGCACACCGAGAAGATTCCGCGTGGAGAAGAGTTCGTTTTGTTTCTCCCGCAGACCGGCAAGGCTACGGTGCAGGCGGTGCTTTGCGCGGTCGCGTATTGTGCCCCGATCACAAGCGCCATGTTTGGCATAGGGGCGTCGTTCACGCGCATCATCGGTGGGGAAAGGGCGGCGCAACATTTGACGTCAGAGGATTGCGCTGCGCTTTTTGCGGAAGCTTCACCGCCGCAACCGTAGCGCGTGGGCCCGTTGCGTTTCAACTCGACCCGCCGAGGCGAACGTCCCCCCTGGGATGATCGACCTTGGGGAAATTGGAGGAAGATGACGATTGGAAGAACCATGGACCCAGTGATGCATTGTGTTTACCTCGCGATTGCTGCGGGCTGAGCGGCGCGTTTGGGAACGGTGTGAACCCGCTACCGATCAATTTACCAACTGCACTATTTGAACGTCGCCGGGGTGGACCCGGAGCTTGATCGTCGTCGATTGGGCATCGCGCCCTGCCGACAGGTCGCGCGGTTGCGTCAGCTCACGCGCGGCAGTGAGGGGTTGCTCAGTACGAAGCACGACGTCGGCGACGGCGCGGCGGTCGACGCGGGCGATGCCGGTTTGCGTCTTGTCGACGCCGCGGTTGTTGATCAGCATCAGCAGCCATCCGTTCTTCGTGCGGTTGAGCTGGTAGAGGATCTGGCCCGTGGGCCGGCTGCCGTCAGCCATTCGAACGTTGACCGGCAGCAGGTTGTCGGTCAGGCCGTTCATCAGCCAGGGAAGCGCGGGGTGGGGGCGCTCATCGATGCCGAGCAGGTGCGGGATGAGGGAGAGGATGACCGCGCCCTTTCCGACCGCGTTGCGCGTGATCAGGGGCGCGCCCTGGTCTCCCGTTGCCAGCGCCTGCGCGCCGTTGAGCTGCGCGGCCTCGACCTGAAATGGGGTTGTCGCAATGGGAGCGACGCCTTCGGGTGACCAGCGTTCCAGAACGAGCTTCTGGCCGCTCAGTTTCACGCCGGTGAGTGAATCGGGGAGCTTTCCCCGGGCTGCCTCGACATTGACGACGAAAGTGCCGCCCGATTCGACGTACTGCTGTATCGCGGCGGTCATCGCGCCGCCGACCTCGGCGTCTCCCGCGGCCCAGACGATCGGGTAATCCTTGATCGCCGCCGCTTTATCGGGGCGGTCGACGAGCACGTCAAAGATGTTCCCATATGCGCCGCCGGGCATGCTCTGCAGCTCTGGCGTAATCGGCCGGCTGCTCAAGACTGGGGCCGGATACCATGCCACGTCGAAAAGCCCGCGCAGCTCCCGATCGTTGGCGTCTTCGAGGAACTGTCCGAGCATCTTGCAGTTGTTGTTCACCGGCTCATAGGCGTGTCCATAGCTGAGCAGGAAAGCGATTGGCGTATAGGGCTCGCCGCGGTCGCCGACACGATCGACGAAGCCCTGGAAATCGGCGGTCGCGCGCCCGAAAGGAGACAAATCAATCGGATGCGTGCCGGGTCCGGGGAGGATCCACTGATTGCCCAGCGCCTGCTCCCAGAAGATCGCCGAAGCGCCCGACATGTAGTTGAGATAATAGAGCTGGCGATACCAGACGATGGGGACGCCATCGGTGACCGCATATTTGCTGTGGTACCAGCCGCCCGCCCCGCGGTTGACGACGGGGTTCTGGGTGAACATGGTGCAGGCGTCGCCGAAGTTGCCGCTGGCATAGTTGATCCATCCCTTGCCGAACTGGCGTGCCGCGCCGCGCTCGAAGGCAACGCGCATCGGAGCATGGGCGTTGGTGGCGTCGATCTCGTAGCCCAACAGGTCGCAGTCCTGTTGCGCGAAGGCGTGCGACATCGCAGTCGCATCGGCGGACAGGCACGCGATGCTCTTATTGCGAAAAGTCTCCGGGACGCCGGTCTTGTAGATCGCCGCCCACTGCTCCGCCTGCTGCTTGCGCATGTGGGCATTGATCGCATCAACGTATTCGCGCCGGGTGCTTACCGTTTTTTCCGGGAAGCCGACGCCGCCTGTGCCGACCGACTCGCCGTGGATGTAGCCGAGGAACTGGGGCGCGAGCGGCCCGGCAAGGGCAGCGTACGTTGCCGGCCCGGTCTGCTGGTCATACTTGGGATCAGCGTAATTGGTGAGGATGTAGAAGGGAGTTTTCGTGCGCTCGAGCCAGCGCCGGACGGGTGTGCCGGGGGACAGATCCGGTGTTGGCCCGAGGTAAAGGCCGGGGTGGAGATTCGGCCAGCCGAGCAGCGGAACGTCGCGCCGGCCGGCGAACTGCTTGTGGAACTGCTCGGCGATGTCCGCCGGCGGCGAGAACTGGAAGAGAACGTCGTACAGGCTGAGTGTGTCGAGGTTCTGAGCGGCCCACCATTTGGGTTCGGGCTCGATTTGCGTCCACATGCTGAAATCTTTGCCGCCGGCCTGGGGGCGCTTCATGGTGGCGCCGCAACCGAAGGTTCCTGTTCCGCGCCAGTTGGCTGACTGGGGCTGGAGCTTGAAGGAATCTTCGTAAGCGAACCGGGGTTTCTCGCGCCCGATGGGGGTGAACTGCGGGTCGTCGGTGAGCAGGATGGCGTCCACTTGCCGCCAGGCCTCGCCCGGCTTGTCGATCAGCAGCCGGAGCGTGGCGGGCCCTTCGACCAGTTGCGCATCGAGGCTCGCCCAGCCGAAGCTGAATCCCCAGTAGAGCATGTATTCATCGTTGGGCGGCACGAGCGGCTGCGCGCCGAGCTCCGATGACACGGCCGGTTGAGCATTCTGTTCGAGCCTTACCGTGAAGGGCTCGGTCTTGCCGCGATGATCGACGTAGCGGATCCAAAGCTTGTACTTGCCCGCGCGCGGGACGGTGATCACGCGCTCGCAGGCGGCCTTTGTTTCCTCTGCGGGCGCTCCCATTGAGTTCCACTCGCTCTCGCCGCCCTGGCTGAACTCGGCGGTGATACCAGGGCCGGCGATGCCCCACGCACCGGTAGGCTTGGCGACGCCGGTCCAATAACTGAAGCCGCCGCTCACTCCAGAGAACCATTCGGGTTCGAGCCAGATATAAATGGGCGGCCTGGTCTCCTGAGCCACGATGAGCGCGGGAGAGATCACCAGCGTCAGGCAGATGAGCCGTGCGTATGGGTTCATTGGTCGTTCCTCGTCGATGTGCGTCCGCCCGTAGTGATCTATCGCTGCGGAGTCATCGCGTTGCGAAGCTTCTCGAGGCACGCTGAGCGCCGTCATCACGCGGTCACTTTGACGGTGAGAACATCGCTGAACGTTGCGAAAGGATGGGCTTGACTGTAGTGTCCGCGGTCATCGAGCCGGGTTTTATTTGTTTTTGCCGAAGACGGCTTTTGGCGGGCCCCGCGGCGGCCCGAAATTCGGTCTCTGACGGGAAGGGCACGTGCTGACCTCGAGCGATCCGCCGGATACCGCGCCAGTTTGGGTTTCGGGCGACGCGGCACCTCCGGCGGTGAAGGTCGCCCTTACCCCCGCTCCCGCCGCCGAAGCCGAGGAGTTTACCCGGCGGCTGGCGAGCACTCATTACGAAAACTTTTCGGTGGTTTCCATCCTGCTTCCGCGGCATCTGCGGCAGGACTTCTGCAACGTATACGCCTTTTGTCGGATCGCCGACGACTTGGGCGATGAGTTGGACGATCGCGAGCAATCGCTGCAGTACCTGGCGCAATTCCGCGATGAGACTCGCGCTTGTTTCGAAGGCAGGCCCGCCACGGCGCTATTTACCGCGCTGTCTGCAACCATCCGCCGCCACGACATTCCCATCGAGCCGTTCCTCGATTTGATCGATGCCTTCGAGCAGGACCAGCGCATCGATCGGTATGAAACCTTCGAACAGCTTCTGGACTACTGCCGCCGCAGCGCCAATCCGGTCGGGCGCCTCGTGCTGTACATGTGCGGCTACCGCGACGCGGAACGCCAGCACCTGTCGGATCAGACCTGTACGGCCCTTCAGCTGGCGAACTTCTGGCAGGACGTGCGGCGCGACTTCGTCACCCTCAATCGCATTTATATTCCGAAAGAATCGCTCGATCGCTTCGGCGTAACCGAGCAGCAGATCGCCGATGCGCGGTGCGACGATAACTTTCGCAGCCTGATGGGGCACGAAGTAGACCGCACGGAAGCGATGTTTGACGAGGGCGAGAAGCTGTTGCCGATGCTGGATGCGACCGTTCGGCGGCAGGTGGCGCTGTTCGGCAAGGGAGGCCGGGCCATTCTGCAGGCGATCCGCCGACGGGAGTGCGACACGTTGAGCGGCCGGCCTGTGTTATCGAAATGGCAAAAGGGTCAACTGGTATTCGCCGCGCTGACCGCTTCGGTGGGGCGGTCGTTGATGTGGAGAACCTCGGCATGAGTGTGATTGTCGCTCCCTTCCGCGGCGTCAGCCTGGCGCGTTCGAGGGTCTATTGCGAGCAGCTCACCCGCTCGCGCGCGCGAAACTTCTATTATGGACTGAAGCTGCTGCCGGAGCCCAAGCGCTCCGCGATGTTCGCGCTGTACGCGTACATGCGCCTGGTTGACGACATCGCCGACGAGGAGGATGGGCGCAGCACCGCGCAGCGAACCGCCGATCTGGAAGCGTGGCGGCTGCAGACGCGCGAGGCGCTGGCCGGCGATGCGTTAACGATTGAGGGGCACGAAGTATGGCCGGCGTTTTCCGACATGGCGCAGCGGCACCGCCTGCCGCACCGGATCTTCGACGAGGTGATCGCGGGGCAGCGGCAGGACCTCGAGGCGGTTCGGTTCGACACCTTCGGACAGCTTCACGATTACTGTTACCGCGTGGCCGGCGTAGTAGGCCTGGCGAGCATTTTTGTATGGGGTTTTGAGGGGGGCGCACAGACCGAGGCCCTGGCGGTCGATCGAGGAGTGGCCTTCCAGCTGACCAACATCCTGCGCGACCTGCGCGAAGACGCGACGCTGGACAGGACGTATTTGCCGCAGGAGGAGCTGGCGGCGATGAACGTCTCGGTCGACGACCTGCGGTCCGGGCGGGGCGGAAAAAACTTCCAGGAGTTGATGCGTTTCCAGATTGCCCGCGCCGAAGCGTTTTATGACAAGTCCCAGGGGCTGGAGGCGCGTATCGAGCGTGACAGCCGGCCGACCCTGATCGCGATGACGGAGATCTACCGTCAACTGCTGAAGAAGGTGGCATGCGAGCCGGAACGGGTATTGCGCGAGCGCGTTTCGCTGTCGCTGTTCTCCAAGCTGCGCATCGGTTGGCGGGCGTCGCGGGCGAGGTGAAGCCGTGAGCGTCGTGCCGGCCGATCAAGCACCAGGGAGTGCGGGCACGCCGCGCGTCATCGTCGTGGGCGGGGGGCTCGCGGGGATGGCGGCCGCGGTGGCGCTTGAAGCCGCGGGCGTCGACGTGATGCTCCTGGAGGCGACGCGGCACCTCGGGGGCCGCGCGGGATCCTTTGAAGATCCGAAGAGCGGCGAAGAGCTGGATAACTGCCAACACGTCCTGCTGGGCTGCTGCACGAACCTGATCGATTTCTATCGCCGGCTGGGCGTTTCGGAGCTCATCCGCTTTGAGTCGACACTTCACTTCCTGGACGGTCACGGACACGGATATGAGCTGCGGGGCACCAAGCGGCTGCCCGCCCCATTTCACCTGGCCTCATCGATGGCGCGATTCGCTGCGCTGACTCCGCTGGAGCGCGTTGCAATATCGCGTGCGATGTTGGCGATGATGCGGCTTGGAGGCGGCGGGCGGCTTGGGCTGGCTGATATCTCCTTCGGACAGTGGCTCGATGAGAACGCTCAGCCGGAAGGGGCGGTCCGAAAGCTGTACGACCCGATTCTTACCGGGGCGCTGAACGAGAACTGCCGCGATGTGAGTGCATCGTATGCCATCCAGGTGTTCCAGGCCGCGCTGCTCGCGAACTCGACCGGTTACCTGATCGGGCTTCCGGATTGCCCGCTCGGGCGCTTGTACGCGTCGCTGCCGTGCCGCGACGTTCGCCTGGGCACGCGCGTCGCGGAGCTGCGTTTCGATCAGGACCGTGCAGGTGGAGTGCAGCTCCAATCGGGGGAAGTGCTGCCGGCGGACATCGTTGTCCTGGCGACGAATTACCACGCCGCTCAGCGATGGGTGCCTGTGGAGCTGGCGCGGCGCGACGGGCGTTTTGACGGATTGGACCACCTGCAGAGCAGCCCGATCCTGGGGGCGCACCTGTGGTTCGATCGGCCGGTGATGAGCCAGACGCACGCGGCCCTGTTGAACGGCCCATTGCAATGGGTGTTTCGCAAAGACGCACAGGGGCGAGCGGTGCACGGCGTGATCAGCGCGGCGCGGCAGTGGGTGAATCAGCCGAGGGAACAGTGCCTGCGGCAATTCGTGTCGCAGCTGCGCCGGGCTTTCCCGGGCGCGAAGCGCGCGAAATTGGTGCGCGATGTCATTGTGGTGGAGAAGCGGGCGACGTTCTCGCCTTTGCCGGGCGTGGACCGATACCGGCCGGGGCAGTCGCCTCCACCGCGGGGCGGTGTCCGGAACCTGTTCCTCGCGGGCGATTACACACAGACGGGTTGGCCTTCGACGATGGAGGGCGCGGTGCGCAGCGGATATCTGGCTGCGGAGTCGGTGCTGGATCAGCTCAAGCCGGGGGGCGCGGGGCCGAGGCGGTTTGTGGTAGAGGATCTTACGCCGCAGTGGCCGGCCCGGCTGCTGGCTCGACGATAGGGCTACTGGTTGTAGCGCCACGGCGCTGCAGGCGCCAGAGCAGCAGGGGGCGCAGCACGGCGAGCGTCGCGAGGTAAATGCAAACGCTGCCCAGGGCCATGATCAGCCCAAGGCTCTTGAGCCCTTCGTGATGCCCCAGCGCCCAGAAGAACGCAAAGCTGCTGGAGGTGACGAACGCGCACAGCAGCAGGGCGCGGTCGCTGACATCCCAGCGTCCCCAGACGCGGCGCGGATGTCGGGCGGCTTCGCGATAGCGGTGGATCATAAAGACGCCGTACTCGTGGCCCGCGCCGATCAGGATCGGCAGCGCGAAGAAGTTGGCGAAGTTCCAACTGATGTTGAACAGCCCCATCAATGCAACCAGCATCGGCAAGCCGAAGGCGAGTACGCTTACTGCCAGCAGTGTCTGCCCGAGTTTACGTAAATCGAGCAGGACCAGAACAAAGATCAGCCCCAGTGCGTAGGCGGTGGCTTTGTAGAAGGACTTTTCGATCGAAGCGGTGGAGTGGTAGATGTTGGAGGCGATTCCGGTGACGGCTGGACTGCCCGGGACTTTTGCGGTGCGCGACTCTACTTCCCTCACGAACTCGCGCAGGTGCTGCCGCACCCACAGGTCCTTTTTTGGGTAGAGGTAAAGCGCGTAGCAGCCGTCGTCGCTGATGAAGTGGCTGCGCAGCTCTCGCGGCAGCTTGCCGACGTCGAGCGGTGGAGGCGAGAGCTGGTACATCAATTCGCGGAGCTGGGCGACGAAGGCCTGCTGCCAGGCCGCGAGGCGTGAAGCGAATTCCTGCTTTTCCGCATCTGATTCAGCGCTCGATAGAAGATTGGCGAACCGCCGCAACGAATCTGCGGCAGGCCCGTAAGGCTGCGTTGAGGAATCCGGGGCCTGGGGCGCGAAGTGATCGGCCAGGGCACTAGATTTGGCGGCGAGACGACCCAGATCTCCGGGCTTGGGCGGATCGGGCTGCGCCCACTGGATCGCAGGCAGTTCACCCTTGTTTTCCTGCAGCCACGCTTCGTTGTCATAAGCGTCAAGGATGCTTTCCGTCGATCCGATGGTGGATGCGCCGTGCAGGGCGTCGCGGACCTTGCGCAGCATGCTCAGGTCCGGTGAGAGGACGACGGCGGACCACGTCTGCAGCTTGCGAACCATTTTCACGGATTCCAGATCCTGCGACTGCAGGTCGAGCAGGTTCGGATTGAAGTAGGTCCGTCCGGCGTGGGGGATTCCCAGAGCGAGAAGCACGACCCAGCAGGCCGGGAGAAGCAGCCACCGAGCGCCGGCGTTTGCCGCGGGCGGAGTGTCTTCGTAACGCTCGGTGGCCGCAAGCGGTTCATGCTTGCTGGGGAAGAGCACGAGCAGGGCGGGCAACACGGTGTAGCCCGAGACGAGGCACAACAGCAGGCCGCCGCCGGCGATGACGCCGAGGTCGGCAGCGCCCTGGAAGTCGGTAAAGAGTGAGACGAAGAAAGCCCCGGCGGCGCCGAGGCAGGCGGTGGAGATCGGTGGGCCGGTAAAGCGAAAGACGCGCGTCCAGATTGCCTGCGGTCGCGCATAGCGACGTGCTTCGCGCTGGTAGGCGAAGAGGATCTGGATCAGGTAATCCATCCCGATCCCGATGAGCGCGATCAGGAAGACCAGCGAGAGCAGGTTCAACTCGCCGCGGGCGATGGTGGCCCAACCGAAGGTCCAGCCGATGCCGACGGCGAGGCAGATCTCGGCGGCGAGGGCAAGCCAGAGGGAGCGAAGCATCAGCGCCATGCCGATGAAGATGACGATCAAAGCGGCGATCTCGGCACGCTGGGTATCGCGGTCGGTAGTGCGCATCTCATCGGCTTCGAGCGCCGGCCGGCCCGTGACGTGCACCGCGAACTCAGGGAACGGCTTGGCCACCTCGCGCGTGGCCGCGCGGATCGCCTCGATGGTTTCGGAGATGGCGGTGAGGGAGGTGAAGTCGCGTTTCTCATAAACGCGCACGAGCAACATATGGCGCGAGTGGTCTGTTTCGTCGCGGACGTAGTAGTACCCGAGTCTCGACGGATCGGTGGCGTCGAGCGAGGCGAGATCGGGGAGGGTCGTGCCCGCCTCAAACGGAGCACCGGGGTGCTCCAGCGCTTGCACCCAGGAATCCGCCAGTAGTCGAACGAAGCGAGCAGTCTCGGCATCGGGCGGTTGTGTGTTCAGGCCGGCGAGGAATCGCTCGAGGGGCGTCGTGCCGAGCAGGCCGGTGAGGAAGTTGGGTTTCTCGGCCCAGAGTTTTACCAGCGGCACGAAGCGCCTGGAGTCCTCGATGGTCTGCTTCACGCGTTTGGGTTTCTCAAAATACAGGCCTTGCGCGCCGAGCTTTTCGAGGGGCACCTTGCTGTCGACGGACTTGACGAACTGCGGCATGCCTGCCAGGCGCTGTGTGATGGCATCCGCCAGCGTGGTCCATTCTTTCACCGGCGGGACGTGCTTCGCATCCGCCGACTCGACGACGATGTAGACGGCTTCGTTCTCCGGAAACTTTTCGATGAAGCTGAGATAATCGCGGAAGAATTTAACATCAGAGGAGAAGAGCTTGTTCTGGTCGGTGGAGATGTCGAGGCGTGACGCGGCGAGGAAAACGGCGGCGGCGAGAAAGACGGCGGCGATGAAGAGCGTAGACTTCGGGTGGCTGACGACCCTAAGCACGCCGTGCAACACCCGCCGCTGAATGAATCCGTCGGCTCGGCCGCTCATACGGAGAGAAGATTACAACACGAAGGCACGAAGGCACGAAGACGCGAGGACACGAAGACGCGAGGACGCAAGACGCGAAGACGCGAATCAGGTGAGAATGCATCGATCGCCGAGATCAGAAAATTCTCCTTGCTCTCTTTCGTGACTCTGTGCCTGTTTCTTGGAGCACACTAGGCGCGGACGGCCCGTTTGGCCAGGCCGGAAACGGTGTCCCAGGCGGCGCCGGGGAAGCGCATGCTGTCGGCCAGCACAGCCTGCATGGCGGCGAGGAACCAGTCGATGTCCTCTTTGGTGATCGTGATCGGCGGGAGGAACTTGATCACCTCTGTGTGGTAGCCGGCGACCTGGGTGAGGATCCGGTGCTTCTGCAGCAGGGGCACGACGATCATCTGCCCGAAGACGCCAAAGTTGAGCCTGTGCAGCATGTCCCAGGCCATCTTCAGCTTGAACGATGACTCCGGACGGGCGAAGTCGATGCCGAACATGAGCCCTTTGCCGCGCACCGCCGCGACGAAGGGGCAATCGACGGCGATTTCTTTCAGGCGGGTCATTGCGTACTCGCCCATCGCAGCGGCGTTCTCGACCAGCTTGTCCTCTTCAATGACGTAGAGGCTCGCGAGGGCGGCGGCCATGGCCATGTCGTTCTGGCCGAACGTGTTGGAGTGCACGACGCAGCGCTCCATGGAATCGAAGACGCAGTCCATGATCTTCGGGCGCGTCACCACGGCGCCGACGGGGACGTAGCCGCCGGATAGCGCCTTGGCAACGCAGAGGATGTCGGGCTCCACATCAGGCCAGTGCTGATAAGCGAACCACTTTCCGCTGCGGCCCAGGCCGCACTGCACTTCGTCGACAATCAGGAGTGTGCCAGCCCTGCGGCAGAGGCGCTGTGCTTCGGCGAGGTACCCGTCTTCAAGCACTTCACAGCTCTTGCCCTGGATGGGCTCCACGATAAATCCGGCGACGTCGCGGCCGGCCAGCGACTCTTCGAGCGCGGCGATGTCGTTGAACGGAATCTTCTGCGTGCCGGGAGTGAATTCACCGAAGCGCTCGCGGAAGAAATCGGCGCCGTTGACCGAGAGCGAGCCTCCGGTGAGGCCGTGAAAGGCGTGGTCGCAGTAGACAATCTTCTGCCGCCCGGTTGCACAGCGGGCGAACTTCAATGCGCCTTCGACGGTTTCAGTGCCGCTGTTGGTGAAGAAGACGCGGCTGAGGCCTTCGGAGGTGTGGCGCGTCAGCGACTCGGCGACCAGGCCGCTGAGCAGGCTGCAGTCCATGCGGACGAGGTTGGGCAAGTCGCGGCCCATGATCTGCTGGAGGATCGCCTTCACCTTCGGGTGGTTCCGGCCCAATGCGAAGACGCCCCAGCCGGTAAGCAGATCGAGATACTTGTTTCCGGCGGCGTCCCAGAGATAGCAGCCTTCGCCGCGGACGTAGCCCTTGTCGAAGCCGATGGTGCGCAGCATCTTCACGAATGACGGGTTGATGTGCTTGTGGTGAAGGTCGTATTGACGCCCTTCGTGCTGCTGAAGCCAGGCAAAAAAGTCATGGTGCATGCGGAGCGCCTTTAGGATCTCCGGGCCAAGGGTCCCGGTGAAGGATGGGGCATTATAGCGGGCGCGGGCGGTGTCGGTATTGCTTTTGAGCAGGCGTTAGCCAAGTACGGCGCGAATCGCTAAGGTATCGCGGCGAATCGGGCAATGGGAATGAGTTGACGACCACAACCAGCCACATCTCCGGGCGCACTTCGAGCTCGATGGCGACCGTTTATCGGACTCTTCCGGAGCCACCGCTGCGCGACGCCGATGGGGAGCAGGCGGGACTCACGACGGCGGTCGACCGGGCGATGGCGGCGCTGCTGGCGAAGCAGGGGCCGGCAGGCTATTGGGTAGGCGAGCTTCAGGGAGACAGCATCCTGGAGTCGGAATACCTTCTGCTCAAATTCATCCTCGAGCAGGAAGATGACCCCGAGCTGCCGCTCATCGCCAACTACCTGCGAAGCCTTCAGCAGGCGGACGGCGGCTGGAGCATGTATCCCGGCGGGGCGAGCGATCTGTCCGGAAGCGTGAAGGCGTATTTCGCGCTCAAGCTGATGGGGGATGATCCGCAAAGCCCGCACATGCGCGCGGGGCGCGAGGCGTGCATCCGGCTCGGCGGCGCGGAGCAATGCAACAGCTTTTCCAATTTCTATCTCGCAGCCCTCGGGCAGATCCCGTACGAGGCCTGCCCCAACATTCCGCCGGAGATCGTCTGCCTGCCGCGCTGGGCATACTTCAATCTATATGCAGTATCGGCGTGGACGCGGACGATGATCCTGCCGCTGGCGATCGTCAGCACGCTGCGTCCGGTGCGGAAGCTGCGGCCCGAGCAGCGAATCGATGAGCTCTTCACCGGCGGCGAACGTCCGATCCGCCCGCTGGAGGGCCTGCCAAAAAGCTGGCGCGAGATCTTCCTGCTGATCGACTCGGTATTGAAACGATATCACGCGCTGCCGGCGCACCTGTTTCGCAAGCAGGCGCTCCGCAAGGCGGAGCGATGGCTCATTGAGCACATGGAAGGCTCGGAGGGATTGGGGGCGATCTTTCCGCCGATGGTCTACATCCTGATCGTCTTCCGCGCGCTGGGTTATCGGGACGATCATCCGTTGGTCGCGAAGGCGCACGCGCATCTGCACGACTTTTTCATCCGCGAAGGCGACGAAATTCGGATCCAGCCTTGCCTCTCGCCGGTGTGGGATACGGGGATTGCGCTGCATGCACTGGCCGAGTCAGGATTGGGAAGCGGTTCGGACGCCGCCCGGCGGACGACGGACTGGCTGCTGGCGAAGGAGTGCCGGGTTGCATCGGACTGGCGGAAAAACGTGCCGAAGGTCGCGCCCGGCGGTTGGTTCTTCGAGTTTGAGAACCCTCACTACCCGGACGTCGACGACACCGCGATGGTGAGCATGGCCCTGCGGCGCGTCGGCGGGCCGCCGGCGCAAGCGGCGGTGAAGCGCGGGCTCGACTGGTTGTTGGCCTTTCAGAATGACGACGGCGGTTGGGCCGCTTTCGATCGCACGCGCGACCGGCCGATCCTGGAGCACATCCCATTCGCCGATCACAACGCGATGCAGGACCCGAGCTGTCCGGACATCACGGGACGGGTGTTCGAATGCTTCGGGCATTGCGGCATCACCGCCGGGCATCGAGCCGTGAAGAAGGGGATCGCGTTCATCCGGCGCCGGCAGACGCCCGAGGGGTGCTGGTTCGGCCGATGGGGCGTGAATTACATCTACGGCACCTGGCAGGTGCTGACGGGCCTTCGCTCGGTCGGTGAGCGGATGGACCGGCCCTATGTACAGGCTGCCGCCAACTGGTTGCGAAGTTGCCAGAAGCCCGACGGAAGCTGGGGGGAATCGTGCGACAGTTACGAGGATCCAACCCGCAAGGGACAGGGCGCGAGCACGCCCTCACAAACCGCTTGGGGCGCGATGGGCCTGATGGCGGCGGCGGGCGCGGACGATCCGGCGGTAACGAAGGCAATCCGATGGCTCATTGAGAACCAGGCGGCGGATGGAGCGTGGGAGGAGCATTTTTATACAGGAACCGGGTTCCCGCGCGTATTCTACCTCAAGTATCACCTGTACCGGCTCTACTTCCCGCTTACGGCGCTGGCGCGATTTCGGCGACTGAGCGCGGGGGAGTCGTGGCATGGGAACGGCGCCTCGGTGTGAAGCCGCCAACTCTCAGGTCAATCCAGTTTTTCCGGCTCGAGGCGGATGTTAGTTTCGCCGGCGGCTTTTTTCTCCTGGTATTTTTTGACCCAGGTTTCGAAGCTTTTACCGGCGGCGGTATCGCGGCCGGTGAATTCGATGCGAGCGATCTGCGTGTAGAGGACGCGAATCTTTTCGTCCCGGTCTTTGGGGAACAGTCGCACGAAACAGTCGGCGAGGGTCCGGCCGTCGCTGCGGCGATCGAAGACGTAGCCTTCCAGCCTGGAGTTGTCCTTCAGGGTCAGGGTGAGGTCGCCTCGGTAGTCGAAGGCTTTCTCCAGCGCCGTGCGAATCTGCTCGTCGGTGGCGAGCTCAGGGATCCAGCCCTCCAGGTTTTCATGCGCGGTTCCGGGCGCATGCTCGAGCGCGTCGGCGTCGAAGGGATGCGATTTGGTTTCCTGGGGCATTTTGGCCGCACATTGTCGAGTGGTCGCCCGTCGATCAGATCAGCGCCTCGACGCGCTGCGGCTTTCGCGCGGAAACCGTCAGCGGGACCAGAGATGCCGGCGTCCCCGATTCATCAGAATCTTCCAGCGCGGCGAGCGCTCCGGAATTGGCGTACGTGCTGCCGAACAGTGTCGCCCTGGCAGCGCCCAGTAAACCTTTGAGCGAACCGAAGGTGTCGTCGACCGCGCTGGCTTCGTAGCCGCTGTGGACCATGCAGTTGGCGCACTTGGGATTGCCGCTCTCGGTGCCGTAGCGCTGCCAGCGCGTGGTCTGCATCAACTCCGCGAAGGTGTCGGCGTAGCCGTCCTGCAGCAGGTAACACGGCTTCTGCCAGCCGAAGATGTTGTACGTCGGCATCCCCCACGGCGTGCACGCGTAGTGACGCTTGCCCATCAGGTATTCGAGAAAGAGCGGGCTCTGATTGAAGACCCAGCTCTTCTTGCGGTTGCTGAGGATCTTGGAGAAGAGCCGGCGCGTCTTGGCCTTGCCGAGGAAGTGCTGCTGGTCGGGGGCCTTGTCGTAGCTGTAGCCGGGCGAGAGCATCATCCCTTCGACACCGAGCGACATCATCTCGTCGAAGAACGCGCGGACGCTGGTGGCGTCGGCGCCGTCGAAGAGGGTGGTGTTGGTGGTGACGCGAAAGCCGCGATGGACCGCCTCCCTGATTCCTTCCAGCGCGATGTCGTAGCCCCCTTCGCGGCAGACGGAAAAGTCGTGATGCTCCTTCTGACCGTCCATGTGGACGCTGAAGGTGAGGTACTTGCTCGGCGTGAACAGGCCGATCTTTTCCTTCAACAGC
The DNA here is from genome assembly GCA_038204465.1 of Tepidisphaerales bacterium. Classification (GTDB taxonomy): domain Bacteria; phylum Planctomycetota; class Phycisphaerae; order Tepidisphaerales; family Tepidisphaeraceae; genus JBBRCX01. The sequence goes on along the minus strand of JBBRCX010000062.1, from coordinate 13,516 downwards.
AGCGCATTGGTGCAGAGGTAGATGTACTTTTTGCGCGCGACCAGCCCTTCGACAATCTCCTTGATCTGCGGATGAAGCAGCGGTTCCCCGCCGGGGATGCTGACCATGGGAGCGCCGCACTCATCGACGGCGTTGAAGCACTGCTCCGGCGTGAGCTGTTTCTTCAGGATGTGCGCCGGGTACTGGATTTTGCCGCACCCGGCGCAGGCGAGGTTGCAGCGGAACAGCGGCTCCAGCATGAGCACGAGCGGATACTGCCTGCGGCGCAGAAGCTTCTGCTTCAGCACGTAGCTGGCGACGGTGTACATTTGCGAGACAGGGACGCCCATAAATCGAATCCTTCAATCGCTCGATGTCGGAAGGCGGAGGTTATACACGGAAGATCGGACTGCTCCAACCTTTAAGATGAGTTTGATGCATCGAGGGCATGAAAGGCGGCCGGCGTTAGAATCACCCTCCATCGGACCGGGCAAGATCGTCATTTTCGCGGCGTTGGCGCTGGAGACCGAGGCGATTGCGCGGGCGCTCGGCTTGGAGCGGGCCGGTAAGGAACCGACCGTTTTCCCGGAATTCGACCGTGTCGAGCTTTATACAGTGGGCATCCGCGCCGTGAGGCTGCCGCAGCTTTCAGAGGGCGACGTGAGCGGTATTGTACTGGCGGGAATCGGCGGGGCGCTGGACCCGGCGCTGCGGGTCGGTGACGTGGTAATCGATCAGGGCGGGGCGAATAAGCCCGTCGCGCACCGGTTCCGGTCCGGGCGAATTCACAGCTCGGATTTACTGATCGCGACACCAGCGCGGAAAGCGGAGCTGTTTCGCGCGACGGGCGCGGGTGTCGTGGAGATGGAGGGAGCGGTCGTGCGGCGGCTCGCGGAGTCGCTCGGCGCTGAATTCGTCGGCATCCGGGCGATCAGCGACACCGGGGGTGAGGCGTTGGAACCGGCAGTGTTGGCGATGGTTGATGAGCTTGGGAGGCCCAAGGCCTCCAAGTTGGTCGTCACGCTGTTGCGGCGACCAGGCTTAGTGACTCAATTGCTCAGACTGCGGAAGAATTCACGTATCGCCGCGGAGCAACTGGGTAAAGCGATCAGGGAGTATCTCGAAGAAATCCAAAAGCGCAGCAACGATCGACCCAGAGGCGACCCGACAAGCTCTTGTTGAAACCCGTGAAAAGAGAACCGGGTGGTGCGGGCCACCCGATTCGTCTCAAGGAGGAGAGGAGGATCACATTGCGCTCTTGCGGCGGCGGGCGGCAAAAAGGGTGCCGAGTCCCAGCAGGCCCAGGCTCGCGGGCTCAGGCACGGCAGTGATGCTGGCGGCGACGGCGCCGCCGTAATTCGGATCGTTCGTGAACGTCGTGTGCTGCAGGTCGTTTGGATATGCGGTGAGAAACCCATTGATCGAAGAACCAGTGGTTGGGCCGCCGAAGCCGAAGAACATTGAGAAGCCATTGCCGGGCGCGGCGGTTCCAGCGGGGTTGTCGTCGCGGAACGCGAAGGCAAAGTCCTGCAGCGTGAGGTTGAAGGAGCTGAAATCAAACGGGATGTACTGGGTAACGCCGTAAATGTTGGGATTACCGCCGCCGTCGTTGTAGTTGCTGCCGGTGAAGGTGATGTCGCTGTGGTGCACGGTGGCGATCGGCGTGTAGCTTGCCGTGTCATTCGTATCTGAGTCGATGGGAATGCCGGCTGAGGTGACGTTAAACAGGTCAACGCGGAGATCGGGTGTGTAGGTCGCAGGGTCGTAGCTGAAGAACGACAGCGGGAGCGTGACCGTTTCGATTGTCCTGGCCGAGCCGAGATGCACGTCATCGCCATAGTAGGCGGCGTTGTTGCCATTCTGCTGCCCGAAAGACTGCCGGTACGGCTGTTCATAGACCACTTCGCCAAACGTCGATTGTCCCGCCAGCGCGGCAGCGCCCGCGGACAGAGCGATTGTCCCAGCAAACTTCATTACGAGACTCCTTCGAGAGAGAGAACGGTTGCCGGCGACGGGCGCCCGATGGCAGCGAAGGCTCTTCGGCATCTGACAACGCCCACACCACATGGGCCCAGGACGTACTATGCGTCGGAAGTCGTTGCCCCCGGTTCTGCCCATCAATCACACATGCGGACGCCGGACGGCTCCGCCACGGTCATTCCAGAACAGTCTCCACGACGGCATTTGTTGCAGCGCTGGTAAGAAAGAATCGAATAGAGGATTCTTCCGCGCATGCCGTGCAACAATGAAGACGAGTTCTGAGACGCGGGCGCGCGCGGAAAGTTCCAGCAGGAACTAGATTTTTTAAGCGGTGGTTCGCTCTGGGACTCCCGGTAGCAGTAGCCGGAGTTTCAATGGGCGGGGTTGGCCGCGTCTCCGTTGCCGTTGCCATCCGTGGCAACGGTCGCCAGAGCGGCTTCGCGCTCATCGGGTGCCGATGGCGCATCGTGCGCTTTGTGTGTCGCCCGGAAGAACGAGGTCTTGTCCAGGACATGCTCCTGGAAATCTTCCAGGTAGAGGTAGATCACCGGCGTGATGTAGAGCGTGATGAACTGGGACACGATCAGCCCGCCGACGATCACCAGGCCGAGCGGCCGGCGGGTGCTGCCGTCGGTGCCGAAGCCGAATGCGATGGGAAGCGCGCCCATGATCGCCGCCAGGGTCGTCATGAGAATCGGGCGGAAGCGGTCCATGCTTGCATCGTGGATCGCCTTTGCCGCAGTCTCCCCGTGGGCGATGCGCTGGATCGCGAAGTCGACGATCAGGATGCCGTTCTTCTTGACGAGCCCCATCAGCATGAACAGCCCGATGAACGCGTAAAGCGACGCCTCCTGGCCGAACAGGGCCAGCGTGAGAAGGCCGCCAACCATCGCAGTCGGAAGCGTCGAGAGCACCGTGACGGGATGGAGGTAGCTTTCGTACAGGATCGCGAGGATCACGTACATCACGAAGACCGCCAGGATCATCAGGATCGTGAGGCTGCCGATCGTCTCGCGGAACGTCAGCGCTTCTCCCTGGAACTGACCTCGAATGTGGGTTGGGATGACCGCGGGATCGGCCGCGAGACCTTCAATGAATCGCGTGGCCTGCCCGATGGTAACGCCGGGCATCAGGTTGAAGTTAAACGTCACGCTGGTGAATTGATTGATGTGGTTCACCGCCTGCGGTCCCAGCGTCGGCTCCCAGCTGGCGACCGCCGGCAACGGGATGAGATTCTTGCCGTCGTCGCTGCGGACATAGAGCTTGGCCAGGTCCTCGGGGTGCATGCGGTCGCCTTCCCTGGCCTCGAGGATCACCTGGTATTGGTCCTGTGGTTTCTTGACTAAGTAGACGTAGTTCTGGCTGTATGCGTTGCGGAGCAGCGTCTCGATGCGCGTTGCGGAGACGCCGTACATCGAGGCGCTTTCGCGGCGGATGTCTATCCGCAGGTTCGGCGTCTTGAGGAACATGTCCGACAGCGGTGGTCCGGCGAACATCGTGCCGACCCGCTCGAACAGCTTTTGCTGCAGCCGAGTCGCGGCCCCATAAACTTCTTGCGGGTTGACTCCGCTGAGGCTGAAGGCGAACTGTCCGCCCTGCCGGCTCGTGGCGCCGGTTGAAATCTCCAGCACGGGCTGCGGCGTGAGGATGCCGAAAGCGCCCGGGAGGTTCATCGCCAGTTCGGCGGCCGTCTGCTGGGAAACCTGGGCGATGTTCGGGTGCTTGATTGTCCGGCCGTCAAGGGTTTTCAGCGGCGGGCGCTGGTCCGGGTCTTTGAGGAAGGCGAGCAGCAGGCCCTGGTTGCTGCCGAGGAACGCACCGTTGCCGGTCATGGTGAAAGTCATGTCGATCGAATCGTTTGAGTGCAGCACGCGCTCGGCCGCATCCTGATACTGACGCATGCGCTGCGGCGAGGAGCCTTCCTGGGCCACAAGAACGCCCCACGAGAATGAGCTGTCGCCAACCGGAAGAAACGACTTGGGAATTGCCACCAGAAGGTAGATCGTTCCCGCCAAGCACACCACCCAGATCAGCAGCGACACCCAGCGATGCCGCAGAAAGAACCAGAGGCTTCCGCCATAGGCGCTGAGCACGCGCTGCTCGAGAGCGCTCATCACCCGTTCCATCCAGGTCTTCTTCTCGCCATGCCCACGCGGCGAGAGCATGCGGGCGCACATGAGCGGTGTGAGCGTCAACGAGACGATACCGCTCGCCAGAATGGCGACGACGATGGTGACGGCGAACTCGCGGAAGATGCGTCCGACCTGCCCGCTCATGAACACCAGCGGGAGAAAGACCGCCGCCAGCGATAGGGTCATGGACAGAATGGTGAAGCTGATCGTGCGGGCGCTGTTGATCGCCGCGGCGAACGGGGTCTCCCCGCGCTGTTCCATCCGCCGCACGGTGTTCTCCAGGAAGACGATGGCGTCGTCCACCAGGAACCCGATCGCCAGCGTGAGGGCCATCAACGAGAGGTTGTCCAGGCTGTAACCCAGCGCCTGCATCACGATGAAAGTCAGGAGCAGCGAGAGGGGCAGCGCGACCGATGGGATCAGCGTGTCGGTGGCACGTCCGAGGAAAACGAAAATAATGATGACCACCAGCACGAACGCGATGACCAGCGTCTCCTGAACATCCTTGACGCTGTTGACGATGGTCTTGCTGCGATCGTAGATCGGGATGATATTGACCGACGCCGGCAACTGCGGCGCGATCTCCGGAAGCAGATCGCGCACCGACTTTGAGACTCCGACCGCATTCGTGCCCGCCTGGCGGGAGACGGCCAGCACCACCGTCGCCTTCGGCACTTCGCGGCCGCGCACCCAGAAGCGCATGTCGATCCGCTCGTCCTGCAGCCCATCAGTGGCAGTCGCAACGTCCTTCAGGTAAACGGGGGCATTGTTGTGCGTCCCGATGATCAGGCGGTTGTAAGCGTCGGCGCTGTTCAACTGTCCCTGCGGCTGAAGCAGGAACGTTCGCTCCGGCCCGTCGAACTGGCCGGCTCCCTGATACGTTGTCCCTTTTTCAATCGCCGTTGCCAGGTCGTCAACGCTCATGTGACGGGCCGCCAGCGCCGAAGGATCCGCTTTCACGCGAATGGCGCTTTTGCTTCCGTAGACCTGCACCTGCGAGACGCCGGATAAGATGCTTATTCGCTGCCCGACCTGCGTGTTCGCCAGATCATAAAGCTCCCCGCGGGTCATCGTGTCGCTGGTGAGCGCGATGTAGAGGATCGGCTGATCGTTCGGATTGGTCTTACTGAAGGTAGGCGGAGCGGGGAGGTCCTGGGGCAGGCTTCCCGACGCACGGCTGATCGCTGCCTGCACATCCGTTGCAGCGGCATCCAGGCTCTTGGTGAGCACGAACTGCAGGGTCATGCTGGAGAAGCCCTGGCTGCTCTTGCTCGTGATCAGCTCGAGGCCGGGAATCTGCATGAACTGCCGCTCGAGCGGCGTGGCGATCGTGCTCGCAACCGTCTCCGGGCTGGCGCCGGGATAGGCCGCCGTTACCTGAATGACCGGATAATCGACCGGCGGCAGGGCGTCGACCGGCAGCGATCGGTACGCGAGAATGCCGAACAGAATGGCCGATGCCGTGAGCACCACGGTCATCACCGGCCGACGAATGAAGGGTGCTGAGAGGTTCACGACTTGACGCCTTCCTGCGGTCTGACTTTCGCGCCCGGCATGACGGAGAGCTGGCCTTCGACGATGACGCGCTCGCCGACTTTCAGCCCATCCTCAATCACCATCAGATCTCCCTGGCGCTGCCCGGGCTTGATGGGGCGCATCTCCGCCGTGGAGTCGTCTTTGACGACGAAGACGAATTGACCCTGCTGTCCGATCTGCGTCGCGATTGCGGGGACGAGCACCGCATCTTTCTTTACCGCGAGCACCAATCGCACTTGAACGAACTGCCCCGGCCAGAATTGGTGGTCCGAATTGGGCACCGTCGCGCGCAGCTTGACCGTGCCGGTGCCGTCCTGAACGGCATTGTCTAAAAAGGTCAGTTGACCCTCGCGAGGATCGGCCTGGTCCGGCACGCGCATCTGCACCTTGAGCGTGCCCTCGGCCATCTGTTTGCGGACCCGCGCGAGGTCGCGCTCGGTAACGACGAAGTCGGCATAGACGGGATCGAAGCGCTGGACGACCAGCATCGAGCCCTCGTTCGCTTTCACCACATTCCCGGGATCGACCAGCCGATGGCCCGCCCGGCCGTCAATCGGAGAGCGGATGTTGCAGTATTCCAGATTGAGCTTTGCAGTTTCGACGTCGGCTCCGTTCGCCTTGATCTGCGCCTCGGCGACTTCGAGCGCATTTTTCTTCTGATCGAAGTCCTGCTGCGAGACGGACTGCGTGCCCAGGAGCGCCTGGACGCGGGAGAATTCGCTCTTGCCCAGAGCGAGCATGGCCTGGCTCTCGGCGAGGCTCGCTTCCGCGTGTTTCCGCTGCGCTTCGAACGGGCGGGTGTCGATCGTAAAGAGCAGATCGCCCTTCTTCAGATTCGCGCCGTCCTTGAAGTGGATCTGGGTGACCTGGCCGGAAACCTGCGGCGCGATGCTCACCATCTCGAAGGCGGTGGCCTTGCCGATTGCGTCCAGATAGATCGGAACGTCCTGTGCGGTTGCCTGAACGGTGCGGACCATGGGGGTCGGCCGTTCAAGCTGCATCGCGCCCGGTTGTTTCCTGCAGCCGGCGCCCGCGAGCAGAGCCAGCACAATCGCCAGCGTTGATCCCCCGTGAAAGTTTGATCGGTCTGACATAGTTTTCCCTTGCAGCGCTTGCGCGCCCGATGCGAGCGGGCTGATTAATCCAGGGCCTTCAGGATGATTTCCGCTACTTCACGGACGTCCCTGGGCGACGCCGACGCCGTGCTGAGCATCCGCAGGCCACCGGCGGCGCACGCCAGCAGGTAGCGCGCCATCACGAGGGGATCGAGGCGCGGATTGATCTCGCCCTCGGCCTGCCCGCGCTTCAGCACGTTTGCAATGATGCGTTCGTTGCGCCGGTGCATGCGCTGGATCCAGCGCGCGACGTCCTTATCGTGCGGCAGGAGTTCAACCGCGGCCTTGGCGATGAGGCAGCCGCGGCGGCCGGCTTCGCCCGTACAGTGCCGCGCGATCATCATCACCCAGTCACGAATCGCTGCCCTGGCCGATCCCGGCCGCTCCAGCACAGCCCGGAATTCTTCGCTGTGCTGCTCGTCGTATTTGTCCAGCGCGGCCAGGAAGAGCTGCTTCTTGTCCCCGAAGGTGCCGTAGAAGCTGCCTCGGTTGAGATTCATCTCCGCGAGCAGATCATTGACCGAAGTGGCGGCGTATCCGTGCTCCCAGAAAGCCTCCATGGCTTCCTGCGTCGCCAGCTCCGGATCAAATTCCTTGGGTCGTGCCATACGAGTGCGGGTCGAGGACAGTAGGCGTTCTGGAACGGAAGGTCAATAACTTAACGGTGAGCTAACATCAGGCGAAAGCGAGAGAAACCCCGCCTTAACCGCGTTTATCGGGTTGTGACACAGACCTCTGCGGTGCCAGCCGCTGGCGCGCCGGGCGCACGGCATTGGGCTTTTGGAAACATTCCCCGCCGGGATAAACTCCCGTGTCATGGCTTGTATCGTCGACCTCGCTGGGAAAGTCGCGCTGATTACCGGGGCATCACAGGGGATCGGAGCTGAGGTGGCGCGGACGCTGCACGCGGCCGGCGCTTCGGTCGTGGTCAATCATCCGGGAGTGGGCGATACGACCACCGACGCCGAGCGGCTGGTGGCGGAGCTGAACGCGGCGCGGGCGCAGAGCGCGTTGGTGGTTGTGGCGGATGTCGCATCGGCTGAGGCGGTCAGCGCAATGATGCGCCAGGTGCGCCAGCGCTGGGGCGGGATCGATTTGCTCATCAACAATGCCGCGATCCTCCGCGACCATTCGATCGCGAAGATGACGCTCGAGGAGTGGAAGAGCGTGATCGACGTCAACCTGTCGGGCGTGTTCTACTGCTGCAAGTATGGACTGGAGATCATGCGCGACGGCGGCTCGATCGTCAGCATGGCGAGCATCGCGGCGATGCAGGGTTTCTTCGGCCAGTCAAATTATGCGGCGGCGAAAGCGGGAGTTGCGGCAATGATGCGCGTCCTGAGCCGCGAAGGAGCCGGGCGCGCCATCCGCGCCAACGCCATCGCGCCGGGACTCGTCGAGACTTCGATGATCGCTTCCATTCCACCCGACGTCCGCGAGGAGATGCTGAAGCAGATTCCCCTGAAGCGGGCGGCGGCGCCGCGCGAGATCGCGAACGTGGTGCTGTTTCTCTGCTCCCCGCTGGCGTCCTATGTCACCGGGCAGACGATTGAAGTGAACGGCGGGTGGCGAGGGTGAACCGGCTGGCATCGGGGCGGCGGTGCTATAGTCATTCGCGAGCGATTCCCGATGCCGAAATATGCGACGAACATCCACATTGTCTCAGCAAGGCGCTCCCCCATCGGGCGTTTCGGTGGAAGCCTGCGCAGCGTCGACGCGGTGGACCTCGCGACCCAGGTCTGCGCGGCGGTGCTCGATCCGAGGCTCGTCCCCGACGTTGACGGCGTGATCCTCGGTCAAGTGCTGCAGGCAGGCGTGGGGATGAACGCGGCCCGGCAGGTCGGCCTGCGACTTGGCGTGCGGCACAGCGCTCCGGCATACACCGTCAACATGGTCTGCGGCTCCGGGCTCAAAGCGATCGCGCTGGCGGCCGACGCGCTCGAGCAGGGGGACGCGAGCCTGGTGCTGGCCGGCGGCGTGGAGTCGATGAGCAATGCGCCGCACTATGCGAAGGCCGCGCGGTGGGGGCGGAAGTTGGGCGATTGCCAGCTGCTCGATGCAATCACCGCGGACGGCTTGACTGATCCGACGTTGAACATCGCCATGGGTGAGACTGCTGAGCGGATTGCTCAATCGTTTGGGATTACCCGCGAGCAGCAGGATCGATACGCCCTGCGGAGCCAGCAGCGGGCCGCTGCGGCGAAAGGGCCGTTCGCGCGCGAGATCGCGGCAGTTCGAGCCGGTGAAATGACCGTGACTGAGGACGAGCATCCTCGCGCCGACACCACGCTGGAAAAACTCGCAAAGTTAAAGTCGGCCTTCGGGGGCAGCATCACCGCCGGGAATGCATCGGGCATCAATGACGGGGCGGCGGGAGTTCTCCTCGCGGACGAAGCGGGCCTGAAAAGGCACCGCTTGCAATCGCGGGCGCGAATCATCGCCAGTTACGCGGTCGGCTGTGATCCCGCCGCCATGGGATTGGGGCCGATCGGCGCGATCCAGGGCGTCTGTGAACGTGCCGGATGGAAGCTCGGCGACGTTGACGCGGTAGAAATCAACGAAGCGTTCGCGGCCCAGGTGCTGGCGTGCCAAAGCGAGTTGAAGCTCAGTGATGCCCAGCTCAACCCCCGCGGCGGCGGCATCGCGCTCGGACATCCCATCGGCTGCAGCGGCGCCCGCATCCTCGTCACGCTGCTGCACTTCCTGGAAGACACCGGCCTGAAACGCGGCGTCGCCTCGCTATGCGTGGGCGGAGGGATGGGAATCGCAATGGCGATCCAGCGCGACTGAGAAACCGGCCCTGGTCCGGTCTCCCCGCCCAAGCAGCCCGGGCGGGCACATCGGCAAAGCGAGCGCGGACTTCCTGAAATTGGACCGGCGACAACCCCATTGAAAGCATCGACGACCTCGACAGAGTTATTGCCGAGGGCCGCGACGAACAAGCGCTTGCCATCGGGCGTGAGGGCCATGTGGTCGATGCGGCCTCCGACCCCTTCGAGCGGGACCGCAATAAGCGAATTTTGGCGCAAAAGAGCAAATCTGAACGCAACGGGGCGCAGCGTAGGGCGTTTCTGTAAAACGCCGCTGACTATGCCGTAGCGGCAAGCTCCACGGGATTCTCTTTTCCGGTCAGGAGTTTCAGGGCTTCTATCCAGGTCTCGCGCGCTCCATGACCAAGCCTTCTTCCAGTGAGGAGCGCGATGGACAGACCGACCAGGACGTTTGACTTCTGTTGGTCCGACAAATCATCGACGACCGCTTCGAGTGCTTGCAGTGCCATTTGTCGAACCTCGTAGTTCTCGACGGTCAGGAGCGTTGCGACATAAACTGCGTGTTCGCGATACCAATCGAGGGTTTGGAGAGCATAGACGAGCGTACCCCGTGTTTGCTTATTCGCCGGGTGGCGAATCAATCTGATTAATTCCGGCACAGCCTGATTCGCTCTGAGTTCACGAAGCGCCAACGCAGCGCCGTCCCTAACACGGATTCGCCGATCCTCGGACAACAGCTTTAAGAGGAGAGGAATTGCCTCTTTCACGCCTTCGTCGGCAACGGCAAGTGCTGCCTCATAGACAGACCTCTCGTCATCCCCGTCCACGGCGGCAGTCAAAACACGCAATTTTGCCTTCGCAGCCACTCTCTTCATCTTACACCTTTGGTCGTCCTAAGCGCACCCATTCCTTATGGGCCTCCTCGATCTCTTCTTTGGTAGCGTCTCGACGCCCTCGTATGTTCTTGTCCTTCCAGACGCGGTGATACCACCGCCAGAACCAATCATCTTTTCCATACCGTTTGTCACGCCTTCCAATTTTACCCCCCTTCATTTTATCGTCCGGATCGCGTCCACCGACCAGATCGTCATCCGCGTTCTTCCTCCTGCGTGCCATCGCTTTAACCCGAGATTGGCCTGCGGCCCATTATACGTCCAAAGCTCAGTTCTTGGAGTGTTTCAGAGGCACCGACGCGTGCCACCCAGGGCAACCGCATTCTAGGGAAAGCGTGACGGCGCGTCGTCGTCGGTCCTGCGGCAACGATTGATTTTCAGTCAGCATCGCGGTCTGGGCTTACCGACGATTCGGCAAGTTTTGCCTTCAAATGGAGAATGCGGTTGCCCTGGCGTGCCACCTCTCGTAGTTGCCGCAGCATCGACTCCCGATGATGCCGCGTCGGGTCGACGACAGCATCGCTGGAAAGCGCTCGTTGCAAAGCCAGTGTAACGGAGCTGCGGATCGGCCAGCATCTGGGCCTCCCGTGAAGGTCAAATTGGCGAGCAAACGAGTTTGCGGTTGTGTCTGCGAAATGCCAAAGCCTGCTGGGAGGCGCTGTCACCGGAGCGGCGCAAGAAGACCATAGATGCAATGCGAGGGTCGGAAACGCGGCGAGAGAAGCAGCACGCAGAAGAACGAATCCAACTTAAGCTTCAGCACCCTGACCTCCTGTTGGACTACACAAACTTCATCGATAAGAAGACGATGCTGATCAAAAGAAAACTGGTGCCGGGATTGGCGCGACGTGACTTGGAAGAGACGTTCAACCCTCTCGAAGAGATGCGCAATCGCTGCGCACATCCCGAAAGCACCGACGAATCGTTTATTGAAGAACCGAGACAATTGCTTAAGTACGTGCGCGCGTGCCATCGCGTATTGTCGAAGCTCAATGACGCGTTGGAACAGCAGACCGAGAAGGGGTAGGTGAGCATCACATTCAGGGCTGTGGATTACAAGAGAGATGGCGCGGCAGGATTTGAATCTGCGAAGGCATAAGCCATCAGATTTGCAGTCTGACTCTGACCCCGTTGGCCACATTGGCGAATGAATTCAATGATTTCGCAGCGTGTGGGACGCGAGATGGGGCGCGGGGTCAATAAGAAGTCGCCGCTTCATCAGCGCATTGCTCAGACCGTCCTGCGTGAATGTTCAGATCGCACCCTTCAGCTCGGAAAGAAACGCGTTTGCCTCCTCACTAAGGACCTGCGCGCGATTCCTCAACCAGTTCTCGAATCCGTCGAACGTTACCCGCGTAAAGCTTGCGTCAATGAACTGCTGGTTGAGCTTTTCCTTTGTGATGGCGTACTTCTGGACATAGCTAAGCGGGTCTCTCGCGCTGATACGGATATTAATCTCGGGGCCAATCACGGCGATGTTGGCAAGAGTGTCCGCGAGAGCGTCGTTCACATTCCCGTCAAGGTACTTCTTTGGGAACACGTGATGCCATTGAGGACGGAAATCAGCCAACACGTCCATGCCTTCGAATCCGATGCGGTGCCCGTGCTCGTCCCAATCCGTGGCCTTGTTGCGGTAGACGAGCAGGTACAGCAAGAAGCGGCCGAACCGACCGTCTGTATAGTCCCGCAGGAAATCCTCCGGCTGAAACGGTGTGTCGTGCGGGAACCGCTTGAGCATTTTCTCGACTGCTTCCTTCAAGCTGCCCGACTCCTGGACGTCACGAAGGTCCTCCTCCAACGTCGTCGTCCCAGATGCACTGTACCTATTGAATCGCGACGCTTGAATGAACCAATAAAGTGCCAACTTGAAGTTCGCATCGTCTTTGAACTTTTCGATGAGACTGATCATCGTGACCAAAGCCGCTTCGGTCGGCATCGGGTCGTTGCTGAGAATCCCGTATTCACGGAAACGTGCGATGAGCCGTTTCCACGCCTCCTTGGTCCGATCCCAGGCAGGCCCCACCTTGACGGGATCGAAGAATTCATCCGGAATCTCACGGAAACGAACACGTTTTGCTCCTACTCCGGTCACGCTTCTGAACAGAAGATTAGGATCAATGTGGAAACCGGCCTCTCCGAGCGCGTTTAAGTACGGCAGGAAATTGTCGCGAACCCAGCCCGGATTTCTTGCCGCCACTACACCGAGATAGATATCGGCTTCGGTAACACGCGTCCCCTTACTGTTGAGACGTGAAAAAATCTCCACCACGTCTTCAAGTTCGTGGTCCACGGTTATCGTTACGATGTCCTTCTCACGAATCTTCCGGACCCGATCAAGCCGTGTGTACACCTCCATCGCATCCATTCCGTCACACAGGCCTTGTAACTTGATCTCCCTTGCAAGCGATTCCAGGACTTGCTGATCCTTCTCCTTTGCGGTGTCGAGAACAAGAAGCTTCGATAGTGGGACGTACCGTGAGGTCGTGTTATTGCGAATCACAGCGTTCGAGACGGCGAAGAACGGCGGCTCTTTTGTGTGAATGTCGAAGCGAATGTCGTATTTCTTGAGCGTCTTATTCCATTCATCCGCCGATGGCCACCAATACGGCTTTCGTCCGAAGAGAATGCACAGCGCAGTAGTTCGCTGCTGGCCATCAACCACCCAGAGCTTGGGGTGTTGAGCGTCCTGCGCGACCTGTTCTTCGGCGGGGCCGTGGCTGTTCCAGACCAGAAGTGATCCGATCGGGTAGTCGTACCACAACGATTCCGCGAGGTCCCGCACTTGGGTCGCCTTCCAGACGAAACCACGCTGAAACTCGGGGATGCTCCATGTATGGCCGACCGCACGATCGACCATCTCACGCAACTTCACTTGCTCAAATGCCACGCGCGTCTCCTTGACCTATTAGAGTCTCTGTCTATCTTGCGGATTAGGCCGGGACCTTATTGCTCTTCGAATCCTTGGCTCGTAAAGCGAAGAGTACGGCAGTTCTCGGTGGTCGTGCGAACAAGATCATCGAATGCGCCATCGGGGATATCCGCTTGGACCTCCAATGTCACGCGCACCGTCGCACCCGCGAGGCCGGAATGGTGCAGGACACCCTCCTCCG
>JBBRCX010000061.1:0-28834 GCA_038204465.1 Tepidisphaerales bacterium | reverse complement strand
CCGGGCTGGGTGTGGGCGCGTTTCACGATCGTGGAGAGTCCGAGGTAGCTGTATTCCTCCAGGTGCGTGCCGGCGGAGCCGGACGTGTCGTCGGCGATGAAGCTGAGCCGGCTGATGGTGGAATCGACGCCGGTGTTGTATTCGTAGTGGAGGATGCGGCCATTGGGATAAGTCATGCTGACCAGCCGGCTCTTCGCGTCGTTGCTGTAGGCGTATTGTACCCGCAGGCTGCCGGTAGAGGGTGTCGTGTCCACCGCTCCGCTGTGGGACTGGTACTCGACGGTGAGCTGGCCGAAGCCGTTGAAGTTGCGCTGGACCTCGTTCACCGACGTGCTGCTGGTGGCGCTGGCATAACTGCTGAACCTGAAGGCCCGGCCGGCGGTGTCGTAGGCGGTCTGCAGGCGCAGGATCGCGTTGTCCACAGCCTGGGGTTTGCTCGTCGCCAAATCCTGGTCTGTGGTTGGGGTGGGGCCTGGGGGGGGTTGGGCGGGGCTTGGGCAGGGGATGGTGGGGCGCTGGGGGATGTTTGGAGATGCGACGGGAGCCGGCTGGCATTGGGATGGGGTGCCGATGGCGGTGGGATGGATCGACGATGGCGATGGGATGGCTTGTCGATGGGGGTGGGATGGCTTGCCAATGGCGGTGGGGTGGCTCGCCGATGGGATCGGGATGGGTTTTTGAAGGCCTGATGAGGTTGTGCACCTCCAGCGGTCGCGCGGGGAGGGGTGCGCGAGCGCTGAAGGTGGGGCCGAGGCGACTGGAGTTACGGCGTTGGGGCGGCTGAGGCGGCGGTGGCGGGCTTCTCGGCCATCGCGGTCCACTGCGTCTTCTTCTGCCGCAGGTCTTCAACCGCCTTGTTCATCTCCTGCCGCGCGTCGGCGAGCCGCTTGGTGAGGCCGTTGTAGGCGTGCTCGACCGGGGCGAGGTCCATCTCGAGGTTTTTCCACGACGCTTCCATCGTGTTGGCATTGTTGTAAGCGGTGGTGGAGTCGGTCACGACCTGGCCGGCGGCGGTCAAGCGCGCCTCCGCGGCGGCGCGGTCGGCGGTGAGATACTTTTGCCAGTCGGCGGTAACGGTTGCCGCCTGCTGGGTGAGACTCTGCACGGCGGTGGGATCCTGCTGGGTGGCGGGCTTCTTCTGCTCGTTCTGCAGCGCGGCGGCCAGCCCTTGCAGGGTCTTCTCCTTGGCTGCCTCCGTGGACGCAAAGACGTCCGTGAGCGTCTCGCGGCGGCTGATAAGGGCCTTCCTCGCGTCGCGCAGCGCCAATTCCGCCTTGGTGCGGGCGTTTGACACCGCCGTGTACTGCCGCTCCAGATCGCCGCCAGCGCTGGCCTGCGCTTCAGAAGACGCATCCTTTTCGTTCGCGGCCTTGTCCTGTGCCCAAGCGCCGGTGAAGAGCACCGTTCCCAGCGCCAACGTCGTCAGTGCCATTCGCCAATTCATGAGTCCCATTGCAAGCTCCTTCTGCAGTTTACTTGGTTGAGCGTCGCATTGACGCCCTGAGATGCAGTACCACGCAGGTCCAAGGTCGTTGTCGGAGTTCGCGCGGCTGAGCGCTTTGCCAACAACGACGATCGCGGGGGTCAAGGGACTCGGCTTGATGAATGTAGACAGGCGCGAGATGTGAGTCAGGTTACGCGGCTGGAACCGCTTTCTTGCAGCAAGAATGCGGTTTGCCCGAACAGCGGCGGCACGCTGAGCGTTCAACTTATGGGAAAAGCTTTTGCGTGCTGGGCGTTCTCATCATCCTCTCATGCACGATGTGGCAGGATTGCGGGCGTCAAGGCTTTCTGAACATGGGAGGGCGGAACATCCCACGGACGCGGGCTTGCCCCCGCTCACCAGCTCCGCCCTCCCTTGCTTCTTTTTGGTCCGAACGTAAGCCCGCTTCCCCCCCGCTGTGCGGGGCCATATCGCGGATTGGGCTTGTTCGTTGGCGATTTCCCACTGAAAGTGCGTTCACCCACGGCAGCGTGATCATCATAGGCCAACTACGCCCGAAGGTGACATTTATTTGCTTCAAAGTCGGAATCAGCACATTGAACGCGAACCGATCAGCGGGCAGCAACGAGCGGCCGGGCAGGCGAAGGCTCCTCGGCCGGCAGCAGCAGGCATGGAATCTGGACCGTAACCGTCGTGCCAGACCCCGGCTGACAGGTGACGAAGCAAGTTCCATTCATTGCTTTCGCGTGCGCCTGCACCAGGAACAAGCCCAATCCCAGGTGCTCCGAATCCTGAACCCTGGCCCGGTCCGCGCGATAGAACGGCTCGAACACGTGGGGCAGGTGCTCCGGGGCAATCCCGGGTCCATCGTCGTGGACATTCAATATGAGCCGCTGCCCATCATGCATGCAGGAAATCTCAACCTCGCTGCGCGGCCTGCCATACTCCATGGCGTTCGCCGCCAGATTCATAACGATACTGCGGAGTCGGTCGGCGTAGAGCAGACATGAAAGGCTCGCCGGCAAGTCAGAGGTGACAATGACGCCGTCCGCGTGGCCCAGGATGGAGGTCCTATTGGCGCACTGTTCGATCAACAACCGCACGTCGGTGCGTTCGGGCGGGGCCTGGGGTGAAACTTCGCCTTTTGCATACTCAGTCAGGCGTTGCACAAGGCGCCGCAGCAGGTTGGCATCGGCGGCGCACTCTTGGATCACCTGCCGATAGCCGATTTCATCATGCGGCACCCGCAATGCGACGTCGAGCGAGGTGACCATGGCGGCGACCGGCGTGCGCAGCTCATGCGAGGCGTCGGCCAGAAACTGCTTGCGCCTCGCGAACGCCTGCTCCAGCTGCGCCAGCATTCCATTCAAACGTGACGCAATAGGCACTAACTCCGGCGGCAGCTTGGACGCGTCTATCCTGAAATCCAGGCTTTGCTCATCAATCGTGCCGATGAGGGCGGCGGTCCGCGAGAGCGGGCGAAGCGTGAGCTGCGAAATCTTGACCGCCAGGTAAGCCGCCAGCAACGCGCCGACGAGGCCGAAGAGGCTGAGATCCATCGCCAGCCTTCCCAGGATCGCATCGGCGCGGTCCATTGAGCCGCTGTACGTGATCACAACCGGCACGGGCTTCGCGCCGTTCTCCTGTGCGTGGGCGAGCCCGCGGATGGTCAGAATACGAGTTCGTCTGCGGCCGGCGGGAGCGAACTGCCTTTTGACAATCGTCGGCCGGTTGCTGGCAGCGACGCTCTGGGCGGCGCCCTGGATTCTGCGGCCCTCAATGTCCTCGATCACGTAACGATCGGTCGGATCGTAAACCGGCAGTTTCGAGGGATCCAGGTTCTTCGTCTGGGTCAGTTCCGGGAGGGCGGCAGCTCGTGCGAAAAGCACCGCATCGAGATTGCCGATGAGGACCGCGCGCACGGTGAAATATGCCGTGAGGCCGGCAACGACAAGCGTCCCCAGCACCGTCAGCAGGATCGCCATGGCGAGCCGCTGCGTCATAGTTCCCCGAAGTCAAAGAAGTGACGGCGCGCCTCAGGCATGCTCGCTCAGCATGTAGCCCTGGCCGCGCCGTGTGTGGATCAACTTTTTCTCGAAGTCGCGGTCGACCTTGCTCCGCAGATATCCAATATAGACGTCCACGACGTTGCTCGTTGTTTCCGCATTCTGATCGTACAAGTGCTCCCAGATTTCGGTGCGCGAAACCACCTCATCCCTGCGGTAGGCGAGAAACTCGAGCAATGCGTACTCCCCTGCGCTGAGCTCAATGGCGTTTCCCCCGCGGCAGACGCCCTTGCGGCCCGCGTCGATCTGCAGGTCGCCGATGACGATCGTCTTAAAAGGCTTCGCGTGCCCGCGCCGGATCATGGCGCGTACCCGCGCGACGAACTCTTCCCAGGCGAATGGCTTCACGAGGTAGTCGTCCGCGCCCAGCTCCAATCCGCGCACCCGGTCTTCAATGCTGTCGCGCGCGGTCAGGCAGAGCACCGGCGTAGCCACCTCCTTGCGGCGCAGCGCCTGCAGCACGCTCCACCCGTCCATGACGGGAAGCATGATGTCCAGGACAATGCCGTCGTAACCGTTGGAAGAGGCGAGCGACATTGCTTCGCCGCCGTCGACGGCGAAGTCGACAGCATACCCCGCGGACCGAAGGCCGTGAGTGATCGATCGCACCAGAGATGGGTGGTCTTCCGCGACGAGAACCCGCACGGACGGAAGCATACTGGAAGCGGCGAGATGATTTCAATGATTTCCTGGATGTGTGGCGCGCGCACGCTCGCGGGGCTGGTTATTCCCACCGGGGCGGCACTGCCCCCCGAGTCGATGTGAAGGTGGGAAAGTTATCCGGCGTCTGCTGGGCGTAGCCGAAGGGAGAACAGGATGGGGGCGAGCAGGAAGAGCGTTCCTACAAGGCATGAGAGGACCCCCACGCCAACCACAAAGCCGAGCGATCGGATGGCCGGCACGCTGGTGGTGATCAGGGATCCAAAACCAAGTGCCGTTGACAGTGCGCACAAGGCGACGGCATGCGCGCTGGCGCTTATCCGATCGACGGTTGATTCGCGGGAATCCTGTCGCCGTGAAGCTCGCGCGAGGCTGACGAGAAAAATTCCATAGTCGACGTCGATGCCAATGAGGAGCGGAAGAGCGATCAGATTCATCATGTTCAGCTTCTGCCCCGTGAGCCGCATGACCGCGAGAAGGCAGAGAAGGCTGAAGATCGCCGGGAGGAGCGACAACAGCGTGTCGGCAAGCGAGCGGAATTGGAGCAGCAGGTAGGACAGGACGAGAACAACTGCGACGCCCAGAAGTCTGGGCAGATCGCGCTGGACGTCAAGTTCTGTATCGTGGCTGATGACGGTGAGTCCGGTCAACGTCGCGCCTGGGAGGTCCGCGAGCGCTGAGCGGATTGTCTCGATCGCCGTGTCGCGGGATTGGCGGTCCTCCGGCGGTTGATCGAGGAAAACCAAGGTAATCGCTTCGGTAGGCACCTGTGCCCCCGGCTCGAAAGCCGAGGTAGGAAGAAGCGTTCGCGCCAACTGCCGGTAGGGCAGCAGCGTCGTTATGGAGGGTGCATCGTGCGGAAGCAGCAGAGTCCTGAGGAATTCACTGTACGGCTCGTACGCCTTCGGATTGAAACGACTGGTTTGCACGGCGGCCTCGAAATCCTTCACGACGCGGTCAGCTTCCCCGGGGTTGATCTCCTTGAACCGCGCTTCAGCGATTTGCGGGTCGGGGAGCAGCGTTGCCAGGCCATAGGTCGCGGCTACGCCGTGTGATCGGACTGCCGGCGTGGAAAGCCGTTGGCTGGCGCGATGCGCAAGACTCACCAGCGCTTCGGGGGAGCGCGTCTTCAAGTGGACGATCAACGAGTCGGCGGCACTGCCGAAGAGGCGCGCGATCTCGGCTTGTGCTTCGATGGCGGGGTTCGGGCGGGGGTGCATGACCGTCAGGTCGGTTTCCAGAGGCACGATGTTGCGTCCTGCGGAGCCCGCAATGATGCCCGCCACCAGCAAGATCGCCAGCGAGGCCAGTAAGACAGCCATCGAGTGCCGTGCGACCCACGCAAGCGCCGGCTGTGCGCGAAACCCGACATGGTTGCGGCGCTGCAAATGCGACGTCGATCGGCGATCGGTTGCTGCTAATAGTGCCGGCAGCACCCAGACGGCGGCGAAAAGGGTTCCGGCAAGTCCCATCGCGCCCAGCAGCGCAAAATCGCGCAGAGCGGTGACACTCGAGAACCCGATCGCTAGGAAACCAATGACCGATGTGACCCATGCCGCGAACAGTGCGGGGAAGATCTCACGCACCGTATTGGCCACGGCTTGCCCGGGCGTTAGGCCGGACGCGCGGCGGCGCTCATAATGCGAGAGGTAATAAACCGAATAATCAATGCCCATTCCTGCGAGGATAGCGCCAATCACGCCGGTCAAGGGGTTGAGCGTCGGGCGCCATAACGCGTAAAGGCCGAAGCCAAACAGGACGCCAAGGGCGACGGGAAGGAACGCGAGTGTGAAGGAGCGCAGCGGGTGGCGATATGCGAGCATGAACAAACCGAACAGGCAGAGGACCGAGCTGAGCACGCTTAACTTCATGTCTCTGCGGATGGCCCGCTCGCTTGTGGCCGCGATCGCGTAGGAGCCGCTAAGGCTGATCCCAAGGCCGTCGGCGTTCGAGACCGCCGCGCGCGACTCGATTGTGGACGTAAAATGCTTGGCAAACTCCAAATCACTGGGCGGTCGCTTGCCTGGTACGCGGATGAGAATGCTGCGCCCGTCCGGCGAAATGAACGCGTCGCCGCCCTCGTAGGTCTTAAACGCGCGCTGCGCCGCGAAGCGGTCGAGCACGAATTCGTGCAGACGGAGCGGATCCTTCAGCAAGACCTTGGCGGCAGCCTGCGCCGCCGGCCCCGGCTGGGAGAGCATCGCCTCGTTGCGGGCAATCTGCTGCTGCATCTGTTGTCGTGAGAGGCGCTGGCGGGCCGCGCGAAGGGCATCGGGGTCGAGGTAGAATAGCCCGTTGGGTACCAGAACACGCTCGAAGAATTGCCGGGTCTGCGCATCGGAGCGATAGATCACTCCATCACACAGCTGTAACGCATCGGACGACGACGTGACGGCCTCTTCAAAGCGGCGGGCGAACGCGAGTAATCGGGTTGGGTCGGGCTGGCCGGGATGTTGTCCGGAGGGGACCGTTGCCAGCACAAGAAGTTCCTCCGCCGCGCCGAATTCGTTCAGCACGCGGATCAGCGCGGCGGCGGCAGGGTCGTCACGCGAGAACATCGCTTCCAAAGATGCCTCGGCGCGGAGGCGGCTGGTCGCGAGCGCTGCCAGCGCCGTGAGGAGGGCAACGATGGCGAGTGCCGCACCGGGATGAACCGCGGGGTAGTTCAGGAAGTTTTCCAGCAGCGTGCGGAGGCGCGAGCTCATCGGCGTCTCTCGGCGCGCCGTGGCGGCACGAATGCTCGCGGGGCGAGCTCGGCATTGATCTCCACTTCGCGCAGGTCGAGCAGGATTTTGCCGGATTCACTCTCCGCGATGAGTTTCGAAGGCCAGACGATGTTGCTCCCGTAGTCTCGGTACTGCTGAAGGGTGAGGCTGAAGCGCTCGGCGCCCTTCTCGTCCAGCATCCTGTAGCGCTCTGGGACCAACGTCGGTTGCTGCACCTGGGCGATCAGCTCACGCCCATCTTCCAGAGTTTTCTTGACGAGCATTGATCCACCCCGATGCGAGATGCGCAAGTCGGATGATGAGAAGAAGCCGCCGCTGAGCCAGCGCCATTCGCGGATGAATTGTTCGGCGCTTACGGTGGCGGGCAGCACTTTCTGCCGGCGCGATGGATCGTCCGGCATCATGATCCACAGGCCTTCGGATGTGAGCGTGAGATCGAAGGCGGCCTGGCTGAATTTCCAGGCGCGGAGCCGCAGTTTGTCAGGTGGCGCCATGACGATAACGCCGTCGAATTGAACGCTCTCGCCATCAGCCCGCACCAGGGTGATCGAGCCCTTTGCCGTTACGCTGCGAATCGAATCGGCGCGCTGCCCGAGGATTCGAAGAGCCGTCGCATCATCTGCGCCGGGGTAAACCGGCAGCGGCGGAGCCTTTGGCGCGCAAGCGGAAGCGGACAACGCGAGCAGCATCATGAGATCGCACGGACGGAGCATCGAGCGCATCAGGCTTGCACCAGGTGACGCAGGACTTTGCCGGTGGAAGATCGTGGGAGGGAGGGGCGAACCTCAAAGACTCGCGGCACCTTGTAGCCGCTGAGCCGGCAGCGCACGAACGCGCGGAGCGACTCGGCCGAAAGCAGGGCATCCTGCTGCCGCGCAGTGACGACCGCCTTCAGCCTCGAAACCGTCTCGCTGACGCGCATGGGGATGACCACACAGCTTGCAACGCCGGGATGCTGCATCAGCACGTCTTCGACCTCGAGCGGGTTGACCTTTAGCCCCGCAACGTCGATCAGCAGCTTGATTCTTCCGGTGACGGTGAGATTGCCGCGAACGTCGAGGCGCCCGAGGTCGCCGGTGAGGAAGTAGCCATCCAGCGTCGGCTCCGATGGCTCGCCTAGATATCCGCTAAGCATCGAGTCAGCCGCCACCGCGATCTGTCCCTCTTCGCCGACCGGCAATGGACGATCGATCTGCGGCCGCTCGACTTCGAGGATCCGAACCGTCACGCCGGTCATCGGCCGGCCGACGCAGAGCGGATCGAACTCCGGGGATTCAGGATCCGCGTACGTCACCGATCCAATCTCGCTGGCGCCATAAAGCTGGCTGACGCGAAGTCCCCAGCGGGCCCGGAAACCTTCGTAGACGCTTTGCGGCAATGGCCCGCCGGCCGAGTAGGTGCGCCGCAGCGATGGCGAGTCACACTCCTGTTGGGCGAGGGTTTCAAACATGAAGGGGACGCCGGGGAAGAGCGTGACGCCGTCATTGGAAAATTGCCAGAGCACGGTGCGCAGATCGAAGCCGCTGCAAAGATGGATGCAGCTGCCCGCGAAAATGGGCGCCAGCAGCCCATGCTCGAGTCCGTAGGAGTGGCACAGAGGCACCGCGGCGAGCACGCGATCGTTGGAATGAAAGCCGATTGCTTCACACATGGCCGCGGCCACCGCATCGAGCGACTCGGCGCTGCGAAGGACAATCTTCGGGCGGCCGGTCGTGCCCGACGAGAGCAGCAGTAGCCCGCCCCCGCCATGCCCGCGGTCCGGCACCGGCGCATTATCCTGCCGCATCACGTCCTGCAGAGGGATCGCGCGCGGGACGATTGCGCGCACGGTCGCAATGACGCGCCCGGAACCAATGACCGCGGCAGCGGATGATTGCTTCGCGGCTGACACGAGTTCCGGCGCGGTCAGGTCCGGAGACAACGGGAACACCTTCGTCCCGGCGCGCAGCGCTGCCAGAAACACGACGATAAACTCCGGCTCGTTCGGGCAACTGAGCAACACCACTGCGCCCATTGGTATGTCGCGCGCGAGCGTTGCGGCCATCGCCCCAACAGCCTTTGACAATTCTGCATACGTGATGACCCAGGTGGGCGCCTCGGGCAATTCGACTGCGCTCATTGCGGGCGATTCGACTGCGCTTGATTTGACTACGCTGATCGCGGCGCTGCCGGGCGCGCGGCGGGCATGATGGTCGAGCTGATCGAGAAGCCGCGGCCGCATGAGGGGATCATTCTACGATCGCCGGTTGCGCGGCGGTAGGTGAATGCAGGACTTCCGGGGACGAATCCCGATGCAACAGCGAGAAGCGCTTGCGCCGCGGCACGAGCGGAAGGAAGCGGTTGAGACGGACGCAGAGCGAGAACAGCGCGAGCCGCCATCTCAATCGAAATGCAGGTCGCGGGAACACATGCCCGGCCAGGACCGCCAGCACCGCGCGGTGAATCTGCCACGGTCCGACGCCGTTCAGAAACAACTCGCGGAACGAATGCGAATAGTACTGGCGGATGATCTTGAAGAAGATTGAAGTGCTGCCTTCGACGAAGCGGATGTACTCGCGCCGGGCGCGGGCAGGCGAAAGTTTCCCCTGACGCATCGCCAGGACCTTCTCGACGGCGGTGGTTGCGCTCATCATCGCGAGGCACACGCCGGTGGAGAAGATCGGATCCATGAACGCAGCGGCATCGCCGATGAGAAAGTAGCCCGGCCCGGCGTAGGGCCGGCAGCGATAACTGAAATCCGCCAGCACGTGGTTCGTCTCCGGGCCCGACGCGTGCGCCATGCGCCTGCGCATCTCGGGAGACTTCGAAAGCCCCCATGCGAGCATGCGGTCTGCGGGCACGTCGAGACTTTTCGCGACGCGGTGGTCGAGCACCAGGCCGACGCTGGTCCTGGTCTCATTCAGCGGTATGACCCAGAACCACCCCTCATCGCACATGACGATCGCGGGATGTCCCGCCTCGCGGCCGGGAAGCCGCAAGACGCCTTCGAAGTGTTCAAAGTATGCGATGCGCTGGAGATGAGGCTCGTCGGCGGTGCGGCGCGTGCCGAGATGGCGCCCGACGAGCGTACCATGTCCACTGGCGTCGAGCAGACACCCGGCTGAAATCTCCGTCCCATCCTGCGTAAGCACCCGCACTTTTCCCTCGTCAAGCTGGAGGATCTTCCTGACGGACGTGTTCTCGTGCACCTCGGCCCCAGCGGCCCTGGCTTCGCGCAGGAGCATGTCGTCGAAGACGGAGCGCTCGATGTTGATCGTGAGGCCGCCGGGAATCAGGGCGGTGTCGAACATGAAGCGGCAGTAGACCGAAGCATCGCCCATGGCGAACTCCGCTCCGAACTTTGGAACGTGCGGAAGGGCGCGCACCGTCTGCTCGAGGCCAAGTTCACGCAATAAGGTGAAGTGCCGCGGTAAAAACGATTCGCCGATGTGGAAGCGCGGGAACCGCGTCTTCTCAACCAGAACGGTGCGCACTCCGGCGCGCGCCAGCGATCGTGCAGCCGTCGCGCCTGCGGGACCGCCTCCAATAACCAGCACGTCATAATCCAATTCGGCCATCACGCCCGTCTCAACAATCGGCTACGCCTTCGATCTCAACGAGCAGTTCCGGCCGGCAGAGGTCAGCCCGCAGGTATTCCGCGCGTTTCAGTTGCGGCATTGCGTTTGAAACCATCGACGCGATCAGGGAGCGGTCCCCCTCGCGCACGTAGTACACCCGCAGGTCGAAGAAAGCAGCCAGCGGCGCGGCAGAGCGCTTGTTTCCAGCCGGCGCGGACGTTCGAGCAGCGTCGACGAGGCTCGAGAGGTTGGTGAGCGTTTCGCGTACCTGCCCTGCGACATCACCGACGCAGACGGATTCTTCACCCCGGATGGCTGCCGTTCCGCCAACGAGCAGGAGCGGACGGGCGCTGATGGCGTCGTTGACGATGGTCGCGCGGGCAAAGCAGGGCGGGCGCGGCCCGAAGCGGCGCGAGTAGCGATAGGAGGGAACCTGCCGCGGATTCTCCACTGCGATACCCGGCGCCAGGCCGGCGAGTGCATGGACCACAAGCTCAGTTCCCTCATGGCCCACGCCGGAAGCGGTTGCCAGCTGGCGATCGAACGTCGCGGGGCCGCCAAACCAGTCGCTGCATGCGGTGAACCGGCCAGCGTTGAAGACCATGTAGCGATCGAGCCCGTCAGCTGATGTTTCACGAATAGAGGGGATGTAGTTCCACAGACGAATCGGGTGACGCGCAACGCGATTCTGCAGCTCGCGAGCGATGAGGGTATACGCGTGCGCAGTGCGCCGTTCGAAGACCGCCGGCTCGAGCGACGCCGCGTCGGCGACGCGGACGGTGACGAGCGTGTGGAGATCGGACTCCAACACCTGCACCGAGAATCCATCCGAGCCCGGCGCGGCCGGAACGTTACGGCATTCGCGGCAGAGTTCGCGCACCCAGGCGGCCGGGCGCGTATCGAAGCGGGCTTGCTTGATCGCTGGCACGGGGGATTTGCGCCTTGATGTCAGCTTCATAAGCCACCCGCGCTCAGCCGGCGCTGCCTTCCATGACGCTGATCCGCGCGCCGCTGATCAGTGCCGCATAGTCCGTGCACAAGACGCCGAAGGATCCGAGCTTTCGATCCATCATCACCTCATCTGACTTCTGCGAAAGTCCTTGTCCGAAAAGAATGGGAAGCCGCCCCGCGAGGAGCACGGCGGCGATGGACGCGAGCGGACCGACGCTGAAGCACTCGGCGAAATGGCCATAGAGCGCGGAGACGACGGGCTCCGGGGCGGAGGAGGGGTTCATCGCTCGAATCCCTGCCGCTTCCACCCGGTCGATCCAGGTGCCGTTGGCGGAGCTCATGATGTACTGCGGAGAGCCAAGTTCGCGCAGCACCTGCGCCGCCGCGTCGATCTCGCGCCGCGGACGCGGCGCTGCGCCGGCGAAGAATTCGAGCGCGCCGCGCGGCCTGCCGCCTCGAGCATTGAATGCTTCCTGTGATTCGAGGATAAAACTCACCGCGCCGCCGCTGGTGACGAAGCCGCTGCCACGGTTGAACGGCTCGGTCGCGTCACTGCCGCAATACAGTCCGCAGTGCTTGTAAGCATCGTTAACCACGTCACTGTACTCTTCGCCCGCGCCGACGACCGCCCGCTCCCATTCGCCCTGTGCGATCCGTGTCGCGGCAAGTCGAAGCGCGTCCAGCCCCGCGGTTCGCGAACCGATCAGTGTCTGGCAGGCTCCTTTCAGCGACATCGCGAGACTCAAATGCGCGGCCGCGGCATTCGGGACGCCCTCCGCGAAGAGCAGCGGATTGGCCGACGGGATGCCTTCTTTCACAATCTGTGCGTAATAGTCGCGGCTGTAGTTTGCCGAGCCGTGCGTGCTCCCCAGCACCGCCGAGCAATCTTCGCCGAAGCCGCCGTCAGCATCCACGCCAGCGTCCTGAAACGCCAGCGCGGTTGCGGCGAGCGATAGCTTCACGTACCCGCTCATTCGGCGCACGCGCGGGGCGTTGAGCAGGTGCGCGATCTGTCCGTCGTCGATGGAGGGTGCGTCCTGAGTGACCCTGCGCGGCGAGGGATCGGTAATGTGCCTCGCGAACGCTTCATTGCCAATTGCCCCGGGGAGCACGACTCCGATACCCGTGATGAAAACCGTACGCTTCAAGCCGCGGGCCGACCCGGAATGCTTTGCCGGAGACGAGCCGCGCGATTCGACGCGCGTTTCGTTCGACACGCCGCCAGGGACCGGATCCGTCGGGGCGCGAAGCACGATACAGGTATTGGCGCCGCCAAAACCAAGAGATGTGTTGAGGGTCGCGCGGATTCGAGCGGGCTTTGCGTGACCCGTCGCGAGCGTCAGGCCTGCAAATTCCACGTCCTGTTCGCGGACATTTGCGCAAGGCGGGACAACCTGGTCGCGCAGCGCCATGGCCGAGAGGATCAGTTCGACTGCGCCCGCGCCGCCCAGGGTGTGGCCCAGATGGCTCTTGAAACCGACGACCGGTACGCGCGACAGATCTTGACCGAACGTGCTCGACAAGGCGGCAAACTCGCCGGCGTCATTATCCGGCGTGCCGGTTGCATGCGCGGCGATCAGGTCGATCTCGGCCGGCGTGATTCGTGATGATTCCAGCGCGGCGGCGACCGCGCGTGCGGCACCCTCGCCTCGCGGGTGAGGCTGGGTCAGATGGTGCGCGTCGGCGGATTCACCACAGCCGAGGATCTGGGCCAGCGCCTTATGCCCCCGCCGGGACGCGTCCTCGGCGCGTTCCAGGACGACGACGCCGTAGCCTTCAGCGAGCTTCATTCCGCCACGATCGCGGGCGAACGGCCGCACTGGACCCTGGGCGACGAGCCGCAGACTGTTGAAGCCTGCGTAAACGTATTCGCTGATCGGGTCGTAGCCGCCGGCCAGGATCAGATCGAAGTCACCACTTTGCAACAGAGTGACGGCGAGCGCGATGCTTCCGAGGCTGGAGGAGCAGGCGGAACAAGTCGTGGCGGCAAATCCCTCGAAACCGAGACCGACCGTCGCAGCCCGCAACGTGCTGGAGGCAAGGAAATTCCGAAGCGGCTCGTGATCCCCGCTTCGCAGGAACTCGCCCGCGCTGCGCATGCCGTGCAGGGTGGTGCCGAACATGAGAGCGCAGCGCGAGGCCGGGTAGGGGAGCGGCGCGTGGGGAGGCAGTGCCGCGTCCTTTAGCGCCGCGGCGATGGCGTGCTTGAGATAGCGGACTTCGCGCGGCGCGCCGGGCTCGAAGTCTTTCGGCAGATCGGGGGCCTGTCCCCCCGTGGCATCGGACGGCAGCGCGGACTCCATCGCGCTGAGCGTGCCCATTCCGCAACGGCCCTCCTGCACGGCGCGCCATGTCGTCTCGCGGTCGAGGCCAAGGCACGTAATCATGCCGGCGCCGCTGATGAGGATGGGACTCGTGGTCGCGCTCATTGCTGTTTGCTTATTCACTGCGGCGTTGCGCCCCCACCTTCGGGTCGATGTCTTCGCACCACGCGGGCTCAAGCATGAGCCACTGGTCCGGATAGGTTCGCACGTATCTTTCGATGACGCACGCCAGTTGCAGGAGTGCCGGATGCGCCTCGCCGGAATGCGAGTCCTCAGCTCTTACCACGATGGCCGGCTCGATGAAGAGTTTCACGTTTCCTTGTGGCGTGCGGACGGTGAAGACCGGGATGATCGGCGCGCCGCTGGCCAGGGCGAGTTTGATCGGTCCGCTGGGCAGCATCATATGACCGCCGAGAAACGGCACACGCTGCCCCTTCTGGCCCGGCATGACCCGGTCTCCCTGTAACACGACCACTTCGTTGGCCAGCAGCGCTTCGCGCAGGCGGATCCAGATGGTCCAGCCTTCATCCACCGGCGCTTCGATTACCCCAAGCCGGCTGCGCAGTTCGGATCGCTGTCGTTCGAAGGCTTCCATTGAGTCGCGCCGGAAGACGACGTGGATGCGCGGCTCGTGCTGCTTCAGCGCGGCCATACCGACTTCGAAAGACCCCATATGTGCGGTGACCACGATCGCGCCCGTCCCCGCGGCGCGCGCAGCCAGATAAGACTCATGCCCGTCGATGGTATCGATCCGCCGTAGCAGCGATGCCGGCGGCAGCCCCGTGCTGCGCCCGACATCGTGGCAGAAGAGGTAAAAGTTGCCCAACACGGCCTTCGCCAGCGATCGCTCCCGGGCATCGCCCGCCTCCGGACCGAGGAGGCGCCGGGCGTTGCTTAGCGTGCCTTCACGGATACTGCGGGAAAATCGGAAGGCGCCCCCGCAGAAGAGCGGCTTGGCGCAGCGCAGCAGCCACGGAGCGTTTGCCGAAAGCCAGAATAACTGCTTGAGCCAGAACGCGGCCGCCGCACGACGGACCCGGCCCACCCACGATTCGCCTGCTGCGTCGGGCGACGAGTCGAGACTCTTGAATACTTCACCGGCTACGGCTTTCACTCCGATTTTTCCCCGTGCCGTGTTCCGATCCGCCGCTGGCTCCTTCCAGAGGACGGGTGACCTTGATGCCGGGAGGGAGGAACAGCGCCAATTCCGCCTCCTTCATGCCTGCGTTAAGCTTGACGTCCTGGAAGCGGACAACGGTTCTGTCGCCGTCGGCATCAATTGTCTCCAGTTTCAATATATAGGCCCCCCGCACGTCCAACAACACGTTGACGCAGTCAACATGTTCCTTCAGCGACTCTTCGCTCGGCTCGAGCCGCAGCGCGATTTGCCGGGTGTCGTCGTTCCCATCTGAAAAGTCCTTGAGCGGGATCTCGCGAATCTTGAAATGCCGGCGCAACGCTTCGAGGCGCGGCAGCGGAGAGGACGCGAGATCCCCGATCCGCTGGTCGATCGGATACACCTCGAGCGCCGCTTGGCGAGGGTAGTACATCTTCACTTCACGGCCGTCGGAATACAGAACCGCCGGTTCGGGATGCTGCGTATCCCAGCGGACGGTTGCTCCGGTGACACGGACCGTGCCGGTGGAGATCAACGGCTCTTTCAGCAGCGATGTCACCTTCTCCTGACGGAAGGTGGCGGCGAAGTCCTTGATCCTGGCGCCGCGGGCATCGATTTCTTCGAGTCGGACATCGAGCGCTGCATCCGAAGGCGCGGAAGCGGGCTGTGTCGCGCGCGAGGGTGGCTGCTGAGCAGCAAGTGATCCGGCGGGAAGGGCAAGCCAGACGGCGGGCAGGGCGATGCCGACGATGCGGCCGATGAGATGATGGCGCCAATTCCTACGCAACTTGGCGCCGCAACGACACATCAGCCGTGGCCCCCGTTCGCTGACGGGCCGGAGAGGCTGCAACTGAGCGTTAGCGAGCCCCTGGCGACCACTTTCTCACCGACGGAGGCGCGGACCTCATAATTCCTCAGCGCGCCCATGGAGCGCGTGAGTCGCGAGCGGAGTTGGATGTCCACCGGCGGGACAACCGGTTCGTCGAAGCGGACATCCACCTGTGCGAGCTTGCCGTCAACATCATCGCCGGTTGCTTCAGGAGTGAGCGGGGGGCCGGCAAGTCCTGACAATTGCGCCAAGGCCTCGATGATCAGCACGCCGGGGACGATGGGCCTGCCGGGGAAATGACCAGCGAAAAACGGCTCGTTACCGGTGAGCGACCAGATTCCCTCGGCTGATTCGCCCTCGTTAACCTGCACGATTTTTGTGATGAAGCGGAACACTTCGCCATGGGGGAGTCTCTTCAGGTGGTCGATCGGCGGATTGGAATTTCTCGTAATGCCCGGCTGGGACTCGAGGTAGCGCACCAAAGTCTGAACACTTTGAAAGATTTCGCGTCCGACAGTCTCACTGGGCACCCTGATGCCGAATTCCTTTTCGATGCTGGTGAGCAGCAGGAGGATGTCGAGGGAATCGATGTCGGCATCGCTGCCGAAGAAGGGCATGTCGTCGGCAATTTGGATGTCAGGCCCGAGCTTGAGGTCGCGGCGCATGATCGTCTTCACGCGGCTCAGGACATCGGCTTGGGCGGAGGCAGCACACATAGTGAGGCAAACCGCCGTGCCGGCCGAACGGGAGAGGGCACGTCCTTCGGCGGCCAACGCGATTGTGGCGGGAAGGAAAAGGGTTCGCAAGGGTAACGGGTGGACTTCCCAGCATTGATTCGCTTGAGTTCGCGCCGGCAAGGACGGGCCGATCAAAACGTGTAGATCAAGCCCACATATCCGACGGCGGCGTTGATGGATGGATTGTGAACGGCGCCTTCGATCTGCGCATTGGAGAGATGAAGGAACCGGCCGCCGATCATGAGATTCAGGTTGTCTGAGAGACGATAGGTCAACCCGGGGCCGGTCTGTGTCGTGAAGTTAAATCGGGTGCCGCCGGCGGGCATCTCTTCGTCTGCTTCGAAGACGCCCATTCCGACGTCGAGGAAGAAGGACCAGCGATCGTTCTTGAATAGGTGGTGCCGGAGCAAGAGATGTAATTCTCCGGCGACCGCGTCATCGCCCGGTTGCCAGACACCCATCCCGGTGAACTCGGCGTTGAGCGACATGTTATCGACGAAGTAGTAGCCGACGCCGACCGTCCCGAAAACTGCTTCCTGATCGCCGCTGCCGAGCTCATTCCAATATCCGCCGTACGTCTGGAAGGACCAGTCGCCTTTCTGGAATTGCCGGGGGCGTTCGTCATTGTCGATGCGCGGTTGATTCTTGCCGAGAGCGGTTGGCGCGAGCGCTGCAACCAGGCAGAGCAGGAGCAGGATCGACCGCGTCTGAAGAGGGGTGTGCATGACTGATTTCACGAATCGCGTCCGTTGCGAAGCGGGCGCCTGCCGGTGTACTCGGAAAAAATTCCGATCTCGACGTGCCGGCGGCAGTCATGGAAACCTGCTTCGCTCATCGCGTTCAGCACCTCTTCCGGTTCGACGCACTTGTCGATCGTGTCCCAATAATATTCCCACAAAAGCTGGGGGTCGGCGCGCCGCGAAGTCAGCCGGGAGAGACACGGCACGACGCCTTTCATGTAACAGCGCATGAGCGCGCGGGTCAAGAATCCTCTCGGGCGGGTGATCTCCAGCAGGCAGACCGTGCCGCCAGGGCGCAGGGCGCGGAAGAACTCGCCTAACGCGAGCGTGAGGTCGGACACGTGGCGCAGGGCATAGCCCATGCTGAGAAAATCGAAAGCCGCGGGTTTGACGGGCAGTTCCTCGGCCCGGCCGATGACAAGGCGGACCGCCACCGAGCGCGTCGCCTCCACGAGCATGCCGGGGCTCGGGTCGATTCCAATGACTTGCCGCGGGTCGCCGACAATCAGGGCGGCTTCGCGCGCGACCAGGCCGGTGCCGACAGCGACGTCGAGTACCTTCATGCCGCGCAGCAGTCCCGCGCGTTTCAGCGCCTGGCGGCGGTACCACGATCCGGTGCCGAACGCCATCATGCATTCGACGCGGTCGTATTCGGCAGCCGTGTCGTCGAAGAGCCGGCGCAGGAAACGGCGGCGGTGCTGTTCCTGCCCGTAATAGCGCGCAAGCGGAGCGTGCGGCAGAACGACGTCGGGCGCTGGATGATGGGGACGATCCATCTCGATTCTGTTAAGAGGCACCGAACCTGGCCTTCATCGCGGCGGCGAGCTCGGCATACAACTCCACGTACGATCGCTTCAAATCCTGCAGGAGCGCCTCGATCGCCTGAGCTCGATCGAGGTCTCGTCGGGGCTGCAGCGGCTGGCCGAAGATGACGCCGTACTTTACGCGCCGCAACGGCAGCCAGCTCAATATCCTGGTGTATTTCCCGGATCCGAGAATGACGCAGGGAACGATCGGCGCGCCGGCCAGCTGCGCGAGTCGGGCGACGCCCGGTTTCATCGGGCCGCCGCTGATGACGGAGGTGGCCTGCGTTCGGATGGACGCCTCGGGGAACATCGCCACCACGCGCCCACAGCGGAGGCGCTCGAGCACCACGCGCACGCCGGCGGTGTCGACGGACCGGCGATCGACAAAGAAAGTATTGGCGAGTGAGAAGAACCAACCGACGAAAGGCTTTCGGCCCATCTCGACGATGCTCAGGAAGTCGAGGTGGCGCGGTGAGACGGCCATGACGCACGGTACATCGAAGGGGCTAAGATGGTTTGGGGCGAGGAGATAGCCACCGGGGCGTTTCGCGCGGTCGGCGTGGAGCACCAGCGGGGAGGACGAGACCCAGAAAGCCGGGTAGCAGAGCCAGTAAACCAGCTTGTAGGAGAAGTCGCCCATCCTAGGGAATCCAACTGTCGTCGATGTGGTAGCTCTCGCGCAGCTCGTTGTAGATCGAGACGAATTCCTGCTGCAGCTCTCGCCCCATGCGCTCGCGCGCATCGCGCCGGCATACGGATGGGTCGGCGAGGGGCTCAATGCGCCGGCCGAAGATGACCCAGAGGCGCGTGGCCTTCAGCGGCAGCCAGGGAATCGCTTCGTTCAATCGGTGGGTGCCGAGGATGACGCAGGGGAGAATGGGGACCTGCGCCCGGCGGGAGACGAGACAGGCGCCTTTGCGAATGGGGCCCCCACGGCATGCCGAGGCGCGGCCCTGGGCGACGCCGCCTTCAGGGAAGATTCCCACCACTCGCCCGGCGCGGGCTTTTTCAATGGCTTTGCGAATCGCCTTCACCGGAATGCCGCTTCGGTTCACGGAGAAGGTGCCGATCGCGCGAAGGAACAGCGCGATGACCTTCCAGCGGAAGAACTCGATCCGCGCCATCCAGTCGATCTTGCGGCGCGTGATGACGGTCAGGCAGATGGGGTCGAGATGGCTGATGTGGGTGCAGGCCAGGACGTACCCGCCTGGCTGCGACGCTGCTTCACCACGAACGACTTGCACGCGCATGGTACAGAAGAATATGAGGCGCCCGACGAACCGGGCGAGCCAATAGTTGAACCGCTCCATCGCCGGCGCGATTATAGAACCGACGTGCCGGATGGCGAGCGATCGTCACAGCGCGTGATGGGGCGGATCGCGGAGGCTTGTCGCTCCGCCTGGTGGTGATTTGCAAGACTGACATGGAAGACGCGGCACCTTTCAATCCGGTTGTCATCGCACCTACGTTCAACAACGCGCGCACGCTTGACGACATCCTGACCCGCATCCGCGCGACGGGCCTTCCGCTGATCGTTGTGAATGATGGCTCGACCGATGAGACGCCGGGGGTGCTTGAAGGGTGGGGCCGGGCGCCGGACGTTATCGTTCTCGTGCATCAGCGCAACCGCGGGAAGGCGGAGGCGCTTCGGACTGGTTTCACCGCGGCAATGAAGCGGGGGCACACGCACGCGGTAACGATCGACACCGACGCGCAGCACGATCCGGAGCAGATCCCGAACCTGTTGGCCGTTGCGCGGCGCTCACCGGAGGCGCTGGTGGTCGGGCACCGGAGCGAGACGCAACCCGGTTACCCATCGAAGAGCCTTTTGGGCCGCCGTATCTCGAACCTGTTGATCGCGATGGAGAGCGGCGTACGCGTGGGCGACAGCCAGTGCGGGCTGAGGATTTACCCGCTGGAATTCCTGCGTGCGGTTCCGTGCCGCAGCGGACGGTTTGGGCTGGAGACCGAGATACTGGTGCGCGCGGGCTGGGCAGGGTGCCGGATTGTGGAGGTTGGAATCAACTGCCACTATCCGCCACCTGGCGAGCGCGTGAGTCATTTCCGCCCGTGGGCCGATTCGTGGCGGGGCGTGGGGATGCACCTTCGGTTGATCTTGAGGGCGCTGGGCCCGTGGCCGTTCCGGAAGTGGCCTGGGCGCGCTCGTCGGGGGCGAAACCGTTTTTCATGTCGCGGCGTACTGTCATGGCTGAACCCTGCCTCGGCGTGGCGGCAGTTGCGCAGCGACGAGATCAGCCGAACGGAAATCTCCGCGGGACTGGCGATGGGCGCGTTCATTGCCAACCTTCCCGCGTACGGCGGGCAGACGCTTCTAAGCCTGTACGCCGCACGCCGGCTGCACCTTCATCCGCTGTCGGTCGTGGTGGGATCGCAGCTTTCCACGCCGCCCATTGGTCCCTTGCTGATCGTGGCCGCGATCGGCATCGGGCATCTGCTGCTACACGGCTCAATGCCTGCATTGCACGACTATGACATCTCGAGAGTCGGCGCTGTGGCCCTGTTTCGCTCAGTGGCGCTGGAATGGAGCATAGGCGGAGTGTTGATGGGATTTCTCAGCGCCTTCATCGTTTTTGTCGTGGCGAACCGTCTGTTTCGCGTGACCGGGGCCCAGCGGGCGGCCGGGGCCGACGCTCAGCTCGCATCGCGCGCATAAGGCTCGATTCCCAGCAGCCGATCGAGCCGGCGAAGCTGCAGCCCGCGCGCGCGTAATCCGAGCACGAGCGGTCGAACCGCCGCCTCGACGGCGCTGCGGTCGCGATGGCGCGAGTGCGGTTCAATTCCATCATGCAGCATCAGCACATCACCCGCTCGAGAGGGCGAGACGAGCCGGTCGACGATCCGCTGCGCGCTGGGCGCGAAGAAACTGTCGAGCGCACGTCGGCTCCAGGTGACGGTGCGGTGGCCTGAGCAGCGCGCGGCCTGGGTGACGTGCCACGTCTTGAAGCCCATGGGAGGGCGGAACAGTGCGGGGCGTTTGCCGATGAGCCGCTGAACCAGCTGATTCGTTTCGTCCAGTTGGCGTCGCCAGTAAAGGCCTCGGCGCAGGATGCCATAATGGGAATGGTCCTGGGTGTGGTTGGCGACCAGATGACCCTCGGCATGCATCCGCTGCACGAGTTGCGGCCATTGCTCGACGTTGCGTCCGACGACGAAGAAGGCCGCGGGCGCGTCGAGCTCGCGCAGTGTGTCAAGGATACGGTCGGTCGGGCCGTGCGTCGGCCCGTCGTCAAACGTGAGGGCGACCGCTGGACCGGCATCGTCGGGGGCGCGAGAGATCACCGGCCCCCAGAAACGGCTTGTCGGCGCGAACGTACCGTAAGCGACCCAGCCGCTCACGAGCGCGGCGCCCGCGCCTGCGGCGAGTCTGTCATGCGGGAGGGCCTCGATTATGTGGGCCAATGGATTCATCAAGCGTCGCTAAGCGGGCGCCTTCGACAGCTCATTGGAAACCCCCGAGCCGGCTCCGATGGCGCAGTTTGCAAATCGCATCGCGCGGCATAAGCTGACGCGCCATCTTTGGAAAGGAGTCGCATGTATCTCACACCGGTTCAGCGCCGTCGAATCGCATTCGCCGCCTTCGGAATACTTGGCCTGGTTGTGTCGAGCCTTTCGGGCGGTTGCACACGTGCCAGCGCGGTCAGCGTGCCGATGCGGTATCGGCCGACGTCGAGCATCAACCTCGCCCAGTTTAGCGGCTCCGTGCCTCGAACGAAGATTTACGTTGCCCCGGTCTTTACGGACGCCACGCCGAAGATGGTCGAAGCGCTTCTCGCGAATTCCGCTTTCCGCCAGGCACTGCGGTAGTCGTGGCTGCGTTAATGCACCTGGGGAGCAAGACCGATGCTGCCGATACTCGAAGAGTCACGCACCAGGACCTCACACCCGCTCGAACCGCTCAGCCCCGCCGAGATCGAGCTTGCGGTGAAGACATTGCGGGCGAAGTCGCCGTCGGCGTCGCTTCGCTTTGTCGCCGTTGCCCTGAAGGAGCCGGATAAGAAACTGGTATTGGACCGATCGAGGCACGCCGCGGCCCCGCGTGAGGCGTCGCTCATCCTTCTGGATAATGCGACGGGCTTTGGCTACGAGGCGGTCGTCGATCTCGGCGCGGGGAAGGTAATGAGCCTCGAGCAGATGCCGGCGGGGGTGCAGCCGCCGATCATGCTGGATGAGTTCATTGAGTGCGAGGAGGCGGTGAAACGATCGCCGCAGTTTCTCGAGGCGATCCGCAAGCGCGGCGTTCATGACGTCGCACTCGTGATGGTGGATCCGTGGTCGGCCGGCATGTACGGCACGGAGCGCCCGGAAGAGATGGGGAAGCGACTCTCGCGGGCGTTGTGCTGGGTGCGGTCGGAAGCGGGAGAAAACGGTTACGCGCGGCCGATCGACAACATCGTGGCGGTTGTCGACCTGAACAAGATGGAGGTGTTACGGGTCGAGGACTATGGAGTCGTCCCGCTGCCGCCGGAGGGGAGCAACTGGGGGCGGCAGTACGCGAGCGAGGTTCGGCAGGACCTTAAACCGATCGAGGTGATCCAGCCCGAGGGGACGAGCTTTCAGGTCGAGGGGCATGAGATCTCCTGGCAGAAGTGGCGGTTCCGAATCGGCTTCACGCCGCGCGAAGGGCTGGTGCTGCACACCGTTACCTACCGCGACGCCGGGCGCGAGCGGCCGATCCTGTATCGCGCCAGTGTGTGCGACATGGTCGTTCCCTACGGCGACCCGCGCGAGCAGTATTACCGGAAGAACGCGTTCGACATCGGCGAGTATGGCGTGGGAATGCTTGCCAACTCGCTGGAATTGGGCTGCGACTGTCTGGGTCAGATCCGCTATTTCGACGCGAACATGACGGACAGCCGGGGAAATCTATTCACGATCAAGAACGCCGTCTGCCTGCATGAAGAGGATTACGGCACGCTGTGGAAGCACACCGATTGGCGAACGAATCAAACCGAGGTCCGACGCAGCCGGCGGCTGGTCGTCTCATTTGTAACGACGGTGGGCAATTATGAATACGGGTTCTACTGGCATTTCTATCAGGATGGATCGATCCAGCTCGAGCTGAAGCTCACCGGGATCATGAACTCCTGCGCCTTGATGCCCGGGGAGAAACCAAAGTACGGGACGATCGTGGGGCCGCAGGTGCAGGCGCCGTATCACCAGCACATCTTCAACGCCCGGATCGATTTCAGCGTGGATGGAGAGGCGAACAGCGTTTATGAGGTGAACACCGCATCCGAGCCGCGCGACGATCGGAACAATCCGCATGGCAATGCCTTCCGCACCGACGCGACGCTCCTGCGCACTGAGAGAGAAGCGCGGCGGGACACGAATTCAGCGACGGCTCGGTTCTGGCGCGTAGTGAACCCGCATTCGATCAACCGGCTCGGGCAGCCGGCGGGATATCGGCTGGTGCCCGGTGAAAACAGTCTAGCGCTCGCGGCCGACGATGCGGCAGTGCTGCGCCGGGCGGGGTTCATGCGGCATGCGCTGTGGGTGACGCCGTATCGCGCGGAAGAACGCTTCGCAGCGGGTGAGTATCCGAATCAAAATGAAAAGGCGGACGGGCTTCCGAAGTGGACGGAGCAGGATCGAGCGGTGGCGGAGACGGACGTGGTGATCTGGTACACGATGGGACACACGCATGTTCCTCGGCCGGAAGATTGGCCTGTGATGCCCGTGCATCACATGGGCTTCTGGCTGAAGCCTGACGGGTTCTTCGAGCGGAACCCGGCGATGGACGTTGCGCCAAACGAATCGAAGCACTCCGCGCTTGCATGCTGCCATAGCGGAAACGGGGGAAAGTAATGCTGGCGATCGAAATCGTCCCGGCGGAGCAGGTCGAGCGTGCGGCGACGATCTTTCATCGCGATGGATTCGTCGCCATCTCCGGGGCTCTCACCCCGGAGCAACTTCGAAAGGCACAGGCCGGGGCGCAGCGGGTGATCAAGCAGCAGACGGACGCCGATCCGAAGCGGAAGGGCAACCGGGGGTCTTTCCGCTACTCGTTCGACCAGCAGATCCACGAGCCGGAATGGCAGATGCTCGTCGACCTGCCCGCGGTGCTGCCGATCCTCAGCAAGATCTGGGGAAGCGAGGACTACGCTGGCACGGGCGCGGGCGGCGATTACTCGCTGCCGGGGGCGCAGATGCAGGTCCTGCACAGCGACATTCCCGATTTCTTCCGCGACCCCTACGGGCTGGTGACCTACCGCGACGTGCCGGCGCCATTCATCGTCGTCAATTACATGATGGTCGAGTTCACAAGGGAGAATGGAGCGATCCGGTTCGTGCCGGGAACGCAGCGCTCGCGGGCGAGCATCCCCACGCTGGAGGAGGAGCCGCAGTGGATGAGAGATTCGATCGTCTGCGCGCCGGCCGGCACTGCGGTCATTCGGGATGTCCGCTGCTGGCATGGCGGCACTGCCAATACGTCTGCGCAGACTCGCCCGATGACCAGCGCCGGCTACACCGCGCCGTGGTTCCGCTTCGGAAAAGGCGAGGTTCCGCGATCGGTGCTGGAGAAAATGTCCCCGACCGCGCGGCGGTTGTGCCGGTATTACGTGAGCGAAGAGTAGCGTGCGACGGCTTTGGCGGGCTCGCGGGGGCCGTTATCCTTAATCGCCCGGACCAACCTTGACCACAGACGCGCCATCCGGACTCAATCCGAAGCCGTACCTGCCGCCCACTCCGATCGAAGCCGGCGCGGTGCGGATCACCGCGATTGAAACGTCTATCCCGGCCGATCTTTTTCCCGGTTACCTGATGCTGCGCGTGCACACAGACGCCGGGATGGTTGGGAATGGCGACACGTATTATGCCCCGCACGCGGTGGCCGCGCTCGTTCACGACTGGATGGCGCGGCGGCTGCTTGGCAACGATGCGCTGGCAATCGAATCGCACTGGCGATTTTTCTACGAGCGCGCGGCCAATTTCGGCGTGCGCGGCGCGGAGCTGCGGGCCATTTCCGCGGTCGACGTCGCGCTGTGGGACATCCTTGGGCAGGTATGCCGTCAACCGATTTATCGTTTGCTGGGCGGGCCCGTGCGCGACCGCGTCGCGGTGTACAACAGCGCGGGAAATCCCGCATACGGCGCGAGCCCCAACCGCGACCAGGGGTGGCCGGGTTATGGCAGCTTCGGCGTCGCGGGTGCGCTTCAGGATTCATACAACCTCTTTCACGATCCCGCGGGCTTGGCAGAGGAACTGATCGCGGAAGGCTGCACGGCGCTGAAGGTCTGGCCCTTCGACCGCGCCGCGCGTCAGCACGGCGGCATGCGCATCTCACTGGCGGACCTTGAAGAAGCCGTCGCGCCGCTGCGGGAGATTCGCAAGCGCGTCGGCTCGAAGCTCGAGCTGCTCGTGGACGGACACGGCTTTTTCATGCTTCCCGCGGCCCTGCGGATCGCCGAGGGGCTGCGCGAGATCCAGCCGCTGTGGCTCGAAGACATCCTAAAGATGGATAATCTCGACACGCTTGCGGACTTCCGCCGCCAAAGCCGGATGCCGATCTCCGCGAGCGAGATGCTGCTGAGCCGCGCCGACTTTGCCAAGGTGCTGCAGACGCAGGCAGCCGATTACATCATGATCGACCCCACCTGGGTGGGCGGCATCTCAGAAACGGTGCGCCTGGCGCATCTGGCACAGGCGTACAACATTCCTTCAACCATGCACGACTGCACCGGCCCGTTGACGGTCTTCGCTGGCCTGCACGTCAACGCCGCCGTCCCCGGCTGCTGTTTCCAGGAAACAGTGCGAGCGCATGTTCGCACGTTCTACAAGGACCTGATCGACACTCCTTTGGTGATCAAGGCCGGTCACGCCGAGTTGCCCTCCGGGGCAGGCCTGGGCGCGCGGGCGAACCCCGATCTGTTCCGCGAAGGGCTGGATGGATATCGCGTGAGCCGATCAACGCGTTGACGCTCGGGAGTGGCGCGCATCGACACGGCGCACTGCAGGCGGAACGTTGCGGCGGGCTTCAGCTGGTTGTGTTACTTTCACTCGCTCCAGAATGAATACAGCTCCGCCCGTTTCATTTCAAAAACAAGACGCACTGGGCCCTTCGGCAACGCCATACGAAACCGCACCGGTTCAGCGACGGAATTGCTGCAGAGCGGCGCGGTCTCTTCCGCACCGAGACCAGGCAAAGCATTCCCCTGTTCGTCGAGCACAGCTATCCGGACTGCCCCCCGCGCTGCGTCGGCGTTCACAAACAGTCGTCTGCGATTCAGGGTCAACGGTTTTGTCACCAGTCGGCCGCCGTCCGGACCCGCCTCCATGGAGATGAACCCATCACGCCGCATGCGGGCGAGTCCCATGCCACGGGCCTCTTTGGAAACCCGACTCTCTCCCTGATCGTGTGCCTCGGGACAGCCGTGATAGTAGAGCCACAATTCATCCTCGTGCACGAGCAGGCCTCCATAACTTATGACCATGCCGGAATCGAACTTCGTCTTGTCAGCCACGTCCAGGAGCGGGGTGCGATCGCCCGGACGCGTCCATTGTTTGAGGTCCCGTGACGTGGCCAGCTGCAAATGCATGATTCCAGCCTGGTTCTCATAAGGCATCGTTCCGGCCCGGTTGAACAGCGTGAACACGGAAAGGTACAGACCCTCATAGGGAAACACGGGAAACTCGTAGACGTCGGTCATGTACTGGTCCGGGCGGTTGACGAAGGGATGCGCGCGGTCCGGATCCGAGAAACATTGCTGGAGGCGTTTGCGACCCATCTCCTGATCGACGTCGTCCGCCGCGAACACGACCGTCTTGTCCGGGCTCCAATGATCGAAGTCGTCACTGGAGCGGATCGACCAGTCTCGCGGGTTTTCGCAGTTCATGCGGTTGCCGTCTTTCTCCCACACTTTGCCAGGCATCAGAAAACGATTTCGAATGTGGTCACGAATGACAAAGGCATCGTCGTGGTTGTCAATCTGCTGCGAACGATCTGCGGCTGACCAATGAACTCCGTCCGCTGAATAAATGGGATACCACCCGAAGCCCTGCCAATATCCGCCAAACGCCGGTGGAGACCAGCTCAACGTCTTGTATCGCCGAGCGGGGTCCGGATCAGCGGGGTCATAGATCACTCCCGCGTGATAGACTCCGCCGCCCAAACCGACGTCGCAGAGATTTGTTTCCCGCCCGTCGAATTTGACCGCGCCCAACTGGGGGCGTTCCCATTCCAACCCATCCCTGGAGACCGCCAGGGCAACACGCGGAAGGTTGGATGTGCCGTGCGCGCGATCCGGTTGCTCGAACGGAGAGCGCTCCCAGCTGTGGTACCAGAACTTGTAGACCCCTTCTTCCGGTATCCACTGCGGCGCCCCGCGTGCGCCGACGCCTCCACGATCCCACGGCGCGGGCTTGGTCCCCGGCAGTAAATGCAGATCTCCGTTGCGCCGGAATTGATGGATTTTTCGTCGCAGGCCCTGGGCCGACTCGATCACAAAATCGTCCACCAGCAGCTGCCGGTTTTGGTGCAAGTCGATCGGTTCGCGCATGGTTCACCTCATCTCTGGTGACGCGGTGAAACTGTACCATTGCCGACGGGCGCCGACCGCTTCCTGTTTCGTCAGATCGGGGTGACAGAAGGTGCCTTTATATCGGGGTTCGCGTCCTCCTCGACCACGGTGCGGACGTCAACGCGCATCACATGAACCGGGTACACGGCCCTGATGCTGCCCGTGCGGCACTCGCCGCTGACGGTGGCGTTGCTCCACCGGTCGCGTTGCCATGTGGTATCGCAGAGAAGAGGCGGCTCAGATCATGCGCTCACGCAATGCATCGCCAGGATGGACACCATCCTCATCTGCCGTCCCCGCGCTTCCTGAAAGTCAGCGGAAATAAAAGCGAGGCGACCCTCGGTCGCCTCGCTTGGAGCAGGTTCAAGGAGCAATCTCTATTTGACCGGGCTCGCTTCAGCCTAGGCTAGACCGTCAGGTCGTCGCTGTCTTTATCGACCTGCTCTGCCGGCTTGTCATTTGAGTTGAAGGTATCGATGCCGACACCGCCGGTGACACTGTCTTTGCCCTTGCTACCATCCAACGTGTCGTCGCCAAGGCCGCCGTCGAGGGTGTCTTTCCCATTGCCGCCGTCGAGAGTGTCATTTCCATCTTCGCCGGTGAGGATGTCCTTGCCGTTCCCGCCATGCAGCGTGTCGCTCCCGGTGCCGCCGGATAGCGTGTCATTTCCATTGCCGCCGGACAGCGTGTCAGTGCCGGCGCCGCCGGACAGGGAGTCTTTGCCGTTGCCGCCGTCCAGGGAATCATTTTCTGAACCACCGACGAGGGTGTCGTTGCCTTGTCCGCCGAGCATGGTGAGGGGACGCGCAACTGCGCCGTTCGATTCGTCAACGCCAATGTCGTCGTTGCCCTTGCCGCCGTCGATGTGAATCCCGTTCGTGATCGCAGAGAGGTCGAACGATCCGGCGACGGAACCATTGATTGATACGTCGAGC
This sequence comes from Tepidisphaerales bacterium, assembly GCA_038204465.1. Taxonomy (GTDB): domain Bacteria; phylum Planctomycetota; class Phycisphaerae; order Tepidisphaerales; family Tepidisphaeraceae; genus JBBRCX01. Next base: position 403 of record JBBRCX010000061.1, on the reverse strand, counting down.
TTGGTCGCGTCAGTGGCGTTGACCAAGACCCGGATCACGTCGGCCTTCCTGGTTCCAACGACATTGAGCATGCCGCTGCTATCGATTGCGGCGGTTCCGAGCAGAGGGGCATGGGAAAACAACCGCCGCTCTTCCAGGGCCTCGATGGCCACAGGAGAGGACGTTGTTTTGCTGTTTTTGCTGCCAGTGATCATTCGAGCCTCCACTAAAGGGTTAGGTACCCCCGTAACATCGGATATTCGCTGCGATTTCGCCAATGGAGTTGAGTTATTTCCAAAAGCTGTGGACGGCCACGACAACTCAAGCGGCCTTTCGTTCACCGTCGACGAACACGACGCCGTCGATCAGGTCTTGCAGCTTCTCGGCTCCGTTCAGTTTTCTCCAGCGCGACTCGGCCTTGCGG